>JANMKA010000051.1:0-7520 GCA_031371765.1 Blastocatellia bacterium
ATAGATTCGCACATACTTTCTGAACCAATCGTAGCCCGCAAATATTTCGTCAGCGCCTTCGCCGACTTGCACGACGATCGTGCCTGTTTCGCGCGCCAGTTTTGAGACGTAGTAAAGCGGCACGCAAACCGGATCAGCCAGCGGCTCGTCCTGGTGAAAGATCAACTCCGGCAGAAACTGCTGCATGTCGCGTTGGCCGATAATTACTTCGTGATGATCCGTTTTGAAGCGTTGCGCTACAGACCGCGCGCTCTCAAGCTCGTTCAGTGCTTCGTTGTCTTCGAAGCCTACGGTGTAGGTGCGCACCGGCTGCGACATCAGCTCCGACATCAACGCTACATTCGCCGAAGAGTCGACGCCGCCGGAAAGAAACACGCCAAAGGGCACATCCGACATCATGCGTTTGCGAATTGAATCTCGCAGCAGGCGCAGGATTTCTTCGCTGTGTTCCGCTTCGCTCGCCGCCGCAAAGTTCTGCTCATCCCGCTTGGGAGGCAACGCGTCCCAATATTGTTTCAGTTCGACGGTTCCGTCGCGTTTGATAATCAACAGATGTCCGGCTGGCAATTTCTGAATGTCGCGAAAGAGCGTTTGCGGCGCCGGCGTGGTGAGGAAAGTCAGATAATGATAGAGCGATTCTTCATTAATTTCGGGCCTGACCGCGGGGTGTTGCAGGATGGCCTTGATTTCCGAAGCGAAGATAAAGCGCCCGCCCTGCTGATGGAAGTAGAGCGGCTTTACACCGACGCGATCGCGCGCGAGCACAAGTTGTTCACGTCGCGCATCCCACAAGGCAATGGCATAGTCACCTTCAAGATCATTTACAAAATCAAGACCGCGTTCTTCGTAAAGATGCAGGATGGTTTCCGAGTCAGTGTGCGATGAATAATGATGGCCACGTTGCTCAAGTCCCTGGCGCAATTGCAAGTGGTTGTAAATCTCGCCGTTGAAGACCAGCCAAACATCTTTCGTGCAACCGTGCATCGGCTGGTTGCCGGCCGGCGAAAGATCGATAATTGAGAGGCGACGAAATCCCAGTCCGCCGCGGCCCTCGTCGAAGCTCAACGAGCCTTTGTCATCCGGCCCGCGATGCGTCAGTTCGTCGCGCATGCGTTCGACGAGCGCGAGTTCAACTCGCCCTTCGCTGGCGCCGTATTCCCAGATGCCGCAGATGCCACACATAGACAGTAGTCAGTAGTCGGTAGTCAGTAGTCGGTAGCGTTCATTCTGATCGTCACCGGCGCACACCGGTATGATCGCCCAGCGAAGTTTGCACGGCAGCTTCGTTTTGGTTGCCCAGCCGGCTGAAACTGATGCGGCCTTTGCGCCATAGTGTTTCGACGTGAATTGGTTTGTCAGGGCTGGCGGTTGATCGAGATCAAGTGAACACACTAACAAACGCGCATCATTGGTTCTGTCGGTTGCCATAGCGTGATTACCATCGAAATGGTCGATCTCAAGTCCGCTGTCAAAATGGAATCGCACGGCAATCTCGTGTTCGCCAGTGCCAATAACCTCATCTTCGACTAGCCACCAACGGTCCGGCTTATGAAGCGTGACGCGGCGCCGGTGTGTCGCCGGCTCAGCCAGGCGTTCGTAGCCGGAGTGCTCGGCAACAACGCGATCCTGTTCCAGCGTGCTTTCCCAGGACAGGACTTTCACGCGCGCTTCAGCGCCAATAACAAACGGCACCTCTTCGCGAATTGTATTCTGCTCAGCGCCGTCGAGCTGCACGGTCGAATGATAGGCCGTCGAGCGAAAGAGATGCCGCTCGTGCAAGTCGGCGGTGTAAACATACGTTCCGGGATCGACGATGAAGGCGCGGCCGCCGGCGGACACCTCAATACTCAAGGCATCGTTGTGCCGGTGCGAAGCCGGTCTGTTTTTGTGCGGCCCGTTGGTGTTGAAGAGCAAGTAAAGATCATCGTGCCGCAACACGTAAGTGCCGGCATCCGGAAAGCCTGCGGATGAAACGGATGTAGCTGAAGTGTCCAGCTGTTCGTAGGTTTGCAGACCTTTCGCTCCCAAAAACCAAATCAACTCGGGCGACATCTCGAGCTGTACCAGCTTGAATTGCGAATCCTCGAAGACAGCGGCACCCAGCGCCAACAGGTACGCGTGATCGTCCGCGCTGCGCGGAATTAGCTGTAACACCTGACCGCCATCGGTATCGCCAACCAGCGGCGCGGCCCCGTCAGGTCGCACGATGGCCTGCAGGTAGATCAGCAGCGAATGCAGCTTGCGCCAATACTTGTCCGCGATCGGAATCTCATTCGCGCGACAAAGGATGAACGAGTAAAGAAAGAGTTCGAGAACGAACCGGTGATAGCCGGTTGAACCTTCGTAATGCGCGCCATCAGGCAGGATTTGTTTGTCCATCTCGCGCAGCATTTCGGCGAGCGCCCATTCGCGCCACTCTTTCGCGGCGCTCAGTTCAGGCAAGATAATGCCCAGCCACAACAAGCCCGCAACGTCCGATAAATAATGGTTGCTGGTGGCGACGTACGAAAACTCAAGATTTCGTTGGATGTGCGCGCCGTGCTGGTCAAGCATCTTGAGCAGCAGCGCTAGTCGCTCCTCGTTCAGCGCTGGGGAACTTCGGAAGAGCGAGAACGCGGCCAGCAAATTAATAGAGCGCAAGGCAACTTCCATTGCGCACGACCAGTTTGCGCCGCGGCCGAGCGGGTTCTGTTCGTGCCAACTTTCCACTTGAGCAATGAACTCCGTGGCAAATTCATCTTCTTTGGTCAACGCATAGGCACGGCCCAAAGTGACCAGGTGGCCCAGACGATTGAGTTCCCACAACACGCGTATGTCCGAGCCGTCGTTGTGCCACAAGAGAGTGTCCGCGTGATATTCGAGCGGCCAGCTTCTGCCGGAGTGTGGATCGCGCTGCCAGTTGATCGGATTTCCGAAATCTTTCAAGCCAAAACCCAACAAGGGCCAACGTCGTTCTTTCGTAATTTGCCACGCCGCGGCGATCACCTGGCGCGCGTCTTCAGGAAAAGTATTTAACGTCTCAGCCGCGCTGCTTCCTGCGATTTCAAAGCCAGGCAGAAAACTGGGTGTCTTCCGAGTTCGGAAATGTTTGAGCAGCGCGGATGAAGCGAGTTTTTGAAATTCCGGCAGCAAGCGCGCTGGCTGTGCCGCGAGTTGTGTAATCAGTTTTCGTTCGCGACGGCGAGCAGCCGTTGCGCGCCCGCGGCGAAACCCCTCGCGCATTGCCTGCGCGAAACCGATCTTGCCGCTCAACAAGCCGCGAACGCCCTTCGCGATAGTTGAACTAGAAGACGTATTGGGATCCTCAGAAGAGTTTCGCAATTGCAGGCTGCTTTCGATCCAGGTTAACGCGGTGTTGGCAAACTGGTCACAGCGCCGCGACGATGCGCTCCGCCGTATGCCCATCCCAAAGCGGAATGCTAACAGGTTCGCGCGGCGTTTCGGCAAGCGCGGCAGACGCGGCCGCAACAATCCGGGCCGTATCGGTGCCCACGATTTTGTTCGTTCCCATCGTTACGGTAATCGGCCGTTCGGTGTTTTCGCGCAACGTCAGACAGCGAATACCGAGCTGCGTGGTCTCTTCCTGAATGCCCCCGGAATCCGTCAACACTAAACGCGCACCGCTGTAGAGACTAAGAAAGTCCAAATACCCGAGCGGATCGATCAGACGCAAGGCTTTCATTCTCTCAACGCGTTGCTGCAAACCAAGGCCGGCAATTGTTTTCCGCGTTCGGGGATGAACTGGGAAAATCACCGGCAGCGTGTTGGTGATGGTCTCGAGTGCCGCGAGAATTCTGCCGAACACGATCGGATCATCTACGTTTACCGGTCGGTGTAAGGTCAGCACGGCGTAATCCGCGCCAGTCAAACCCAATTGATTTCTGATCGGCGATTGGCGCGAACGTTCCAGATGTTGGTAGAGCGAATCGATCATGACGTTTCCCACGAAACGAATGCGCTCCGGCGGAATATCCTCGGCTTGCAAGTTATCTCCGGCGTCGGCGGAGGGCGTTAACAAAAGATCCGCGATTCGATCTGTTTCCACGCGATTAGCCTCTTCGGGCATTGACGAGTCATAGCTGCGCAAGCCGGCTTCGACATGCGCAACCCTAATCGCTAATTTCTTCGCGGCACGCGCGCAGGCGAGCGTGGAATTTACATCGCCGACCACGATCACCCAGTCGGGCTTTTCCTTTACGAGTACCGGTGCGAACCGTTCTTCGACTGCGGCTAGCTGCTCGTCGCGGGGCGCCGAACCAACTTCCAGATGAATATCGGGCGCCGGCAGATCAAGGTCGCGGAAAAACGCGTCAGACATGTCGGCGTCGTAATGTTGCCCGGTATGAACCAGAAGCGGCGCAAACTCGCGTTCGCGCCGCTTCATTGCCGCGACAATCGGGGCGACCTTCATGAAATTAGGCCGCGCACCGACAACATTGATTACTTTGAGCATTCAATAAAGTCCAACGTCCAAAACCCAACGTCCAAGGTCCACCTACAAATCTTGACTTTGGACTCTGGTCCTTGGACTTTGGACTTACAACCTGATAATGCGCGCGCTGCTCTCGCGTCTGACATCACCGTTTAGCGCGTTGCGGGTATCAACTATCAACGACGTCAACCGCGTTACGCGGCTGTAATCAATGTCGCTGTGATCGGTAACGATGATTACGCAATCCGAGTCCCGTAGTTCGGCGTCATTTAACTCCACCGAAGCAAGCGGTTGGCCGCCACCTTCAGTGTGCGCGTCGTCAAAGTGAACTTCCTTTACAAACGGATCGTGGTAACTCACCGTTGCGCCTCGCGCGCGCAGGCGATCGATGATCGACAGCGCCGGACTCTCGCGCACGTCGTCGATGTCTTTTTTGTAAGCCACGCCCAGCAACAAAACACGCGAACCCTTCATCGACTTGCTTTCGTCGTTCAGCCCATCAGCCACCAGTTGGACCACGTGCTCCGGCATGCGCGAATTAACTTCTTCCGCCAATCCGATGAAGCGTGAATCAAAGCCATGTTGCCGCGCTTTCCACGAAAGGTAATGAGGATCGAGCGGAATGCAATGGCCGCCAATTCCCGGTCCGGGATAAAACGCCATGAAGCCAAACGGTTTGGTCGCGGCGGCGCGAATCACTTCCCAGGTGTCGATATTCAACGCGTAGCAAAGCCGCGCCATTTCGTTGGCCATGCCAATGTTTACTGCCCGAAAAGTGTTTTCCAATAGCTTCGCAGTCTCAGCAACGCGCGCCGAACTGACGGCGTGCACGTCCTTAACGATCTGCGCATAAAGAAAGGCGGCGACTTCGGTGGAGTCAGGCGTGACGCCGCCGACAACTTTCGGAATGTTATGTGTTTGGAATTGCGGATTGCCCGGATCGACTCGCTCCGGCGAGAACGCCAACAGAAAATCCTCGTCAAGTTTTAGTCCCGTCTCTTCGAACATCGGCAACAACACTTCATCGGTGGTCCCGGGATAGGTGGTCGACTCAAGAATAATTAGTTGACCGTGATGCAGGCGCTGCTGGATTTCGTCGGCGGCGGCAAGGATGTAAGAAACGTCAGGCTCCTTGGTCTTGCGCAAAGGCGTCGGCACGCAAATGATGACGGTGTCGCAATCCTGAAGCTGATCAAAGTTAGTGGTAGCACTGAGGCGCTTGGCGTCAACAAGTTCCTTCACGACTGACCCGGGCACGTCGCCGATGTATGAATCGCCGGCATTGATTTGCGCGGCTTTAGCGACATCAACTTCGAAACCAGTAGCTTGAAATCCCGCGCGCGCGAATTCGGTAAGCAGAGGTAAGCCAACGTAACCCAGCCCGACCACACCAATGTGGGCACGCTTCTCTTTTATCGCGGCAGTTATTTGTTCCTTGACCATTAATCAGTTTTTCCCCACGCTCTTCCGGAGCGAAAACAGCGACAGATTCAAGCAGGCAAGACTATTGGAGCGTCGCGCGGGGTGTCAAGCAAGCTTTCTCTTGACACTGAGCCCTTAACCCAACTATACCCACACAAATTTATGAGCGAAGCGGTTGCCACTTCTTCCCCGAAACTCGTCCGCGGCCTGGGCCTGCTCGACGCCAGCATGATTGTCGTCGGGTCGATGATTGGTTCGGGAATTTTCATTACCTCGGCTGAGTCGGCGCGCCTGATCGCGTCCCCCGGCTGGTTACTCGTCGCCTGGGCCATGGCCGGCCTGCTCACCATCACCGGCGCACTCTGCTGCGCCGAGCTGGCGGCTATGATGCCGCACGCAGGCGGGCAGTACGTCTTCCTTCGCGAGGCTTATGGTCCGGCGTCCGGCTTTCTTTTTGGCTGGTCTCTCCTGTTGGTCATCCAAACGGGAACCATCGCGGCGGTCGCCGTTGCGTTCGCGCGCTTCATGGGCGTGCTGGCGCCGCAGATTTCAGAATCAAACTACATTGTCGCGCCGGTACATCTGTTCGGCAGTTACGCCATTAGCCTTTCGAGCGCGCAACTGGTCGCGATCATTCTGATTCTGCTGTTGACTGCGACCAACACGCGCGGTCTCAAAACGGGCAAGCTCATTCAGAATACTTTTACCTTGACGAAAACTGCCGCACTCGCCGGTCTCATCCTGATTGGTTTGCTGTTGGGTTGGAACAGCAACAGCGCTGCTTACACTTCAAGCTGGTGGCACCCGGCAGCGAACGGTTGGAACCCGCAGGTGATCCAACCCGGCCTGACGGCGACCGGCACCAGCGCGTTGCTGATGTTGTTGGGACTGGCGATGGTGGGTCCGCTGTTTGCGCAATCGGCGTGGAACAATGTCACGTTCACCGGCAGTGAAATCCGCGAGCCCGGCCGCAACCTGCCGCGAGCTCTCCTTATTGGCTGTCTCGCGGTGGTAGCTCTCTATCTGCTCGCCAACGTCGCCTACATCGTGACGTTGCCACTTGCGACGATTCAAAAACCGACGAACAGCGTTGCGACTATGACGATGCAGGCAGTATTTGGTCGGCCGGGAACGATCCTGATGGCCGTGGCGATCATGATCTCGACGTTCGGTTGCAACAACGGTTTGATTCTCGCGGGCGCGCGCGTGTACTACGCCATGGCCCGCGACAATCTTTTCTTCAAACGCGTGGGCCTGTTGAATCGACTGCAGGTACCCGCAGTTGCGCTGGTTGTGCAGGGAGTTTGGGCAGCGTGCTTGACTTTGCCGCGAACTATTACAAACGATCCGCGCACCGGCGCAGTCACTTACGGCAACGTGTACACCCAGTTGCTCGAATACATAGTTTCCGCTGACCTGGTTTTTTATGGGTTAATGGTGGGAGCGGTGATCATCATGCGTCGCAAGGCTCCGAACCGCGAACGCCCTTACCGCACTCTGGGTTATCCGGTTGTACCACTAATCTATATTTCGCTCGCGCTTTTGCTGGTGATCGATCTTGCTTTGCTAAAGCCACAAACATCCGGCATCGGCTATTTATTAGTGCTAACTGGAATCCCGATTTACTTCATCTGGCGCAAACGGAGGGGAACGGTGAAGAGTGAAG
>JANMKA010000065.1:0-25479 GCA_031371765.1 Blastocatellia bacterium
GATCGCAATTCCTGCCAGTGACATTAGATTTGAGCTAATGCCCATGTAGTACATGAAGAGGAACGAGGTGAGCACAGCAAGCGGCAACGGCAGCGTCACGATGAGAATGGAGCGGAAGTGCGCGAGAAAGAGGATGTGCGCGAGGGTGACGAGAATGAGTTCCTCGATTAACGCGCGTTTGAGGGTGTGCGCGGCACGTTCGATGAGTTGCGTACGATCATAAAAAGGAACGATCTCTACTCCTTTAGGCAAGCCAGACTTGATCGCCTCGATCCGTTGCTTCACGCTTCGAATTACATCGAGCGTATTGACCCCGTAACGCGCGATCACAACACCACCGACCGCCTCCTTTCCGTTCTTATCGAGGGCTCCGGTGCGGAAGGCATTGCCAAGTTTCACCTCCGCCACGTTGCGCACGTAGATCGCCGTGCCGTTGGCCGAGCCGATGACAATATTTGCAACATCATCGGTTGACTGGATCAGTCCAATCCCGCGGACTACGGCCCATTGACCTGCCTGCTCGACGACGTTGCCACCGACGTTGTTGTTAGAGCGTTGAACCGACTGAACAATCGTGGAGAGAGGGATGTTGTAGGACCGTAGCTTGTTTGGATCGACGTCTATCTGATACTGCTGCACGTAGCCGCCTACTGAAGCAACTTCTGCCACACCCGGCACCGAGTTCAACTGGTAGCGCACGAACCAGTCCTGCAAAGTACGTAAATCGCGAGGATTCAGTTGGTCTGATTCGAGCGTATACCAGAAGACTTGCCCAACTCCCGTGGCGTCAGGTCCGAGTGTCGGCACAACTCCTTCAGGCAGTTGCTTCGTGACCAGGTTCAAGCGTTCGAGCACACGCGTCCGTGCGAAATACAGATCGATGTTGTCCTCGAAGATCACATTGATCATCGAGAACCCAAACGCCGAACTTGCGCGCACGACCCGCACCCCGGCCAAACCTTGCAAGTTAGTGACGAGCGGATAGGTGACTTGATCCTCGACCTCTTGCGGCGAGCGGCCAGTCCAGTCGGTGAAGACGATGACCTGGTTTTCCGAAAGATCAGGTATGGCGTCGATGGGCGTGCGCGTGAGCGCCCAATAGCCCCATAACGCGAGGGCAAGATAGAGCACAACGACAAGTCCGCGGTTACGCAGACTTATTTCGATGAGCCGGTTGATCATGGCAGTATTCTCCTCAGACCGCCGTCATTCTGCGGCCTAACTCAGAAACTATTGCGCTGTTACTGAGAAAGAGGTTTGCCCTTTTCCGGCGGGCCCTTCAAAAGACACTTGGGCCTGCCACTCGCCGGCCGTTTCAATGCTGGCCTTAGCGCTATAGACTCCCGGCATATCCGTGGTCGTGAGCGTGGCAGAATCGTTCATTGCCTGCATCGAGCCCATCTGCGGCATGTGAAATGTGAGAGCAGCGGCCCCGACATCCACCGGCTTGCCCGACGAGTCTTTAAAAGTGATGAAGAACTCGTCACCACCATGTTTGATCTGGCCGGAAGAACTCGACACTGTGACCGTTAGACTTCCGATAGGCGCACTCTTGATTACCTTGCCGGCGTCAACTGTGGCCGACTTGGAACCACAAGCCGCGACGACTGACAAGAGTGCGACCAGACTAAGTGTGAGAATATATTTGGACATGATATTCGACCTTTCTTATGCGTATGGATACAACGGGACCTTCGCTGTCACCCAAATCGTTTTGCCACTAAGTGGTCCAATCCCTTTTTTGAATAGTGAGTTTCATTTGTACGCGCTAATGTTTGCGGTTGCCATCCGCACTCTTGAAGGTTTGCCGAATTCCGTCCAGGCAAAATGCACTTCATCGCCGAGACGCGCCATCCGGGGAAAGCCGCTTGAGCGCGAAATATCAGTTTTAGCGATGACAGCCGGTGGACCGAGAGTGCCATTCGCTTGAGCGCGCCTCACCTTAATGGCCCCACCCTCTGCGTTGCCCGACATCCAACACACGAGCGCCGAGCCGTCCCGAAGCAGCAAGACATCGACGCGCCCGCTGGCTTCGCCATCGTCTATCTGTATGGGAGAGCCAAAGGTGGCGGCAGCATCGGCGGAAAAGGCCAGCTTGACGTGCGGCGTATCGTTTGCTCCAGTGAACCACGCGACGGCCACGCGCTGTCCGTCGGCGGCAACAGATGGTCCATTCACGGGACAGCCGTTGATCTCCCAATTGTCCGCATGCACTGGCTGCGGCGTGCCCCAACTGCCGTTGGCCTGTCTGACGAAATAGATGTCTCGAATTTCTGACGGGGAACGGTCGCGGTAGACGGCGATGGCTCCTTCGCTTGTCACCGCGGCGGAAGTTTGGCAACACTCGCAGACGCGCTCATCGAGTGGCGTTTCATCAGTGAGTTTGCCGTTTTTGTCGATTGCGGCGTACCTCAACGTCATGCTCTCGGCGGCGGGCGCATTCTCATCCTCCTCATGCTTCATGTCCTTCATATTTCGGCCATCGAGCCAGACAACGCCTAAGCGTCCATCCGACAACGGTATCAATGAAACAAAGCCGTGCTCAGTTTCAGTATTGTCGCGATGCGGAACGATAGGCTTGCTCCAGGTCTGGCCACCGTCGTCCGATCTGGCGATGTTTACGTTATAGGCATAAGTTCCCGTTCCGCTCTTCACCAGCCAGTGGGCGGCCAGCGAGCCGTCTCGCAGCGCGACGACGGACGGAAAGTCCGCCCAGTTAACGAACCAGTTTTCACCTTGAGCAACGGTGTGCGCTTCAGACCAACCATTTCCAGCTCGCGATGAAGTCCGCAGTGCATAGCGTTTGTCGCCAATCTTTTCCACCCAGCTAAGAATGATTCGCCCGTCTTGAGTCGCGTTGAGTTCAGGCTCGCGGCTGTCTCCGTCAGTGGGTGAATCGCTCGAGCGAATTATCAGAGCTGCTTCGGAAGAAGAACCTGCGTTTGTACCTTTTTGCGATGGGGACGAAGTAGGACTGCTCCGACTGCAACCGAAAATAAGAATCGCGGCTAACAGCAAGCAACAGTCCCGAATTATTCGGAAACCCCTGATATCGCGACCGGACGCATTTCTATTTCGGGTACCAATTTTCATGGTCTCTCCTCTGTCTCCATAAGTTACCGTCCTCAGTGTTTCATACTGCCGTGCGAGTCGCCGTGGCCTGCCATAGACATCTTGCCTGGGCGGATGCGGAAGAATAGTTTCCACGAAACTGGATTCGCGCCGTAGAGTTGATCGAGCACGGCGGGTTTGGAATAGAAAGTGAGATCGCTGCCGATGGCCATTGTTAGTTTCTCCCCAGTGATTACGTCGCGAGCGCCGCCAAAAGTGGAGGCGCCGATGCGGAAACTTGGATGGTCATCAGTAATTCCCAACCGCGCGCGATCCACGGCGCGGAGCAACTCATTCTTGTCCACCAATTCCAGCCGCGTGTAGAGATAATTTTTATCCTGGAAATTAACGGTCGACTCGAAGGTGTAACCGTTAAGGTTGTGCGTTTCGCCGGGACTGCTAGTGTGATTGCGCCCCCAGATAAACGCCGACGCCCAGTTGCCGCGTTTGAGCGGCCGGTTGTACTGGACTGAAGCCGTCGCGCGCCGGATATCAACATCGGGTTCCGAACCTTCCGGACTCTTCAAAAAGCCGTAGGACGTTTGAATCACCCAGTCTTGATTGGGCATGATTGAGATGCGCACCGATCGCGAGTTCCATTTGTGCGCGTCAAAGTTATAACGATTCTCGTCTGGCTCGCGTCCGTTAAAGACTGAACCCTCCAGTTTGATCCAGCGATAAGTAAAGCCGGTCGTCAACACGCCAAACGAGATGTGCGTTGAATCTTGCAGGTGATGGGCGAGCGTTGCTGAAGGATTCTCTGACGCCGACATGCGGTGCATGAAGGCAACCGGTCCCAGCGCGGGTTCGCCGGGATAACCAAAATAAGTAAACCAGGTGCCGCGTTCACCGAGCGGATGCGTGTACTCGGCCGACAATTCCATAAACAGATCGTGCGGGTGCTGCTTGTCGATTAGCGGCTGGCCTTTGTACGTCTCGCCGGTTTGGAATAGCAGCGGCGAACCGCCCGGCGGAAACGTGAACGGCTCAAAGCTGAACATGCCGCGCAGTTGCAAAGTTCCCTTGCCAAGCTTGTGATAAGCCATCGGCATGAACCAGTTTGAGGATTCAAACTTGGTCACACCCCTTGGTCCACCTTGCGAGTTAACGCCAACGACGGCGTTGTAATGAAACATCAGCAGCCAATCACCAGACTGCTTGTGGATCATATTCATTGGGCCAGAAGCCGGCTGCCAACTTGTGCCTGAACCCATCGCGCCCATCGACATCAGGTTCGTGTCGCTGGAACCAACTCGAATTCCGATGTCGTTGCCAGACATCACCATCAGCGGACCCATGTTCATTGAGCCTGTGCCTGACATTCCCGGCATGTCTTTCATGGCACCACTGGCAGGCTGGCCGCTATTCGGTGCACTCATGTCCATGTTGCCCATTGGCGCCGGCTCAGCGCCGTGAGTATGAGTCGTGCCCGCTGACGGTTTCGTCGCAGGCATATTCATGCCGGGCATGTTCGGGTCCATCTGCTGCGGCGCGGCTTGCGGATTCGATGACGGTGAACTCGCCGGCATATTCATGCCGGGCATGTTCGTGTGCGTCGGCTGCGGCGCGGCTTGCAGATTCGGTGATGGTGAACTCGCCGGCATCTGGTGCCCCGGCATGTTCATATCCATCGGTTGCGGCGACGCTTGCGGATTCGATGATGGTGAACTCGCCGGCATCTGGTGTCCCGGCATGTTCATCCCGGGCATATTGCCCATGTCATGCTTCTTGGCCTGCGGTCTTTTGTTTGCAGCTTTCCGCTTCCGCGCTGGTAGTTTTCTTTTTGCCTTTGCTTTGGCCTTTGGTTTCGGTTTGCTCATGCCCGGCATCTTCGACATGTCATGTCCTTCATGCTGAGCGAATGCAGGCGGGCTTAGCGCCAACGAAACAATCAAGGCAATTGCCAGAAGTAGAACCCTTTGTGCTGTCACTCTATTCGTCATTAATATCTCCCACCGAAAGGGGCGTGGGCGCCCCGAAATCAAGCCGAAACGCCCACGATTTTCCAGTTAGTTCGTCTTTTCCTTGGCCTTCATTTCTTTCATGTCCGTTTTGCACGAGTCGCCACAACAGCCGCAGCAACCTGCCATGGTCGAGTGGTCTGTGTGATTCTTCGCGCCCTCTTTCATCTTCGTGTCGCACGAATCGCCACAACAACCATTTGCCATGGTCGAGTGGTCCATATGATTCTTCGCGCCCTCTTTCATCTTCATGTCACACGAATCGCCGCAGCAGCCACAGCAACCCGCCATGTCTGAGTGGTTCATCTGCTTAGCGCCGTCCTTCATCTTCATTTCGCACGAATCGCCGCCACAACAACCTTCATGCTTCGAATGCTCTTTCGCGTCTTTCATCGAAGCAGCATCGTGACTGCAGCACGCCATCGCACAACAAGACTCTGTGGTTTTCTTTTGATCGGGCTGGGTAATAGTTTGCGCAAAGCCTGCGTTTGCAAGCAGCAATCCGAGGGCAAGCGCCAAGCCAAGTCCATACCGGTTCATGTTTTTCATTTGGGAGCCTCCTTAAAGGGAACAAATAATTGCCAGATACCAGTAGACACACTGATATCGTGAAAGTACGACAGATATTTCTGCCTGTCTGACTAGACGTTAGCCTTTTCGATTTTTAGATTAGCAAGGAACAGACGCGCAGGTAAGTATGGCCGCGATTCGGCAGACGCAACTGAGTAACAACCGGTTCAGGTTGTTCAATAGGATTCTGGATGGGTAAGTTTGCGTTGGCAACAGTCGTCGCTGAGCGTGTATCGTCCGTACTCTTCTTCGCAGACACCACCGTTCGGCTCATTGCCAATGGACAGTCTGCTATGCCGGAAGTCGACGGGTCGGTCTCAATCAGAGTCGCCGTTTGTTTTTCTAAACGTTGGGCCTTGGGCTGAGTGCGATGATTTCGCTTTGCGCAACAGTCGTGGGACTTTGCTGAAGCGCAAGCCTCACCGGACACCACAAGACTCAGATCACCATGATACGCCTGAACGGAGCCCTCGCTGGCCGCCGCAGTCGTCATTCCTTCGCATCCGAGCAGACAGCCGGCGCCAGCCACCCACAGCATCAGTGCGGCCGCCAATCCCATACGAGCCATCTTTAGAAATGAGAACTTCATATCAACCTGGCGCCAAGTCTAGCTGGTTGAAGAGGGGCTGTCGAGCGAAACGGGGCGACGGCAGAATAAATCTGCAACGATCTTTCCAGCGAATGCCAAGCCGTGCATGTTGGCTAACAATCTGGTTTGGAAGGCCGGGGTTAGGGAGAACCGTGCGCAAAAAACTGGGGAAACTTTCCCGCAGGCTTCATAACAGCGGTTTCCCTGCCGCTATTTTTGGCCCGACTGGCATCGCTACGCTTGTTTCGTTAGACTGCCTTCATTCAAATTCATCAAGAGCGAGGTGGGCATGGAGATCGATAAAGATCGAATTACAACGCAGGAAGAAACCGGCGAAATAGCACCGATGGATCAGGTCGAGGACCGGGTCGAAGCCCAAATGAAGATTCTTGAAGGTGAAGCTAAGAAACAGGTAGCTGACGGTCTGCAGGACGAGAAGCTAGCGCGCGAGGCTGATCAGTTAAAAAAAGAGGGTGAACGAGAGCTCGAGAAAACTAAGGATCAATAGCGCGCGAGCCTGGTTCAGCCAACGCGCAAACTGCCTGCGGGCTTAATCAGTCCGCGGTACCTTTGTCGTTAAGTGCTTCCTCGATGGCGTCTCTTATTTGCTTGGGAGTATCCATCGGATTGAAACCAACGAAGCGCCTGACGATGCGGCCGCTGCGGGAAATAACAAAACTTTGCGGGATTGCGTCGCGCCCCTGCATTAGTGCGATTGCCACTTCCGGCGTGGCCCAGCCGATGCGGTAATCGACGTCAAAGTTCTGGACGAACTCACGCACTTTGTCTGCGGACGCGTCCGGATTTTCAGTTGATAGTCCCACCACCTCTACGCCTTGGGAGCGAAATTCCTTGTGCAACTTAACCAGCTCGGGAGTTTCCAACCGGCAGGGACCACACCACGTTGCCCACAGGTTCACCAGTAGCACCTTCCCGTTATAACTTGAGAGTTTAATAGGCGCGCCAGTAACGGCCCGCAGTTCCGTGGCAGTGATGCTCGCGGGCAGCGTCAGCATAGGAGCGGGCGCGGTTGGGGCAACCGGCTGCGGCGCACTGGGGTTGTTCCTGACCACCGGGGCCGGCGTTTCTCGTTTTTCATCGCTCGAGCTGCAACTGGAAATTCCAAAAGCCGCAAATAACGACAGCACAAGGATTGTGAAGGCGACGCGCAACGGCGTCCACAATGGTTTTGTTGGTACGGTTGTTTTGGACTGTTTCATTATTGCTTACTCAGAGAATCCTGATTACGCAGAGACTATAACCGAGAACTGGCGAATGGGCACCTGAGGGTGAACAGTACTGTTCACTGTTTACTTCTAAGCTTACTTTCCGAAGCGGAACGACTTCAGCACAATCGGCAGCTCGCCTTTTTCTCCGACATCAGCAACGCCCGACAACTCAGGCGCAAGTGAAGTTGTCAGCATGCTGAGCGTCGCTCCGGTTGTTTCGCCCTCGCCGCGAGGAAGAAAGATCACGCGTCCCCACAACTGTAAATCGCCTTTCTCAGTTCCTTTGGAAAGGCTGACAAAGCGAAACTCATATGCGTCGCCCGAATTGAACTTAATCGGACCTTCAGAAACTTTTTTGTACTCCGGCAACGCCTTTGCTAGCCGGGTACTAAGCTCCTCTACCCGCTGGGGAAACCCTGCTTCATCAGCCGCAAATGTTCCCTTGCTGTTTTCATACCAACCTACCGCAAAATTTTCCTGGGTAAAATCCGGGGGCAGACTTCTTTCGACCTTGATGAAGCTGGCCCCGGAAGGCGTTTTGGGAACCAGGGTCCACTCCTTCGGATAGTAAAACGAGAAATCAAAGTAATGCTCCGCTAGTTTTCCCTCAAGCCCCTCGTTGGAGTTCTCGAACTTAACGGAGTTTGGGGGCGCAACAAACTCAGGTTCAGTCTTTGGCTGTTCCACGGCGACACTCGTGTTGCTGTTGGTATTTTCTTTTTTCGTTGGGGTGGTCACTACCGGTTCGGGGCGCACCTCGTTCAAGCGTGGCTTGATTACCAGGAAGAACACCGCAGCCACAGCGCCAACGCCAAGCACGAGCAGCAACAACAACACGCCGACGATCAGCGGCAGTTTGGATTTCTTCTTCGCCACTGGCGGCGGAATTGGGATGCTCGGTGTGTCTTTCGGAAGTGGTGCGCTTCGTTGTTGCGGTAACGGCGCGCTCGGAGCCGGAGCCCCCGGCGCCGGTAGATCGACGACGGTGGGCGCACCCGTCGGTCCGGTGTGCTTTGGCAAAACTGCAGTCGGCGCCGATGATGAAGTCGCGATCGTTGCACCAAAATCGGGTTGGGTTGGTTTGTCGGCTGCTGCCTGCGGCGTGCCTGGCGGCGCGGCAGGTGGGGCCCCGCCGGGCGGGTTCAACGGCGCCGAGGCACGGAACGTTGCGTTGGGATCAAAAGGTTGTTCCGCTACCAACAAGCCACCATCAATGGTGCAAAACTTTTGATTATCATTCGGGAAAGTGCGACTACACTTTGGGCAACGCTTCATTAGACGGGCTCCACTCTTTGTTGATAATTAGGAACAAGACAATTTTGGCTGTGAGCAACGAAGCAGGTTACGATTAACTTGCTTTAGAAAGTTTCTGTTCAAGTTCCTTGTTCCCCGGATCCAGTTCCAAAGCACGGCGGTAAGCGCGCGCTGCGCTCGGTTTCTTCTTCGCCTTCAGGTAGCCGTCGCCGACTCCGGCAAAGCCATACTGGCCTGCCACCTGCCGGCGATCGCCGGCGGAAGCGAATTGCGCCGCGCGTTCGTAGGTCACCTCCGCGTCCTCAAAACGATCGAGCGCCAAATAAGTGCGGCCCAACAAATTAAAGGGTTGAAACGCGCGCGGGCTCATTTCCGTGGCAGTCTTCAGGTAGGGTTCCGCTTCCTGATAGCGCTTGAAAACGACGAGCATGCGACCTAACAACAGCACTGCGGTCGGATTGCGAGCGTCAAGCTCGAGCACTCGCTTCAGTACCGGCTCAGAATTTTCCCATTGCTGTTCCGCTTGTAACGATTCAGCGATCAAGTTCAAAGTCGCGGGGTCTTTGGCGAGTTGAATTGCGCGTTCATAAAGCGGCGTCGCTTCATCCTTTTTTCCCGCGTGCTTGAGCGCCCGCGCCAGATGGGCATAGCCGACTGCAAATTCCGGATCAAATTCCACTGCGCGCCGGTAGGCTTGCTCGGTTTCATCGTTGAATACACCGCGCGATTGCAGTGCAACACCGAGGCGGTCCCACGCAACCGCATTCTTCGGTTGCAATTGAATTGCGCGCCGGGCAAAACTTTCGCCGTCGGCAAATCGCTTCGCGTTGCCTGCACCCGAACGCGGCTGCACCAGCACCACACTCAACGCAATCAAAGCATCGACGTCCGACGGGCTCCACAAAACGGCGTTACGATAGGCAGCCTCCGCTTCGTCCCAACGCTGCTGATCAGAATAGATGTTACCAAGACCATACGCGGCGCGGCCATCGTGAGGCTTAAGTTTGAGAATGCTTTGATACGAATCTTCAGCTTCGGCAAAACGCCGCGCATCGCGAAACTGATTTCCCTTTTCCAGCAGGTCGTCGACGCGGTCTTCGATTTCGGCGCTGCTCGGTCCGGTCGCGCGTGGACCAGGGGTACGCCGGGTGTTCGGAGCAGTACGACCAGTGCGTTTTCTGGTTTCAGGATTCTTGGGCCTGAAAATTCCGGCGCCGCCGCCCACATCGACACCGACATCCTGTCCGCGAGCGTCAAGTCCAGCCGCCGATAAACAAAACGAAAGCGCAATAAGTGACAACGATGCGCGAATAATCGAGGAAGCTCTCATCGATCTACTCCTGGTCTGTCGGGTAACTATAGATTTCAACCACAGCGATAAGTTGGTAGATAGCCTGGCAGAAGCCGTTGAAACGTGGCGGAATTGTAGCCTAATTTCGCGAAGATGGGCTAACTAAGAAGTTAATTCGGGTTGGGATAGAGCTAGCCGGGCGGCGCGCTCAGGCAGAACGGACCAGACGGAAGCCAAAATTCTGATGTCGCGTAGTCGGCGGAAACCAGTCCCGGTAGGTAGCGGAAACCGGTATCTGCCGGTCTTTGGGATCGCTGGCATAGGAACCGCCGCGGGCTACAACCCATTCTTTCGACGCCGAGGGAATCTCTGCGGCGCCGTTGTAAATAGAAGCTTTCGACGAAGTCCACTCCCAGGCGTTGCCGATTAGATCAACCACGCCCCATTTATCTTTGCCGTCGGGATAGGTGCCCACTGGCTGCGGCGTGGCTTCTCGCACAACCGCACGACGTTCCTGCCACGCATCACCCCAGGGATAAATTTTGTTTTCGCCGCCGCTGCGTGCCGCAAACTCCCATTCTTCCTCCGTCGGCAGGCGATAAGTGACGCCGTCACGCTTTGAACGCCAGGCGGCGAAAGCTTCGGCATCCTTGGGCGAAACATTCACCACCGGCCACTGCTCTTGGCCTGGTAGTGGTTGTCCTCTAACCCAGTGGCTCGGAGCCTCGTAACCCATGTCGCGGACAAACTCGGCGTACTCGGCATTGGTAACTTCGGTGCGGTCCATAAAGAATGCGGGCACCGTCACCGAGTGCTCAGGCCGCTCCTGCGGTGGTCCATCGTTGCGGCCCATTTGGAAGGTACCGCCAGGAATCGCAACCAGGTCGGCCTTCGTTGATCCGCTCAGGTGATTGGTTGGATTCGTAGGTGGAGTTTGACCAATGACCGGGGATGTCGGTTTTGGACGCGTTAGGAAGTAAGCAGCGGCGCCACCGGCAAGCAACAGAACCACGAGCACGACACCACCAATGACCATCTTGGAATTGCCTTTGGGCGGTGCACTCGCGCCGGGCAGGGATGCCGAAACTCCCGGGAAGGAACTTGAGACTCCAGGAAAACTGTTGCTGGCCGCGGCACCAGTAGTCACTCCGATGCCTGGTGCGGATTCGGCAACAGTAGCCCCCGGCACCATGCTGGTCGCCAGACGAGAGAGACGCTCCTCGAGTTCTTTCGCTTGCTTTTCAACGCGCTCCATCTGTTCACGCGACAGGCGTTCTCGTTCAGCTCGCTCTTCTTCTTCCTTGCGCTTTTGTTCCTCTGCTTCTTTCCGCTTTCGTTCCTTTTCCTCGGTCGCCTGCCGCCGTGCTTGCGCTTCGCGGTCCAGTTCATCGCGCGCGATCTGATCGCGTTGCTTCTGTTCCTTTTCGTACTCCGCTCGCGCTGACGCGATCTGTGCTTGTTCTTCGGCGCCTAAAGCTGACGAGCTAACGGTTCCCGCCATTGAATCGAAAGCTACCTGCGAATTTGGAGGAACCGATTGACTACCCGTGCTGATGGCCGGCGAATGCATTGTTTCGCCCCCATCGAGACGGCCTGTCTGCCGGTTGATATGCATCGTTGAGCCAAAGTCGCCGATGGCCGCGCGCAATTCATCGAGGAACACTTCAACCGAAGGCGTGCGGTCCGCGACTTCCTTCTCGAGCGCATGTTGCACAACTGCTTCGAGGCGCGGCGAGACATCCACTCCCATCGACTTGAAACTCGGCAGCGGCAGCGTGAGGTGCTTCTTCATGATTGAAGGAATCGACGAGCCTTTGTACGGAACATCGCCGGCTAGCATTTGGTAGAGAATGATGCCCAGGCTATAGATGTCGGCGCGCGCGTCCGGCTCGTCATCCGACCACTGTTCGGGCGCCATATAAAATGGAGACCCCATCAACCCGCTTGTCTTCGCTTGAATAAACGAACCGAGCAATTCACCGGACTTTATTTTTGCCAAACCGAAGTCGAGTATCTTTAAACCCTGCGAAACCGGCTGGCCCAACTGGGTCATGATGTTCAAAGGTTTAAGATCGCGATGCACGATGTTCTGGCGATGTGCGGCCGCTACACCCGCGCCAATGGCCGAGGCAAATTCCAGGGCGCGCGGCGGCGGCATCACTTTTTCGTCAGCCAGAATGTCCTGTAACGATTGGCCATTAACAAACTCCATCACCAGAAAAGGCATAGTGCCGTGCACCACACCGAAATCGGTGACGGAAATAATGTTTTGATGACGGATGGCGGCGGCGGCCAGCGCTTCCTGGCGAAACCGCGTAACGAGCATGGGATCATTGCCAACTAAATCCGGCAGGATCACTTTGATCGCGTGAGATGTCTTGAGGAAAATATGGCGCGCCTGAAAAACAACCCCCATGCCTCCCTGGCCCAAACGCTTTTCCAGTTGATAGCGCGCGTCGAGTATTGGTTCC
Organism: Blastocatellia bacterium; assembly: GCA_031371765.1. Taxonomy (GTDB): domain Bacteria; phylum Acidobacteriota; class Blastocatellia; order Pyrinomonadales; family Pyrinomonadaceae; genus PSRF01. Next base: position 12,477 of record JANMKA010000065.1, read on the forward strand.
CCGAGCAGCGAAGGCGTGGTGGCATCGCCGTCCTGCGGACAGTGGTTTATATCATCGGGGAAACAGCGCCTACAGGCTGGGCATTCTTTCATCTATTACTCAATGGAAGCGGCGGCGGAGATAACATCGCTGTTTGATTCTAACGGCTATGTTATAGAGCAAGCAACACTAAAAGGTCAGGCCTCAATACTTTGAGGGCTGCTAGGCGACTCTAGCGAACCACGATGTTCACTAACCGCTGCGGCACCACGATGACCTTTACGACCTCGTGCCCATCAATCAACGAGCGAATTTTCTCATCGGCAAGCGCAGCCGCGCGCAGTTCTACTTCTGAAACTTCCGGCGAAGTGATCAAACGCGACCGGAGCTTGCCGTTGACCTGAACTGGAATCTCCAACTCTTCGCTGCGAGCTAATTCCGGATCGGCCTGCGGCCAGTGAGCTGAATTCAGCAGCCCGCCTTGATGACCCAATGATTCCCACATCTCCTCGGCCGCATGGGGAGCAAAGGGAGTAAGCATCACGACCAGCGCTTCCAAAGCTTCACGAACAACAAAGACATCTTCAGTTGCACCTGTAACCGGATCGGCGTTGAAGTCACTGAGTTCATTAAACAACTCCATCAGCGCCGCAACGTTGGTGTTGAAATGCAGATCATCGAACTCGTTTGTGATGCGGGCGATTGTCTGGTGTGTCTTGCGTCGTAAAGCGCGGGCCGACGAATTGAGTTCACCCGGTCCGGAGTTTCGATCAGCTGAATTCACATTTGAAAGGCGTTCGTGCCAGCGCCAAACCATTGTGTACACGCGTCGCAAAAATCTGACGGCGCCTTCGATGCCTGACTCGGACCAGCGCAATTCGTTTTCAACCGGGGCCGCAAACAAGACGAACAAACGCGCAGCATCGGCGCCAAACGCGGCGATCATTTCATCGGGATCGACGCCGTTGCCCAAACTTTTGGACATCGCTTTCCATTCGTCGGTGCCCTCGACGCGGTTGGTTACCATGCCCTGAGTCAACAAACGCTTTACCGGTTCGTCAAAAGAAACGAGACCGAGGTCGCGCATCACCTTGGTCCAGAAGCGCGTGTAAATGAGGTGCATGACAGCATGCGAGTCGCCGCCAATGTACTGGTCCACCGGCGTCCAGCGACCGGCGGTTTCTGGATCGAAGGGCGCGGTTTCATTGCGCGGATCGCAGTAGCGAAAGAAGTACCACGAGGAATCGACAAACGTATCCATTGTGTCAGTTTCGCGTCGCGCGGGTCTGTCACACTTTGGACAGGTTGTATTTACAAACTCCGGAACGCCGGCTAACGGCGATTCGCCAGTGCCCGTGAACGCCGCGTTTTCGGGTAACACGACCGGCAACTGATCGTAAGGTACCGGCACGGTGCCACAATTTTCGCAGTAAACCATCGGCACGGGAGCGCCCCAGAAACGCTGGCGCGAGACGCCCCAATCGCGAATGCGATAGGTGACGGCCGCCTCGCCAAAGCCTTTCGTCTTTGCTGCGGCTGCCATCTCCGGCAGCGCAACTGCTGAAAGTGTGCCGCTCCACTCGCCAGAGTTCACCAGGATGCCGTAGTCAGTGAACGCGTGCTGCATCGCTAATGATTGATCTTCGCTCAACGCGTCATGCGCGATCGATTCCTGTTCATGTGACACGCGTTCGATAACCCGGCGAATGGGAAGCGAATACTTCTGCGCAAACTCGTAATCGCGTTCGTCGTGGGCAGGCACGCTCATCACCGCTCCGGTGCCGTATTCCATTAACACGTAATTCGCCACCCACACCGGAATCGTTTCGCCGCTGAAAGGATTGATGGCCAACACGCCGGTGTTGATTCCCAGCTTTTCTTCTTCCTGATCCACGACTCGGCTGCCGCCGGCACTTTCTTTTCTTATCTTCTCGGCAAATCTTGCTACGTCATCTTTCAATGCCGAGCCTGCAAGCAATTCGTCGAGCAGCGGATGGGCAGCGGAAAGCACGACCGCTGTAGCGCCGTAGATTGTGTCGATGCGCGTCGTAAACACACGAATCTTTTCTTTGCTGTCCTTAACGGCAAAGTCGATGAACGCACCTTCACTGCGGCCAACCCAGTCGCGCTGACGCTTTAGCACCTTTTCCGGCCAACCCGTTTCGATCTGCTCGATGTCCGCAACCAGTTGCTCGGCATAGTCGGTGATGCGCAAAAACCATTGCTCAAGATCGCGCTTCTCGACCGTTGCCCCGCAACGCCAGCAGACGCCGCCGGATGACTGTTCATTTGAAAGGACTGTGCCTTCACGCGGGCACCAGTTGACCGGCGACATCTTCTTGTACGCCAGGCCGCGTTCGTACATTTTCAGAAAGAACCACTGGTCCCACTTGTAATAGTCAGGGCGATGCGCTGCGATTTCGCGCGACCAGTCGTAGCTGATTCCCAGGCGCTGCATCTGACCACGCATGTGCGCGATATTCTTTTCGGTCCATTCACGAGGGTTGATGCCGCGCTTGATGGCAGCCTGCTCGGCGGGTTGACCAAAACTGTCCCAACCAATCGGATGCAATACGTTGAAGCCTTGCAGGCGTTTGTACCAGGCCAGCGCGTCCCCGATTGCGTAGTTGCGCACATGGCCCATGTGCAAAAAGCCCGACGGATAGGGCAACATCTCGAGCGCATAAAACTTTGGCCGCGGATCGTCGTTGTTGGCTTCAAAAGCGCGCGCTTCCCGCCAACGCTCCTGCCACTTCTTTTCTATTTGTTCCGGAAAATATTTTTCGTCCATCGTCCTATCCTAAGGTGCCTACACTTAACATGAAATTGCCGGGAAGTCGTAATGCCCAGGCGGTAGCTTTGCGATTGCGGCTTACGCTAAGAGATTAAGCTTGCGTCTTCCCAAATCTATTTTGCTGTTGGAGAGTTTCGCCGCCCCGCGTTAGCGCGCCTACGCGCGACGCAGCAGCGGCGCCGTTAGGAGGAGCTTGGTGAGCAAGTTATGTCGCGCTGTCGTCATGATGAAAATATTTTAGCTAATGTGATCATGACTGTCTAGCAATGATCGCGTCGCCGTTCTCAACAAAAGATCGCAGCAGGTTCAGGTTCTGTAGATCGGCCCGCGGATCGTCGTAGGGTGTCTCTAATATGAAGGCGGCGTGGGCGAGTTTTGGATGCCGAGCCACGCGGCGCAGGGCCTCGGTGCCAATGTGACCTTCTCCAATGTGCCAGTGTCGATCGACGCGCGAATTATAAGGAGCGCGCGAATCGTTGAAGTGAATAGCGCGCACGTTTCTGGTTTTCACGGTGCGTTGCAGTTTCACAATCAAGGCTTCCAAACCATCTTCCTCGCGAATGTCATAACCGGCGGTGAACGCGTGGGCGGTATCAAAACAAACGCCCAACGGAATCTGGGGGCAGCCATCCATTATCGCGCGTAGGTGTTCGAAGCGATGCCCGATGCATTCGCCCTGCCCTGCCGTGTTCTCCAGAAGGATTTTCAGTTTTCCTAAGTCGAGCCGACGGCACGCAATCTTGATGCTGGCGATGCAAGTGTTAATACCATCGGCCTCGCATGAGCCGCGAGCACTCCCGGGATGGACCACCAGATAATCTGCGCCGAGCAACAGTGCGCGCTGCAATTCTTCGCGAAAAGAGATTCGAGATTTTTGCAGAAGTAGTTCGTCAGCGGCCGCAAGGTTGACCAGATAGTTGCAGTGAATTGCGACGGGCGTGATTTTCGTTTCGCGTCTTACTTTACGAAAGAGAGTGATGTCGGCCGCTGTTAACGGTTTCGCTGCCCAGCCGCGCGGGTTGCGCGAAAAAATCTGCAAGGAGTCGCAGCCGGTATCGCGCGCTACCAGCAGCGCGTTGTGAAGTCCGCCTGTGATGGGCGCGTGGAAACCGATGCGAGGCCTGCGATGTTTTGATGTTCTATTCAAAGGTGTCTCGGCGGTGCCGCACTAATGCTTCTCAATTTCTTCCATGACCCGCAGCATGTTGCCACCAAGTATCTTATCGATGTCGGTTTCCGAATAGCCGCGCCGCAACAGCTCGCGCGTGAGATTCGGCAACTGAGAAACGTCTGCCAGGTCGCTTAACGTCGCTTGCACGCCATCGAAATCCGAACCAATGCCCACGTGATCTATGCCAACAAGCTTCACGACGTGTTCGATGTGGTCGACCAAACGCGAGACGGTAACCGGCCGCAAACGCTTCGCATACTCTTCGCGGCGCACTGCATCGCGCGCCATCTTCTTATGCGCGACATCGCCCTTCTCTTCTTCCGAAGCACGCTGGACTTTAGACGCTACCTCGGCGTCAAGCTTTCTCTTCTGCTCGCTCCAGCCTGGCTCTAGATGTTCGGGATAAAAGATGACATTAACCACACCGCCGGTCTTCGCCAGCGCCTTGATCATGTCGTCTGTCAGGTTTCTTGGCACATGCGCCAGCGCGCGGCAACCTGAATGCGTCGCGATCACCGGTTTTGTTGAAGTGCTCACAATGTCCCAGAACGTCGGGTCGGAAACGTGTGAAACGTCAACCATCATGCCCAGCCGATTCATCTCCTGAACTACCTGCTTACCGAATTCATTCAACCCGCGTTGCGCGCCAATCGCATCTCCCGAGGAACCCGCCCAGCTCGTGCTGACGCTCCAGGCCGGCGACATGTAACGCACCCCTAGTTTGTAATAGCGTTCGACGTTTTCCAGTTTTTCGTCAATCGCATAACCGCCTTCAAGGCCCGCCAACGCCGCCAACTTTCCTTCCGACACCACGCGACGTATGTCGGCAGCCGTCGTGGCGAACTGCCACGTTTCCGGATGCTTTTCGGCAAGCTCATGCACCGCGGCAATCTGATCGTCCGCCCGCTTCATCGCTCTTGGACCACCGCCGCCAAACAGTTCCGGTTCAACCCAAATCGAAAAGAATTGTGCGTCTAGTCCGCCTTCCCGTGCGCGCACTGAGTCGAAATGCCCATCCGCCAATCGTTGAGCCAGGTCAACATTTTCATCGAGTAGGCGTTGCGTGGTGTCGGCATGCATGTCGATGGCAATCGCGCGCCGATGAATCACCAGCGGATTATTGCTTTTGTCATTCGCAACCGGAGCGGACGGTGTTGGTGCACTTGTGTTGTTCATACGGCAGTCAGCAGAAAACATCGAAAGCAGGACAGTTCCCGCAAGAATCAGTGAAACGTTAAGGGGTTTGCGACACTTCACCGGAAAGCGTTAGGAATTGATAATCTTTTGGTATTTGAAGAATCGTTTTGATGGTACTTGGAGCCTGCCTGCCGAAGCAAGCGCACCTTGCAAAACGCAGTAAATCTACGCTATCGTGCGCTGTACCGGTAACCATATTGTCCTTTCCGAAAGGCCGAAGGATCGAAGCGCTTCCTGTGGATAATTTTCAAGCAGTTCTTTCGGAACGTAACTGAATTTCCCGAATTCCCTCGCTGCCCGTTTCCCTGGCTAATCCTGTTAAGGAGTAGAAAGCATGTTCTCAAAAGATGGCAAGGCGAAAGATATACCAACCCCGCGCATTTGTGACGTCGTCTGGCACGATGGCGAGTTCATAAAATGGGACGACGCGCGCGTTCACGTGATGTCGCACGTTCTGCATTATGGCTCGAGCATTTTTGAAGGCATCCGTTGTTATGCGACGAAACAGGGGCCTGCGATCTTCCGCCTGAAGGAACACATGCAGCGGTTTCTTAATTCCGCGAAGATCTACCGCATGGACCACACCTGGAAATTAGATCAGTTAATCGCTGCCTCGGTTGAATTAATTGAGCGCAGTGGTTTGGAGCAGTGCTACCTCAGGCCAATTCTTTTCCGCAGCCTTGACGAAGCGCGGCCGGCTTTCGGCGTAAATCCTTTTCCTAATCCGCTGGCCTGTTATATCGGTGCCTGGGACTGGGGCAAGTACCTCGGCGATGAGGCGATTGAAAAAGGTGTCGACGTTTGCGTCTCAACCTGGAACCGGCTGACGCCAAACTCGATGCCGGCGATGGCCAAGAGCGGCGCGAATTATATGAATTCGCAATTGATCAAAATGGAAGCGCTGGTTAATGGCTTTGCGGAAGGCATCGCCCTCGATGATCGTGGTTACGTTTCGGAAGGCTCGGGCGAAAACATTTTTATGGTAAGCAATGGGATGGTCTTGACACCGCCGCTTTCGTCTTCAATTCTGGCAGGAATTACGCGCGACAGTGTCATTCAGATTTGTCAGGAACTGGGAATCACGGTTAAGGAACGCAGCATTCAACGCGCCGCTTTGTATGTAGCGGACGAGTTGTTCTTCTCGGGCACGGCGGCGGAGATTACTCCGATTCGTTCCGTCGATCGCATCACAGTCGGCGCCGGTGGCCGCGGCGAGATAACTGAGAAGATTCAGAAGGCTTTCTTTGAAATCACCAAGGGCGAACGCAAAGCCCCGGGCGACTGGCTGACCTATGTGAACGCCGCGAAGAAATCACAGCCAGGAAACAACGGTCACCAGTCGGACAAAGGAAGCGGCGCCAGCGCTCCTGCCCAATCCGTTGAAGAGCCGGTGTTGAAATACCAGACAGCGGCCTCGATTACTGACTAACCTCTGAACCATCCTTCAGCAATACGCGGCGGGCGAGCTAATCGTCCGCCGCTTTTGTTTTGCAGGCGAACATTGACGATTCTCATTTAAAACCGCTATCATTGCCTTGGCGTCGTGATGATTTCTCCGCGATGCCGCCCCGCAGTTCAATCGCCCCATCCGGCGGAAATTCCCAACAATCCTTCCCAGAACCCGTCGTTAAGAAAGGTTCGCCTTACTGTTATGCCTCTAAAAATTGATGATCTTCTGCGTATCGCGACCGGCCAGGGCGCGTCGGATCTGCACCTGAAAGTTGGCGCGTTTCCGGTAATGCGCATTGGCGGCGAGCTGCACCCGGTCGCCGACGCGCCGCGCCTGAAACAGGAAGACACGCTCGACATGGCGTTCGCGATCATGTCCAACCGCCAGAAGCAGCGCTTCAAGGAAGTCTCGGAAGTCGACATTGGCTACGGCGTCACCGGCCTGGGCAGGTTTCGCGCTAACATTTTTCAGCAGCGCGGAACGGTCAGCATCGTGCTGCGCGTTATCCCCGACCAAACCAGAGACACCGCCCAGCTTGGACTACCGCCGATCATCGACCGCATCGCCGAAGAGCGCCGCGGCTTGATCATCGTCACCGGCTCAACGGGCTCGGGCAAATCGACCACGCTTGCGGCGATGATTGACAGAATCAACGCGCGCCGCAGCGGACACATCGTGACGATTGAGGATCCGATCGAGTTTCTTCATCGCGACAAGATGTCGTTTGTGACGCAGCGCGAAGTTGATGTCGACACGCGATCGTTTGCTGAGGCACTGCGCGGCGCACTGCGTCAGGATCCCGATGTGATTCTCGTCGGCGAAATGCGCGACTATGAAACGATTGAGACGGCGCTGACGGCTGCAGAAACCGGGCACCTCGTGCTATCGACGTTGCATACGCTTGATGCGACGGAAACTGTGATGCGCATCGTCTCCAGTTTCCCTTCGCATCAGCAAAAGTCCGTGCGCATTCAGCTCGCCGGAATTCTAAAAGCAGTGATCTCCATGCGCCTGGTCCGTGCGGCCAAGGGCGCCGGACGAGTGCCCGCGGTTGAAGTCATGGTCTCAACTGCTTTGATTCGCGATTACATTATCAACGAAGAAAAAACTTATATGATGCGCGAAGCGATTGCGGCCGGCACTTCGCAATACGGCATGCAAACCTTCGATCAATCGCTTTTCCACTTGTTCCAGTCGAGACTGATCTCCATGGAAGAGGCCCTGCACAACGCCAGCAACGCGGACGAGTTTCGCATGCGCGTCTCCGGGATTCTCTCTGCCGAGCAAGCAATGAACGGCATGGCACCGAAGCCATCGGCAAGTCGCGAGACCGAGAGTGAGTTTGTGAAGCACTAGCTTAGTGGGCAGTGGGCAGTGAGCAGTTAGGACGCGAAAGCGGCGCTCTTATCTCAGTGAACTCATCAAACCATTAAGTACTCTTCCTACTTCGCTAGTCCCTCTAATTACCCGCTCAACCGTTGTCGCATCTACGTAACGCAGTCGTCCTGCGATCAAGATCTGGGTTTCAACTTCACGCAGCGAACCATAGGCAATAGATAAGTGCCGGAGAAAGTCTGGAGTGGTTCGACGTCCTTGACCCTCTGCGATATTCGAGGGAACAGAAACTCCAGCGCGCCGGATTTGACTAGTTAGGCCATAGAGCTCGTCCCGAGGGACGCTCTTAGAGACCTCATAAATTTCCTCGACCAGATCCATCGCCTTTTGCCACGCGATCAGCTCTTGATAGTTCTTAACCTTCATTTATTATTTCCTCGTTCTCTTCTTCAGTCTTACAAGAAAACCCTCCTCGTTTTCGAGAAAGATCGCGAAAACCGCTCACTGCACACTGCTCACTGCCCACTAACTCTCAGCCGCCGCATTACGCGCACACCGGCGCGCCAGTCTTCATTAATATCGAACCGATAAATTTCGATGTCGGGGGCGATTGAGCGAGCGAGCGTGTTGAACGCGGGATGAACGCGCAAGGTCGGCGCGACCAGATAGATCAAGGGCGGCTCATTTTTGATCTTCCTGTCTCCGAAGAGTTTTGCTTTCGAAATGTGTCCGCGACGCCGGTGCGCTTCGACGCGTTGCCAGTAATCCACGCCCTGCAAAACGTGTTCGCGATCTTCAGAAACTTTTAACTCGATCACCGCCAGCCGGCCGTCGTGCCGCAAGGCCAACAAGTCTATCGGGCGAACGCTGATTGCGCCGCCGCGCGAGGTGCGAAATTGCGCATGCAACGGCGCGATGATCAAACCGGGATCCAGTTTGCTGATGTCGCGACGCAATAAAGACTCAAGCCATGCTTCGGCGGCGTTGCGATATAACGCGTGTCGACGATCCGCGGCGCCAGCCGCGCGGTGTTCCTGTAAATCGATGAGCAGATTCTGAAACTCGCGCTCGCTATTCTCATCGAGCAGGCGCCGCTTGGAACCTTCAAGTCCAAACCACACTCGCTCGCTTCCCATAAGGCGGCGCACACGCGCAAAAGGCAGCCCAAAGTAACGGAGCGTCTCGCCTTGCCGCGCGCTTACAACGTCGATTGCGTTCGGACCGATCGACTTTATTCGCGCTGCTGCATTGCTGAATTCAGCGTGAAATGTCGGGGGGAAACGTCGCAACCGTCTTTGCCAGAGTTCCTCTCGAGTCGGTATGCCCACGAGCGTCAATTCGGTCAACTGCTGATCAACTTCATAGATTGTGACTGCGTCGCGAAGACTTTGTCGCAGCAACGCGACTCGTTGCAGTACCGGGCGAGCGAGATCCGATTCCAGAACCAGCCGGAGCTGTTGGATGTAGGGTGTGCGGGCCCGCTCGCTGGTCCGCTTGAACCACATCAGCGCCGCGGCAAGAAAGGCATCAGCGTCGCTAGGTCGGCCGGCGGTTACCAGACCCGTTACGGCGACTCGTTCGTGCTTTAGTCGCAGCACGATGCGCGCGTAACGCCCGGGCTGACTGCGACGCGCGCCCGGGCTAAGCGAGACTCGTTCAACTTTCGCGGCAATTTGGTTTCCACAAACCAGTTGCGCCAGAGCGTCACAACGCGCTCGCCTGGCTGCCTTGACCGTGAGAGCGACGGCTTTCGCCGACGCGCGCGGAACGAGTTCAATGACTGGGCGCTCGGCGCCCATACGTCGCGACGCTGCGAACGTAAGTTTTTCACCGCTCCATTCCCAGGAGAAGATTTTCCAGGAGCGCGTTCCCTTTTCCGTCCAACAGTTGAGCAACAAGCGACCGTGCGCGACGAAGACTTCCAACTCGCTTTGCTTCAGTGCTTGCGAATCACCCGCGGCGATGGTGAGAAACCATTCGACGTGAGCTTGGAAGAGATCGCTGATTGTGGCGCGCGCTGCTTCCAGCCGCGCGGGCGTGTTTACGCGTTTTGGCATTGAGGCGCCAGCCCTTCAAGCAATCGGGTGCAGACAAAGGCTGTGCAGAAACTACAGCTCGGCTGTGCTTTTTTGCGGCGGAGTTGAGGGTGATGTTGCGGCGGCGGACTATTCCCCAAAAACAGACTAAGGGAGTCATGACGTCTGGACTACAAAATCCAGATTCCAGATTCCAGACCCAAAAAAAGAGACTCGCATTTCAGATCTCAAATCTAAGATTCAATTCTAAGATCTCAAAAATCTCAAAACGCGTCCGTTCGGCGTTACTTCTACCGTGTGCTACCATTTTCAGTCAATAATATTCGCATTAGTAACGCGGAAGAGTTTCGCATTAAGAAATAGAGAAGTCGGCCGTGGCATTCAGAAATTCGCACAATAAGCGAACAAATTAGCACCTTCAGAAAGTTTCAATGAGCAACGTTTATCTCGCAGCATCTGTACGTACGGCCATCGGCCGCTTTGGCGGTACGCTGGCTTCATGGAGCGCGGCTGACCTCGGTGTGGCCGCCGCCAAAGAAAGCATCAAACGAGCTAACCTTACTCCGGAGCAAGTTCAGCAATCAATTTGGGGCTGCGCGCGACAAGCCGGTGGTGGTCCAAACGTGGCGCGACAGATTACCTATCGTGCCGGCGTGCCGGAAACTGTGCCCGCGTTCACCGTTAACCAGGCATGCGGTTCCGGCCTTCAGGCGATCATGCTCGCGGCGCAACAAATTATGTTAGGCCGCGCTGACGTCGTTCTCGCCGGTGGCGCCGAAAGCATGTCGCGCGTTCCTTATTTCGCCGCAGGCGCGCGCTGGGGCATGCGCATGGGAAACACCGAACTGGTTGACGGCATGTATCGCGACGGCTTTAACGATCCTTTGTCCGGACTGCTGATGGGCGAGACAGCGGAAAACCTGGCACGGCAGTATCAGATCGATCGCGACGCCCAGGATGAATTCGCCTTGCGTTCACAACAACGCGCGCAGGCGGCAATCGAATCAGGCCGGTTCGATGCTGAACTAGTCCCGCTCGAGGTGAAGGGCCGCAAAGGCGAGACGACTAAGTTCATTCGCGATGAACACTGCCGATTTGGCACCACCGCGGCTGACCTCGCGAAACTGCCGCCGGTATTTGCGAAAGATGGAACGGTGACGGCGGGAAACTCTTCGGGCATAACTGACGGCGCAGCCGCTGTGGTTGTCATGAGCGAAGCCGCTCTGAAAAGCAGCGGTGCTGAAGCGCAAGCCCGAATTGTCGATTTCGAAGTCGTCGGTGTCGCGCCGGAGATTATGGGGATTGGACCGGTCCCTGCAGTCCGTTCGTTACTGGCGCGCAAGCAACTGACTCTTGACGCAATCGATCTAATCGAACTTAACGAGGCCTTTGCGGCACAGGTGATTGCCTGTGATCGCGAATTGAAATTCGACCCGGATCGTTTGAACGTGAACGGTGGCGCGATTGCCTTAGGTCATCCCATCGGCTGCACCGGCGTGCGTATCACCACCACTCTTTTGCATGAGTTGGAGAAACGCGGCGGCAAGCTGGGATTAGCTACGCTTTGTGTCAGCGGCGGCATGGGACTGGCTTTGCTTTTGGAACGAGTTTAAGCCCCGGGCGTTTGCTCTTTCGTGGTTTCTGAAGGACGAGGCCAACCCCTCGCAACGCCCACGGCATCCGAAGGAGCACATTAGTTTTATCCACGACAGGCTCGACAGGCTGTCCTATTTAGAAAGGTTCATTGTGAAGAAAATTAGTTTTACAGCATTCGTCGTCGCGCTCGCGTTCGCTTTTGTGCTGCCAGTTGGAAGTTTTGCGCAGCGCAGTCGAAATTCGGTCAACGCCCAGGCTAGTCCTGCTTCGGGCCTGTTGTCATCGCTGCCACCTTCAGACGCCGTGGCGCTGGTTAACGTTAATCGACTGCTCGACGAAGTGATGCCCAAGTTGTTAGCGGAAAACCCCGCGCGTCTCGCCGAAGTAACAAACGAGCTTGCTAAATTCAAGACGCAAACAGGACTCGATCCGCGCTCCTTCGATCAAATTGCGCTTGGCTTTCGTTACCTTTATCCGTCTGAAGGCATTACTAAGATGAGCACGGTCGCACTCGTGCGCGGCACCTTCAACGCCGGCGCGCTGGTTGCCGCCGGACGCCTGGCCGCAAACGGCAAATATGCGGAACAGAAATACCTGGGCAAGACGATCTACATCTTTTCTCTTGATCGACAACTGAAACTGCTTGGACTGTGGGACATCAGGGTAAGTGACCTCGCGGTTACTTCCGTCGATGGCAAACTCATTGCGCTGGGGGAACTGGACGCCGTGCGCGGCGCGATCGACGCCAGCCGCAGTCACAAATATGCGAATCCGGAACTGGTCGCGCTCGCGAGCCGCGACCCGAATGCTGTGGTTGGGTTTGGCGGCAACTTAACTGACAAGCTAAGGCAGAATTTGAGCATTACCAATAACAACATTGCTCGCGAACTTACAGCGGTGCGGCAGGTCTACGGAACGCTGGGAATGACCGCAACGGATTTGGAGCTGATGATGGCCGCGCGCACGGTCGATCCGGATTCGGCGCGGAACCTCAGCGACACAGTTGAGGGACTCAAACAGGTTGGCGCATTTTTTGTCGGTCGCTTGTCACCAGTCAAGGGCACCCTGGCCAGAAGCGCTTTGAACAACCTCAAGGTCACCACGCAGGGGAATGAACTACAGATACGCACTGCGGTCGCGCAGTCACAGGTGACGCCGTTAATCCGCGGGAATTAGAGAATGAGTCATGAGTGATGAGCCATGAGTTATGAGTCATGAGTGTTAAGAAGAAAGCGCCGCGATTATTAAAATCGCGGCGCTTTGATTTAGTACCGAGTAAGAATCGGAACTCATCAGTGATTACTCAAAACTCATCACTCATCACTCATCACTCATCATTCATCATTCATCATTCATCATTCATCATTCATCACTCATCACTCATCACTCATCACTCATCACTCATCACTCATCACTCATCACTCATCACTCATCACTCATCACTC
>JANMKA010000181.1:0-2049 GCA_031371765.1 Blastocatellia bacterium
GCAGTTCAACGTAATCGCCAGTTTTAGCGCGATCGATTGCCTCTGCAATTTGCTTCCCGTGGTCGCGAATTGCGGGCCAAAAGTTTGCGCGCAACACGAAAATCGCAATCCGTCGACCTGACGTCTTCTGCTGGTACTGAATGTTCTGGTCGGTTGTCACGAACCCATCGAATTCGGTTTCCGCTTTTGCCAACAACACGCCGTTTTTCAATTCGCCCCAACCCATTTCCTGCGCGGTAAACACTGTGTGAAGGGACAAGAAGCTTCGAAGCGGTCGCGGCACACAGGCGTCGAAGAGAATCTTCACACTGCGGACTCGACGGTCAGACGATGCGCGTAATCCAGAACGGCCACCGCTTGCTCGCGGCGAACGTCGGGAAAACAATCGAGATATTCGTCGAGGCTCAGCCCGCCTTCAATGTTCGTGAAAAGGCTATCCACCGGGACTCGCGTCCCTAGCAGCCTGTTGAAGTATGTGGATTTTGGGGTCAAGCGAACTCTTGCACGGAGTGAGTGTTGAGAGTGAGCCGGTTCGTGATAATTGAGGCAATCCCATCGATCGCTGCGAGTAGAGGCATAAATAGACGCGCCAAAATGCAAAAAAGAGGCGGCCTGCCCGTTTTCACGCTCGCGGCGAACTGCTTGGGCGTCCCAAATCCGAAAATCTGACGCATCAGTTGCGACAGATTGTAAAAGGCCGCCGCGAGTTTGAAGCGTTTGTTCAAGTTCTCCCATCCGCGCAAGGTCGTTCGTCTCATGCCACCGGCGTCCAGGATATGGGCGAAGCTTCTTTCAATATGCATGCCGCGCCGCCGCAATAATGCTTTGCCCGATTTGCTTTTGACACTGCGCTTGGCGGCACGAACCGCGCGTTGTTCGACCGGGTCCAGTTTGTCCACGCGCCGGTTGTCGATGGGATCGCTGATGACGGTGCGAAGGCCTTCCTTTTGGAGGGCCTGCAACTCGCTTACCGCATAATAGCCTTTGTCAGAAGTAATGCTCCTGACGGTCAAAGCGTCGGCCTTCTCGCCGCTGGCCTGGTTGATCGTTTGCTGGGCTTCCAACACGCGCGTGGCCATTTCCTTGTGGTCGGACTGATCGCCCGGATGCACCTCAGCCTGCACAATCGCGCCGGTGTCCAAATCGACCACCGTCTCGGGCTTGTAAATCATATCGGTGGCGCCGTCCTTGGTCCGGCCGATTTTGGCGTCCGGATCATGTGGGTTTTGCCACTCCTGGTTGCTGCCTTTGCCGGGACGATGCCGGTCAAACTTGCGCACGGCGGCGGTATCGTCTGGATCAATTCCGTTTTCAGCCGCCAACCTCTTCACGTAATCCCAATACTGCTCTTCGGTATTACGGTGAACCAATGCGCGCAAGGAAGCGTTGGCTTCGATGACCGAAGAATCAATGCCCAGATTCTTGCCGCGCAACAGGCCGTGCTCGCGCAAGGCTTGCAGCGTGAGCTTGAAAATCTCCTGGTAAACTTCCAAACCCAGACGCTGGCGCATGACCGTGAAACTGGAATGATCCGGGGTCCTCTCATCCAACGCATAATTGAGGAAGGACCGGATCGAGAGCGAATCGGCGCAACGCGCCGCAATCGCCCGTTCGCTCGGCAAGTCTTCGAAAAACCCGATCATGATCATCTTCAAGTAAACGACCGGATCAATGCCCGGACGGCCGGGGCCGGACTGCTTGTAAGCCGGGGCGCAAAGGGCGCGCACTTTCGCGGCAAAGCCAAAAGACGCTAACGTGTCATCCAGCTTGGCGTAGAAACTGGCTTTAGCTGACTTGGGAACTTCGTGAGCCGTCACCCAAAACTCCGGCTGCGCGACTTTTACCTTTTTTGCGAACACGTGTTTTTGTTACCAGAACTCGTGCCAACTATGCCAAACCGGGCGCCTCCGGAATGGAATATTTCAACAGGCTGCTAGGGAGCGCGTTTGCTCGAAGTAATTGACAGCTTTGGCCGCATTTTCCGTGAGCTATGTCTTTCCGAGCATGAATGAAGCCCAGGTGGATTTGAAACGGCGCTGCCTTTTCGGC
>JANMKA010000009.1:0-10842 GCA_031371765.1 Blastocatellia bacterium
TGATTGGTTGCTGCAGTTGAGAAGCAAGAGCTTGCGCCGCGGCAATGGCCTCAAGCGAAGTCTTGTTCAGCGCGCCGTCGCGGTGTTCGATGAAAACTAAGATTCCGTTACTCATAATTTTGTAGCATAGACTTTAGAAAGTTCTGGTTAACTGGATGCGACAACTCTTTGGAGTGCGCTGGCCTGGCAGCGCTTTGGCCCGTCTGGAACAGTCGCCGCCAACGCAGACCAAAGCGGCGCCAGGCCGCCGCACTCCAAGGAGGTACCCTCGGGGTAACAGGCTAAAGCCTATGCCACCTAGAACACGCGCGCCTCGGTGTGAAGCTTTTGCGCTAATTCCGCCGCGCCGGCCTTCGCATCGCCGTTGCCGAGCAACTGTGTCTGCTTCGTTTTCTGCGGCAGATAAATCTTCTCGATGCGCTGATGCGTCGGACGATTTACGATCTCGGCGGCTGGCGTGATTTCCTTAATCTCTTTTTTCTTGGCAGCCATGATGCCCTTTAGCGTGGCATAGCGAATCTGGCTGATGCCAGACTGAATCGTGAGCAACGCCGGCAGCGGCATCGAGTACCACTGATACCAACCGCTTTCCAGCTCGCGCTTGACGCGCAGCTTGTCGCCAGAAGCATCAACCTCAATTGCGATCGTCGCGTGCGGCACTCCCAGCAGTTCGGCCATGATCACGCCGGTTTGTCCATAGCCATAATCGTCAGACTGCAAACCGGTCAGAATCAAATCCGGTGTTTCGTCGCGAATCGCAGCGACCAGTGCAGTCGCCGCGGCATAAGGAGAGAGCTGGCCCAGGTTATCGCCCACAACATGGATCGCCCGATCCGCTCCGCGCGCGAGAGCGTCCTTGATCACACTCTTCACACGCTGTGGTCCCATGGAACAAACAACTACCTCGCCGCCGAGCTTTTCCTTCACGCGCAACGCTTCTTCCAAAGCGTAGCCGTCGGATTCGCTCACCTCGAAAGAAAGATCGCCTTCTTCAATCCAGGTGTTTTCTTTGTTAATTCTCAGGATCGCGTCTTTGTTCGCGACCTGTTTCATCATTACTAAAATTTTCATGCTCGTGATCTTAAACGCTTGAATTGAGTGTTATGAACTTGGTACTTAGAGCTTTGTACTTTGCTTCCTTCTTTAAGCCAGACGATGGTTAGTAAAGACAGGCAAAGATCAAAGCTCAAAGTACCAAGCTCGGCGTGCTACGCCTCATACCTCTTAAACAACAACGCTGCATTCGTTCCGCCGAAACCAAAACTATTCGACAGCGCGTACTCGACCTCCGCCTCGCGCGGAACATTCGGCACGTAGTCGAGATCGCAATCGGGATCCGAGTTCACGTAATTAATTGTCGGCGGCAATACTTTGCGATGCAGAGCTAACACAGAAAACACGCTTTCAATGCCGCCGGCCGCGCCCAGCAAGTGCCCGGTCATCGACTTTGTCGAACTGACTGCCAGCTTGTACGCGTGGTCGCCAAACGTCTTTCTGATTGCCAAGGTTTCAAACTTGTCATTGTAAGGTGTCGAGGTTCCGTGCGCGTTAATGTAGCCGACTTGTTCGGGTGCAATGCCAGCGTCCTTCATTGTTTTCGTCATGGCGCGAATCGCGCCCGATCCGGTTTCATCAGGCATCGTCAAGTGAAACGCATCCGCCGTCATGCCGTAACCTACCAACTCTGCATAGATACGAGCGCCGCGCCGTTTGGCGAATTCCAATTCCTCAAGAATCATCAGCCCGGCGCCTTCGCCAATAACAAAACCATCGCGGTCACGCTCAAACGGCCGTGACGCATGGAGCGGATCGTCATTGTTCGTCGAGAGCGCGCGCATGGACGCAAAACCCGCGACACTCATCGGCGTAATGGCCGACTCGGCGCCGCCGCAGATCATTATGTCGGCATCGCCACGCTGAATTATTTTGAAGCTATCGCCAATTGCATGCGCACCGGCAGCACAGGCCGTGGCGGTGGCGGAGTTTGGTCCCTTGGCTCCGTAACGGATGGAAACCTGACCAGCGGCCAGGTTGACGATCGCGGAAACGATAAAGAATGGTGAAACGCGATCGGGCCCTTCGTTGAGCAGTTTTGAATGCTCGCGCTCGATGGCCCAGAAATCACCAATGCCGCTGCTGATGTAAGTCCCGGCCTGTTCCGCAACATCGTCGGGAAATCTGCCCGCTTCGTTCAGAGCCAGGCCGCTATCGGCCATGGCTTCAACGGCCGCAGCGATGGCGTAATGAATAAAGGCGCCCATCTTGCGCGCCTCTTTCTTTGCAATGAATTTGAGCGGATCAAAATCTTTAACTTCAGCGGCAATCTTAACCGGAAACTTTTCGGTGTCGAACTTCTTAATGTAGCCCACGCCGCTCTGACCGTTCATCAGCGCGGACCACGTTGCTTCAACTGAATTGCCAACCGGCGTTATCAGACCCAGTCCGGTAACAACTACACGACGTGCCAAATCAGGACTCCTTGAAACTCAGTGAAAAGTGAACAGTAAAAAGTGAAGAGGCTTGCCGCGCAATGCGTTCGCCTTTTCACTTTTCACCTTTCACCGTCATTACTTCTTATGCTGGTCGATGTAGTTATACGCGTCGCGGACACTCTGAATCTTTTCCGCGTCCTCATCGGGGATTTCGATGCCGAACTCTTCTTCAAAGCGCATCACCAACTCCACTGTATCCAACGAATCCGCCCCCAGGTCATCGATAAAACGGGCATTGGGCGTTACTTCGTTCTCATCAACGCCTAATTCGTCGACGATAATTTGTTTGACCTTATTCTCGATCTCTTGATCGGGCATCGTTTTGCTCCTCTTGTGATGAAATATCTATTCCGATTTAAGAAACGCCGAGTCCGGCGCCCGCTGCTTTTAAACTCGCCGCGTCCTCGACATTGAAACACTTTACTTCGCGGCTTATCTGCCGCATTAAACCTGACAATACTTTTCCCGGGCCGACTTCAACGAAGTTTTCGACATCTTGCTCGAGCAATAATCGCATCGACTCGAGCCAGCGCACCGGCGCCGAAACCTGACGAATCACCGCGTCGCGCGCCGCATTGGCTGCCTTGTTGGTTGCGGCATCAACATTCGTCACCAGCGGTAGCGACAGATCGTGAAAACTAACGCTTTCCAGGTCAAAAGCCAAACGTTCCTGGGCCGGCAACATTAACGCGCAATGAAAAGGCGCGCTTACACTCAACTTTACAACACGTTTCGCGCCTGCATTCTTCAACAATTCGCTAGCTCGATCAACTGCTTCAGTGTCGCCGGCGATGACGACCTGGTTCGGCGAGTTGATGTTTGCCGGCGTACAAATTTGACCTTGTTGGGCCTCGGCACAGGCAGCCTCGATGGCTTTAAGTTCCAAACCCATGACTGCGGCCATCGCACCCACGCCCGGCGGGACGGCTTCCTGCATATAGCGACCACGCGCGCGAACGGTCTGAATCGCCTGGCTCAGCGATAGCGATTTTGCTGCGACCAAAGCTGAATATTCGCCAAGACTGTGTCCGGCAACATACTCCGGTTGCGGAAAGCCTTCCGACTCGATGGTGCGAAGAACTGCAACTGAGACTGCCAGAATTGCCGGCTGGGTATTCTCGGTTAGTTGCAACTCCTCGACCGAGCCTTCGAAGCACAATCGCGAAATCGAGAAATGCAGCGCATCGTCCGCTTCTTCAAAGATCCGCCTGGCGACTGCAAAGTTCTCTACCAGGTTCTTGCCCATTCCGGGATATTGCGAACCCTGTCCCGGAAAGATGTAAGCTGTCGTCATTGCCGATTGTCGATTGCCAATTGCCGATTTGTAAATCGCTTCTTAATTCTTAGACTCCGAACAATTCGATTCCAAACGCCCTTTGCAACACGCAGCCAATCGGCAATTGGAAATCGCAAATCGGCAATGCCGTCACCAGCGCATCAATACGGCGCCCCAGGTCACGCCGCCGCCAAACGAGGCCAGCAGCACGATGTCGTCCTTTTGAATCTTGCCGGCCTCAACGCATTCATCCAAGCCAATCGGAATGGATGCCGACGAAGTGTTGCCATGCATGGCAATGTTGGAATAGACGCGATCCGTGTCAACGTTCAATTTACTCGCGACCGCATCGGTGATTCTCTGGTTTGCCTGGTGCGGAATGAAGAGCTTGACATCATCGGCCGTCAAACCTGCTTCTTGCAAAACCTCGCGAGAAATTTCGGCCATGGACCGGACAGCAACTTTGAACAGCTCGTTGCCCTTCATCTTAAAAAAGTGATCGCCGGCAGCGAGAGTTTCTGCGCTTGCCGGCCGGCGCGTGCCGCCGCCGGGTGAAAAGAGCTGCTCTTCGTACCTGCCGTCGGAGCGAATGCGCGCGCCCAAAATTCCGTGATTGTTTTCGACGGCTCCCAACACCGCGGCGCCGGCGCCGTCACCAAATAAAACGCACGTCGCCCGGTCGGTGTAGTCGACATACTGCGTCAGAATTTCGGCGCCAATGACCAGTGCATGCCTGGATTTGCCCGTGCGAATCATCGTGTCGGCCACGGTCAGGCCATACAAAAACCCAGAACAAGCGGCCACCAAATCCATTGCCGCTGCTTTGTTCGCGCCAAGCTCAGCCTGGATGATGCAGCCAGTTGAAGGAAGAATCTGATCGGGCGTGACGGTAGCGCACAGGATCAAGTCGATGTCTGCCGGCTCCAAACCGGCGCGCTCGATTGCCTGGCGCGCGGCCTTGACCGCAAAGAGCGAGGTGTACTCACCCGGCCCCGCTTTCCGTCGCTGCTTGATTCCGGTTCGTGACGTAATCCAGTCGTCCGACGTCTCTACAATCTTTTCCAGATCGGCGTTCGTCAGGATTCCTTCCGGATATGAATGGCCGGTTCCAAGTATGCCGGCGCGAATTTCTGCCATTAATTCCTCTGTCTTTGTGATCGGTGCGTAATACTATCGACTAGCGATTCTCTGTGCAACCTTTGTGTTCTCTGTGTCTCTGTGGTGAATTTTTATTCACCTGTCCACCACAGAGATACAGAAACCACAAAGGACGCACAGAGACGCATTCAAACAAACATTACCAAATTCCAGCGTGTCACTTCACGCCCTTGCCTGCAGTGCATTAGTCTCAGCAATTCCCTTTTCAATGCGTTCGCTCGCGCGATTCTCCGAAAATTCCTTCACGGCCCGAATTGCATTTCTAATCGCACGCGCGTTTGAACTGCCGTGTCCGATTACCACAATTTTGCGAACGCCCAAAAGAGGCGCGCCGCCGTGTTCCGAGTAGTCGAGTTGTTTCTTGATATTGCGAAAGGCGGGCTTGGCCAGCATCGCTCCCGCCTTGGTTACCGCGGAAGCAGTCAGCTCGCGTTTGATCATCCAGAGCATCGCGTCCGTCAGCCCTTCGGAGAGTTTCAGCATGACGTTGCCGGTAAACCCATCCGTCACGATCACATCAACCGCTCCGGAAAACACATCGCGACCTTCAACGTTACCCATGAAATTCAAACTGCTCATTTTGCGCAGCAGCGGAAACGCTTCTTTCGTGAGGTCGTTGCCTTTCGCTTCCTCTTCGCCGATGCTCATCAGGCCAACCACCGGACTCTTGGTTCCCAGCACCGCGCGAGAATAGGCATCACCCATGATTGCAAACTGGACCAAGTGCTCCGGTTTGCATTCAGCATTAGCGCCAACGTCGAGCAACAAAGTGGGTTTGGGTGACCTGGTGGGAATCAGTGCTGCTAAGGCCGGCCGATCGACTCCGGGCAGCATGCCAATCACCATTTTCGCCGTGGCCATTGCTGCGCCGGTGTTGCCCGCGGAAACAAATCCGTCGGCATGCCCATCGGTAACCAATCTGCAACCAACGCGTAAAGAGCTTTTCTTTTTTCGCCGGACGGAAGTTGCAACCGGCTCGCCCATACCGATGACTTCGGCAGCTTCGACTAACTCAATTCCGCGATCGCCGTCGCCGCGCCAACCGCAGCGGCGTAACTCAGGCACCAGCTTCTCGGGCTGGCCGACCAGGATGACAGTCAGGCCCAGGTCGCGAGCGGCCGCGAGCGCACCATCGATCTCGGCATGCGGCGCGTGGTCGCTGCCCATCGCGTCGAGAACGACTTTTCCCGTTAAGCGGGACTCATACCTCGACTGAGTTCGCACAGACGATTTTTATCGAGTTAGGATTCTTGTACCTGCACAACTTGCCGGCCCTTATAGTGTCCACACTTTGGGCAGACGCGATGTTGCAGCCGGGGTTCCTGACAGTTTGGACAGAGGGTCGTTTGCGGTGGTGTCAGCGCGTCATGCGCACGTCGCTTGCCGCGTCGAGCTTTTGAATGTCTTCGTTTTGGATTTGGCATAATTACTCCGTTGGTAAATGGTGAATCGTAAATGGTGAATGGTCGAACGCCACCTGCGACGTCCATTTACCATTCACTATTTACCATTCACCAGTTCTTTCAATCCCGCCCAGCGCGGATCGATTTCCGCGGTTTCACAATCACAAGCAGCCGCGTTGCGGTCCACACCGCAGGCGGGACAGATCCCTTTACAGTCTTGCTGACACAGAACGTGATCCGGCGCGGCCAGAATTAGCTCTTCTCTTACCAACAAATCAATGTCGATAACTGCGCCGTCGAACAGCGAAAGATTCAGGTCGTCTTCCGAAAGCTCAACGGCTTGCTGCGCTTCATATTCGGCGGCAGTCACATATTCGCGCCTGAATTTCGCCGCGACCGTCGACTTTAACGATTTCAGGCACCGGTCACACTCGAGTTGCAAAGCACCGGTAATTCGGCCGGTCACTTTCACGCGCCCCCGGTCGAGTCTAATTCGGCCCCGAACATAAGGCTGAGGGTCGAGCAAATGGACGCGTTCGTGCCCAAGACTCAATTCCCCGGGCTGATACTGATGATCGAAATCCTTCCCGGACTCGGTCAGACTAGCAACTTCGATTTGCATGACCATCACACTGTCGCGAACATCGCAATTTAGGGCTTCGCGAGCAAAAGGCCATTATAACTGCGGGGGCTGGTGTGTCAACGAGGCGTAACTCCATTGTCCGACAACTTCAGCTTGTCGTAACGCCGCGACAAACTGAAGGAAGCTCTGATCAAGTGTCTTCGACGCGTTGCGTCGGTAAGAATTTAGCCCGGCGTTTCAACGCCGGGATCAGGTCCTTCCTCGCTCTCGTCGCGTAGCGACGATTGAGTGCGGGCTGGTTTCAAGCGTCGCTACGCGACGCGAACACTTTCTTGACCGCTCCCGGCCTTGAAAGACCGGGCTAAATTCGTACCGACGCTACGCGTCGAAAGACAGATACTGATCTTACTTAATCAGAGATTCCTAAAGTTTATCGGACACTATTCAACCTTCGCAGGGGAATCCGGCCTATCGAGCGCGCGCTCAACCTTCTCAGTCAACCGTTCCAGCCGATTTTCCAAAGCTGAAATTCTTTCCAGCAAGTGCTCTTCAGTTGAGGCGGCTACATCCGCTGCATCGTAACGCGCCCCGAGCGGCTCGACGATTATCATCAGCCGAGTGCCACAACGCGCGCAGAATTCCTGCCCCAGCGGATTCGCCGCCAGGCATTTTTGGCAATAATGAGCGACTGAAGACATTTTGAATTTGGTCTTTGGCTTTTGGCTTTTGGACTTGGAAGTTTGTGCTTTGAACTTACTATTTTTGCGCGTCATCCTGGTTCTTCGTACGGGACTGAGCCCCCTGAAACAAAAATATTCACGTAAGTACAAAGAACAAAGTACAAAGCTCAGAGAATCAAAAACCTAAAGACCAAAAACCCAAGACCCAAGACCCAAATTAAGAATATTCATAAAACCCACGACCAGTCTTCTTACCCAACCAGCCCGCATCGACATACTGCCTGAGCAACGGACAGGCGCGATACTTTGGATCGCCGAAACCTTCGTACAAAACATTCAGAATGGCAAGGCAGACATCGAGGCCAATAAAGTCGGCCAACGCCAGCGGACCCATCGGGTGATTCATGCCCAACTTCATTATGCCGTCAATGCTCTCGCGCGTGGCGACGCCTTCGTAGAGTGTAAAGATCGCCTCGTTAATCATCGGCATCAGGACGCGGTTTGAAATGAAGCCCGGCGAATCGTGACAGTCAAGCGCGGTCTTGCCAAGTTTTTCTGAAAGTTCACGCACGCGCTCGTAGGTTTCATCGGACGTGGCCAGGCCGCGAATAACTTCCACCAACTTCATGACCGGAACCGGATTCATGAAGTGCATGCCGATAACTTTGTCCGGCCGTTTTGTAACTGCTCCCAATTTTGTGATTGAAATCGAAGACGTGTTCGAAGCCAGAATCGCGTCTGCCGGAGTAATGCGGTCGAGCGCTTTGAAGACTTCAGTTTTGATTGCGAAATTTTCGGTCACTGCCTCGATGACAAACGCTGCTGAACTGAATGCATCGAATTCTGTCGTAACCTTGATGCGGTCGAGGACTGATTGCTTCTCGTCGCTATTTAGTCGCTCTTTATCAACGTCGCGCTGCAGGTTGCGATCGATGGCCTTCATGCCGCGCTCGAGAAACTCAGTCGAGACATCGCGCATCACGACGTCATAGCCGGCGCGCGCAGCCACCTGGGCAATTCCGTTGCCCATTGTTCCTGATCCGATTACACCAATGATGTCAGTCATTGTTCTACCGGCTATGCCGCACTCGGTGCGGAAAGGCTATGCCTTTCCGGCCAAAAACTTAAAAGAACTTTCGCGAGGCTACGCCTCGCGAACAGGGTTGGAACAAACGTGACGGTAAGGCCAAGCCTTAGCGCACAGACTGCGGCGAAGCCGCGTCTCTATCTTTCCACCGCCATCGCAACCGCATTCCCGCCGCCGAGACAAAGCGAAATGACACCCCGATGCGCATCGCGGCGTTTCAATTCATAAAGCATCGTGGTCAACAACCGGGAACCTGATTGCCCAATCGCGTGACCCAGCGCAACCGCGCCGCCGTTCACATTTAAGCGCGCTGGATCGAGTCCCAACTCCTTCGTGATTGCGACTGCCTGAACTGAAAATGCCTCGTTTAACTCAAACAGATCAACGTCGCTGGTAGACCAACCAGCCTTTCTCAAAACTTTCTTGATGGCTTCGACGGGGGCCATCATCACCATTGCCGGTTCGACACCTGAAGTCGCCTGCGCCACTATTCGCGCCATTGGCTCAACCCCAAGCGATTTCGCCTTCTCCAGCGAAGTCACAACTACGGCTGACGCGCCGTCATTCACGCCAGGTGCGTTTCCAGCGGTCACCGTTCCGCCTTCTTTCTTGAAGGCCGGTTTTAACTTGGCCAGTGCCTCGATGGAAGTGTCCTCGCGAACAGTCTCGTCGGTATCGAAAATCACCGCCGCGCCTTTCTTCTGCGGAATCTCGACCGGAACAATCTCATCTTTGAACTTTCCCGCCTTGATTGCGGCCGCGGCCTTGCGATGCGAGTTAAGCGCGTACTCGTCCTGTTGTTCGCGGCTGACGTTGAATTTTTCCGAGACGACCTCGCCAGTACAGCCCATGTGGTAATCGTTGTACGCGTCCCACAGTCCGTCATTAATCATCGCGTCCACCAGCACACCATTGCCCAAACGATAACCTTCGCGCGCTTTCGTGATCAGGTAAGGCGCGTTCGACATCGACTCCATGCCGCCCGCCACCACGACATTCGTGTCGCCCAGTTGAATTCCCTGCGCCGCCATCATCACAGCTTTTAGACCCGAGCCGCAGACCTTGTTTACTGTCACCGCCGAAACTGCCGGCAACAAACCGCCGCGCAAAGCTGCTTGCCGCGCCGGGTTTTGGCCCAGGCCAGCCTGGATCACGCAACCCATGATCACTTCGTCAACATCCTCGGGCGCTACGCCGGCGCGCATAACGCTTTCACGAACAACGATCGCGCCAAGTTCGGTTGCTTTGAACCCTTTTAGTGAACCCAGAAATTTTCCCACTGGTGTTCGCGCAGCGCTAATGATCACTGCTTGTCTGGTTTCGCTCATCAATACTCCTGAAACATTAATGCATTGTAGGATTACTATTTAGACCATGAGGTGTCAAGCAAGCGTCGTAAAGCGAACTGTTAGTTTGCGGTGCCACGTTGCCATTCAACTTAAGGGCTAAACAACCGCCGCAAACTGACAGTTTGCGTTACGAATTAGCCGAATTGAATATCCGCGCGCGTGGATGATAGACTCGCCGTGCTATTCAAACGTTTCAACATCAATTCAATAATCAAACATGCAGGCCTTAATACTTGCCGGCGGAAAGGGCACACGGCTGCGGCCCCTGACCGTCTACACTCCGAAACCGATTGTGCCGATTTGCAATCGTCCGTTTCTGCTTTACCAGATCGACACGCTGCGACGCGCGGGCATTACCGACATCACGCTTTCGCTTTCCTATCAACCCAACAAGATCGAACAGTTACTCGGCGATGGCTCTGATTACGGCGTGAACCTTAGATATACCGTTGAGCCGCAACCAATGGGCACGGCCGGCGCGTACAAGTTTGCCGAGGGCCTGATTCGCGAACCGACGGTCGTATTCAACGGCGATATTCTGACGGACCTCGATCTCAAAGCGGTGATTCGAGAACACACCGAGCACGCTGCTACCGCAACTATAGTCTTAACGCCGGTGGAAAATCCTTCATCCTACGGTCTGGTCGAAACGGAAAGCGACGGCCGCATCCGGCGCTTCCTTGAAAAGCCGAAGGCGGAAGAGATTACCTGCAATACGATCAACGCCGGCACATATATCCTTGAGCCCGGCGTGCTGGATCTTATTCCGGCCGGCGAGAATCATTCGTTCGAGTATGGCCTATTTCCCGAGCTG
>JANMKA010000190.1:0-7871 GCA_031371765.1 Blastocatellia bacterium
GCGCGGTCGCGCTCACGCTGACGATGGCCTTGTTGCAGGTTCGACTGTGGAATGAAATGCTTAACTGACTCTCCCCTTCCAACCCGTCCGGCAATCTAACGACAATCTGCGTGAGCCAGGTGGCCTGCGGAACTTTGCCGACAAACTCGACGGGCAGAGAAACAATTCGATGTAAGGAATCTTCAGCCTGTACTGTTGGAGCAGCGACAGTTTCTTCGGGGGTTGTTTCCATATTCCGCGCCAGGATTGTGAGTCGCGTGCGAGTATCGCTGCCCAAATTATGAGTGGTCGTAAGCGTGAATGGATCTCGCAAAAACATCACCGACTGAACTGCGATTGCTTTGTCGGTATTTGGCTGAGTAAGCAGCATTGGTTGGGTCGGCGTAAGCAGGAATCCATGGTCCTCGCCGTTTACCTGTCCATTGGTGACAATTTGTCCCGCCTCGTTAATATCGGCGGCCGAGGTCAGCACCCGACCCGGGACAGCGGGAATCAAGCTATTCAGATTTTTCATCACGCCGCCGCTGTAGATGAACGCTTTCTGACCCGCGGAGGAGAAGAAGGTTGGACTTGAAACGCCGACGATTTCACCGGCATTGTTGATGGCGAAGGCCCTGGCATAAGTTCCACCGTTGAGCGTTCCGAGGTCCTGCACGGCCCCATGGCTATAGAGAAACGCGCGACCGCTGCCGTCGTCATTCCCACCTCGCACACCTACAACCTCTCCCCGATCGTTGATATCATCAGCCCCTCCCTGTTGGTCAAAAAAGAGAAAGAAGCCGTTGTCATATAGGAAGGCGCCGCGAGTTGATGAGTTTGAGCTCGCGAATCCCGCGACTTGGCCGCCGGCATTGATAGTAAAAGCAAGTGTCTCCGTCGACGCCAAGGCCGCGCCGATATCACTGAACGTCCCATCCTTGAAGATGAAGGCATGTTCCACAGAATTGCCTGACGCGATTTCAGAATATCCGGTCACTTGACCCGAGTCGTTGATGCTGTAGGCCCGACTTTGTAACCCGCCGAGAGTGCCCAGAATATTGAATGTCTTCTTATTTGAATTGTAGCTGAAACCGCGCGTCCGGCTGTTCACACAATTGCCGTCGACGATGTCACAGAACGAGACTTCACCGACAACGTCACCATAGTTATTGATGCCCCACGCCTGAGCTGTGTAGCCATTCGGAGGGCTGATGTTCTTCACAACTCCCTCGCTGTAGAGAATCGCATCGCGTCGTCCTTGGAAGGAGGCGCCGACGATCTGACCAGACTCATTGATCGCGCTGGGATAAATAAAAGGACCAAGGTCAGTGACAGTGTACTGCGGAGACTGAGCGTGAACGGTCGCAATAGTAGCGCTCAATAAAAGAGGCAGCGTCAGAAGTTGTTTGCGAGAACCAAACATCGCAGGGTGCCTCAGGGGTGACGGTCAAGGCGACTTTATACACCTCTTCTATCAGCTGGGTGAGCAGACTGCAATGGTGCCTGGTTTATCGCCTTGGTGTACAGCAGCTTAGCGCCGCCTTATTTTCGCAACAGCCCGTTCTTATCCAGGAAAGCTATCACCGCGTCGTTGAACTGTTTCGGCTTCTCCATCATCAGAAAGTGGCCCACGCCTTCCCACATCTGAAAGTCGAGGTTCATCGCAATGCCGCGATAACCCTGCTCAATGTCGGCCGGGTAGAAAGGGTTCTTCGCCATGATCGCCAGCACCGGCACGTTGATTTTGTCCTGGCCCCAGATCGAGTCGTCAGCCATTCCTTCCATGGCGCTTACTAAAACGTTCTGCGGCGTATTTAGAAAGGAAACCTTAATCCGCTCCTGGTCTGCGGCTGAAAGCAGCGGGCCTTTCATCGCAGCAAACATCTGGCTGCCGGCCACTTTGTAATTAGGACCGCGAAAGCCGGCGATGAATCCTTCCATCATCTTGCGATCGCCGAATGGACGCAGCGCCCCATCGACGATCACAATCGCCAGCGTCTTTTGCGGATACTTACGATAAAACTGCCTGACGACGGGCGTGCCCATGCTGTGGCCCATCAGGACTGCGCGGTCGACGTGCGCGTCGCGCAACACGGCATCAACGGCGCGTGCGAAAAGATCCATCGAATAGGCAATCTGCGGCTTATCGCTCAACCCGTGACCGGGAAGGTCGATGGCGATTACTCGATTCCTTTTCGCCAGGTCGGACACTTGGTCGCGCCAGAACTCGAGGTTGCTGGTCCAACCATGAACCAGCACCAGCGCTTCGTGTCCTTTGCCGTAGTTGACGTAATGAATACGCGCGCCATCAAGTTTGGCAAAACGCGATTGGGCTTTGGGCGTAGACTTTTCCGAAAAAGCCGCCGAGGCAATCGTCAACACGAGTAGGAAGGCAGCGCCCCAGTGCAAATGCGCGCCTCGCGCTAATCGAGAAACGGGTCTCAGTTTGTCTTTCATGCTATTTCTCCCTTTAAACGGTTCCAGCAACTCTGACGATCTGTTTGCCGAGGTTGTCACCGCTAAACAGGCCGATGAAAGCCTGCGGCGTGTTTTCAAATCCGGCGACAATCGTTTCCGCGTATTTTAGTTTTCCAGTCGTCAGCCATTGGGCCAACTGCGTAATGCCTTCGGCAAACCTTGAGGTGTAGGCAGTAATAATGAAACCCTTCATCAGAGCGCTGTTCACCAGCAGGTAAGCTTGCGGGCGCGGACCAACGTCTGGTTTGTCGAGATTGTAAAGCGATATTTGACCACAGATAACGACGCGCGCGCCCTGGTTGAGCAGCGGCATCACAGCATCGGAAATCTCGCCACCAACGTTGTCGAAATAGATATCGACACGGTCGGGACAGGCGGCTTTTAAGGCCTGCGCCACGTTTTCAGTTTTGTAATTGATGGTCATGTCGACGCCAAGTTCATCGCGCAGATACTTGTTCTTGTCATCACTGCCAGCGATGCCCACCACGCGACAGCCTTTGATTTTTGCGAGTTGACAGACAGTCACGCCGACAGCGCCCGCGGCGCCAGAGACGACAACTGTTTCGCCCGTCCGGGGCTGGCCGATGTCAAGCAAACCAAAGTAAGCGGTCAAACCCGGCATGCCCAGAACTCCGAGCGCGGTGGTAACCGGCGCGATTTTGGGATCGATTTTTCTCAGTTCGCCTGGCTTCGCGATGTTATCGAGCCGCCAGCCCAACATGCCGGTAACAATGTCGCCCGCTGCGAACTCCGGTGCGCGTGATTCGACGACCTCGCCAACCAGGCCACTCCTGATCACCTCGCCGATTTCAAATGGTGGAACATAGGAACGGCCTTCGCGCATGCGGCCGCGCAGGTAGGGATCGACCGAAATGTAAAGAGTGCGAACCAACACCTCGCCCTCGTTGGGTTGCGACACTTCGCTGGCGATGATTTGGAAGTTCTCAGGAGTAGGCAGACCGGTCGGACGGCTGCTGAAGCGAATCTCTTTATTTTGCATGGCGTGATGATACCACTGCAAAAACAAACTGCGGATCAGTCAATCGGAATGCGTGGGCCTCGGTAGCAAGTTGACTGGTCAGAACTGCTCCAACTCTTCCGCCGTGCGCGGCCATATCGCCCCAGCGGGGCGATATGTTTATAGCTCGGTGCTCCTCTTCTTGCTGCTTAGCTCCAGTGGAGCGCAACGCTTTTACTCGGCCCAGTCATCGGTGTGCTGCCGGGATTCGCCCCTACCGGAGCGAATCCCATTGAGGGTGCATTCGTAGCTATAAACATCTCGCTCCGCTGGAGCGAAAGCCATCCCACTGTTTCATTTGGAAGCTGAACCCACCATTCTGTGGCTGATTTCGTTTCGAAACGCAGCGATCTCCTGATTCGCGCGGCTCGCTGACCAACCCAGATGCTGTTGCGCGATGGCCGCCGCCGCCGCAACCGCATTTAGTCCGCAGGTTGAATTCAATCCAACCATCGTGCGGCGCAGCAGACAATCGGAGAGCGTCTGCGCCAACTCCGACTTGAAAGCGAATACTACCTCGGCGGCAATCGCTCCGGTTTCGGGATCGAAAACTTCGTCGAGGGTTGGGTCATCGCGAATCAATTTTTTAACTGCTGACGAGCGCGTTCCGTAGATTCGCGCCAGACGATCGTTTGTCCTTTGCGATAACTCAGCTAATCCAGCTTCCACGCCTTGGACCGTCGCTCCGGGCAAGGCTACTTGGCCTGTTGTGCAGGTTGGTATGCTTCTCCCCAACTGCTTGAAAATCAGATCGACGGTTTCTTCAGCCAGACTGCGATATGTTGTCAGCTTGCCGCCCACAAGGGAAAACAAATTCCCTATATTTGGAGATGCACGAATGAAATGCCTGCGGGTTATGCTCTGTTCCTCTTTCTCATTCACAAACGGCAAGGGTCGCACGCCCGAATAGGCATAGAGGACTTGCGCGCGCGTTAGCTGTGCCTCGGGAATCACTCGGTTCGTTTCGCGCAGCAGGTATTCAGTCTCCTCCGCTTCAATCCACACGAGGTCGGGGTCGCCGTCGTAGCGAATGTCGGTGGTGCCGATCAAGTAGTTTCCATTCCAGGGAATGATGAAGAAGGGGCGACGATCGGTTTCAGCTTCGACGTAGATTGCGGTTTCAGGAGCGCCGGCAAATGGCGCAACGATGAGGTGGCTGCCTTTCGTGCCGCCGATTAAACGCGCTGAGTCCGGAGCGTTCATGCCCAACACCTGATCGATCCAGGGTCCGGCAGCGTTGATAACAATGGGCGCGGTCGCGGAATGAAGTTGGTCCGAGCCGTTATGACCGAAAGGACTTCCGCCATGGTCCTCGCTAATTATCAGGTTGCCACGATCTGCGGGCCGGGAGAACGCGGTCCCAGTAGTTTGTTGACTTTGGACATTGGACATTGGACTTTGGACTCTGGCGAACTCAACACCGCAAACTTTTCCAGCTTTGACCTCAAGTTTATCGACGCGTGCATGAGTAATAACTGTGGCCCCATTTTCGACCGCGGAAAGGACGTTCTCAAGCACGAGGCGCTCGGCAAATTCGACTTGCGCGTCAAAGTAAACTGCCGAGCCAAGCAGTTCTTCACGATTGAGTCCGGACGCTTGCCGCAAAGTTTCACTAACCGAGAGCATCTGGTGAGGCGGCAGCGATTTACCAAACGAGAGGAGGTCGTAAGCGATCATACCCGCGCGAATTGTCCAAGCGCCGCGCTGTGCATGCTTATAGATTGGCACCAGGATTCGCAGCGGACGAACCAGATGCGGAGCGATGTTCATCAGGCACGCGCGCTCGCGCAACGACTCGCGCACCAAACCGAGCTCGCCGTGTTCGAGATAACGCAGGCCTCCGTGAATCAGCCGCGTGGACCAGCTCGAGGTGCCGCCCGCGATGTCGCCTTTATCGAGGAGCAGCACTTTCAGTCCTCGCATTGCCGCATCGCGCGCGATGCCCGCGCCGTTAATTCCTGCGCCGATCACGATCACGTCAAACTGGAAGTTAGAGATTTCGTTTGCCATTACGGCTGTTAACTCCACACAAAAGTGCCTGGCAATTTATGCCTTACCAAAAAGTCCGCACCATATAGTGCCAATCCTGCACGTTCTCGGGCAAAGTTTTTGGGGTCTTGAATTGGCAAGGCGGCTTCCGGTTGGAAGGGTAAAAGTACATCGTTTGGTACTTCGCTCCAGCGGGGCGAGACGCCTATAGCCCAGTAATCCTTCTTTGCTCCTTTAGCTCCGGAGGAGCGCAACCGCTTCCTGCGTCCGGCTATCTCTGCCGGGGTTTCGCTCCTACCGGAGCGAGATCTTTTGGAGTGCGTTCGTAGCTAAAGACATCTCGCTCCGCTGTAGCGAAAGCAATTCCACGACAGTTACTCGGGTGGCTACCGCTATACAGACTGAGGTGACAGGCATGCGCCTTGCTATGGGCCAATTCAGCGAGTTAAGCATTTACCAGAATGGAAACCTAACCTGTTGAGAATGGACGAGCGCAAGTGCCTATCCTAAGGCATAGCTCTTCCAACACGCGCTGTCGCTCAACTTCGCCCCGAGCGTTTGCGCAGACTGCTGGTCCAAACAATTAAATAAGGAGCGTTGCTATGCGTTCTACCCGACCTGCCTATTTCACCATCCTTTCGCTCTTCCTGACCCTGTTCACAATTAATCTAACCGCGCGGGCCGCGGACGACGACGATGCGGACGACTATGACGTCAAGGTACGCGTCGTGCGCATCAGCTTTGTTGCTGGTGTGGCGACGCTGAAACGCAGCGGCAGTAATGAAGTCGAGAACGCCCGCGTTAACTCGCCTCTGGTTGAAGGCGACGTGCTTTCGACCGGTCATGAGGGTCGCGTTGAGATTCAGTTTGAGGCGCGAAACTTTCTGCGCCTGGGCAACGACTCGGTGCTGCAGATTACGACGCTGCGCGACGAAGGGATTGCGCTTAGTTTGAGTCAGGGGACAGCGAGCCTCAGGCTGGAGAAGTTTGATCACGACCACGAGTACTTTGAAATCGACGCTCCCAAAACAACTTTGGCCGCCGAAAAAGAGGGGCGCTACCGGCTCGATGTCTCAAGCGATGGACGCGTGCGCATGACCGCGCGCAGTGGTGGCCGGGCGCGCATTTATTCCGAGACTTCCGGGTTCGTTTTGCGTGACGGACGCACCGCCGAGCTTATCAACGATGGACCAGACGCCGGCGATTGGGAATTCACCACCGCGCTTGCCGCCGACTCATGGGACACCTGGGTTGATGAACGCGACCTGTATCTCGCCGAGCGCATGCACTTTGAGACGCAGTATTACGACAACTCTCTGTGGGGCGCGGAAGATCTCGCTGCTTACGGCAGTTGGATTAACGCGGACGAATACGGCTGGATTTGGCGACCGGACGCTGACGCAATCAATAGCTATCGCGATTGGGCGCCGTATCGTTATGGCAGCTGGGTCTGGGTTTCACCTTACGGCTGGACGTGGGTGGGTAACGAACCATGGGGTTGGGCGCCTTATCACTATGGCCGCTGGGTCTTTCACAACAACTACTGGGCCTGGTGTCCGCGTAGCGAGTTTTACCGGAAGCGCAGTTGGTGGCGACCGGCGTTGGTAGCATTCGTGGTGAATATTTCTTTGGGCGATAACTATTGCTGGTACCCGCTTCATTATCATCAACGAGATCCGCATTCGCGAAACTACGAAGCGCGGAATCGGCGATATGATCGACATGACAGACACGACAACGACTGGAATGATTTTCGCCGCCACAATCCGGTGGACCACCGCGGGGTTAGTTACATACCACGGCGGGATTGGGGAAGTGGTCGCGGACACCTGAGGGCCGCGGACGATACCTTGGCGCGGCGCGTATTTACGACAGAGCCGTCGGCAACTGATTTGCCGGGCCGACTCGCGGTCCGTCCACATAACATTCTCAGAGAGCCGGATGGAGCTTCGGCGATTGCACGAGAAACTCGGCCGTCTGACTTTGGCCGCAGGCAAACGGGAGCAGGCGCGCGCCGACCGGGCGTTCCGCTGGACAACGACCTGCGCCAATCGCGAGTTTTCAATGGTCGTGGCTTGCAACCAGACTTCCCCGTTCCGTCTGCCGGCGCCGGGCCGGTGGATCGGCGGCCGCTGGGAGCAGTGGCGCGGCCGGTGCGCCCACCTCGCGGCAATGATCCGCGTGAGGATGCGGGACGCGATGCACAACGAGATTCGGATGCCGCGGATCGTCCCGGGAACGGCACGACCCCGAGTAATAATGTTCACACGCGTCCACCTCGCGGCATTGATCCGCGCGAGGACGCCGGGCGCGATGCCAATCGAGACTCAGACGCAGCGGATCGTCCCTTAAACGCCAACCCAGTCCCGCGGGACGTTGCACCCGCGACTCATGAACGGGTGGACAG
>JANMKA010000038.1:0-9921 GCA_031371765.1 Blastocatellia bacterium
GCAACCGATCGCCTTGTTGGTCCTGTGGTTCAAAAGAAAGCATTCAGTGAGCGACTGGTGGGCGCTGAAGTATTTCACGCTGGCGACGGTAGTCCTGCTCTATATCAGTTTTTTGTTCGCGATCAGGAAGCCGCTGTCCCATACTTTTTACCTCACACTTCCCATCGCGATGTTATATAGCTTCTATTGTTGGAACGAGTTTTTGCAGAAGAAGACTTGGCAGAAGTTTGCGCTGGTGTTCATTATCTGCGGCATCGTTTTCAATATTGGCTTAGCGGTAAACAACTATTCACGTGTGTCCATCTACCTTGAGCGCAGCAGAGTTGTGGAAGCGATCAAGGCCCGAGACTATCGCATCGTTGGTGAAAGACGCGCCGGATCTAGATATTGAACTGAGTTGGAGTTTCTATAGCGGAATGTTGCCGTGCTTCTTCGGCGGGTTCGTGTCGCGTTTGTTTTCCAGCAATGAGAGCGCGCGAATGAGTTTAGGCCGCGTGAATGCCGGTTCGATTACTTCATCAACAAAGCCTCGTTCGGCAGCAACGTAAGGATTCGCAAACTTATCTTCCAACTCAATCACCCTTGAGCGTCGCGCAGCTTCTTTGTCCTTCGCTTCATTAATTTCCCGTCGATACAAAACACCGACAGCGCCTTCAGCGCCCATCACCGCGATTTCCGCGGAAGGCCACGCAAAGTTCACGTCAGTGCGAATGTGTTTTGAAGCCATCACACAATAGGCGCCGCCGTAAGCTTTCCGGGTTATCACGGTCAGCTTCGGCACCGTCGCTTCGGCAAAGGCGTAAAGTAACTTCGCGCCGTGACGAATGATGCCGCCGTGTTCCTGCGAAATGCCGGGCAGAAATCCGGGCACATCTTCAAAGACAATCAGCGGCACATTAAAACAATCGCAGAAACGCACGAACCGCGCGCCCTTTACCGAAGCATCGATGTCCAGAACGCCCGCCAGAAATGCCGGTTGATTCGCAACAATTCCCACCGGCCGGCCGTCGAGCCGCGCAAAGCCTACGCAAATATTTGGCGCGTGATGCTGTTGCACTTCAAAAAAGTAACCGTCATCAACCACCGCCGCAATCACTTCGCGAATGTCGTAAGGTTGATTGGACGCTTCCGGAACGATCGTGTTCAGTTTCTCTTCGGTCCGGTCAGGTGAATCGGTCGGCACAACGCGGGGGGCGTCGTCAAGATTGTTTGAAGGAATGAACGACAGCAGCTCGCGCACCATTTGCAAGGCGTGCTCATCCGAATCCGCGGCGAAGTGTGCAACGCCGGAGATGCGATTGTGCGTCATCGCGCCGCCAAGTTCTTCTTTCGTCACGTCCTGGTGCGTCACCGTCTTAATAACATCGGGGCCGGTGATGAACATGTAAGAAGTGTCCTTCACCATGATGTTAAAGTCGGTGATTGCGGGACTATAAACCGCGCCGCCGGCGCAGGGGCCAAGAATGCAACTGATTTGCGGCACGACGCCGCTCGCCAGCGTGTTGCGCAGAAAAATATCCGCATAACCACCGAGACTGACAACGCCTTCCTGAATGCGCGCGCCGCCGGAATCATTCAACCCCACAATGGGCGCGCCAACCTTCACCGCCAGGTCCATCACTTTGCAAATTTTTTCGGCATGCGTTTCGGAAAGCGAGCCCCCAAAGACAGTAAAGTCCTGGGCGAAAACAAAAACTTTGCGGCCATCAATCAAGCCATGACCGGTTACCACCCCATCGCCGGGATAGAGCTGTTGCTCCATGGCAAAATCTTTCGAGCGATGGACCACCAACTTATCGAATTCCTCAAAGCTGCCATCATCAAGCAGGAACTCAATGCGTTCACGTGCCGTCAGCTTGTGCGCGGCATGCTGTTTCTCAACGCGCTCGGCGCCGCCGCCGGCTTCCGCCTGAAGCGAACGCTCTTTGAGCAGATCGAGTTTCGATTTGGATTGCTTGGGTTGTTGTTTGGAAGCCATAACGAACTCTATTCGCCGAAAGGG
This sequence comes from Blastocatellia bacterium, assembly GCA_031371765.1. Classification (GTDB taxonomy): domain Bacteria; phylum Acidobacteriota; class Blastocatellia; order Pyrinomonadales; family Pyrinomonadaceae; genus PSRF01. Next base: position 2,003 of record JANMKA010000038.1, read on the forward strand.
AACTGCCGCGCCTGGATCATTCCTATTACCTCGTCGCTCGCTCGCTGAGCATTGTCGCGTATCTCCTGTGAACACCCATAGGCTTGGCAATTCCTCTCAAAATCATCAACGTCCAGGATTTCATAAGAAAAGTCAGGGGCCACCAAAATATCCAGATCCAGATCTACGTAACTCAAGATGTTGCCATCAAAACTGGGCGGCACGCCGATGTTGCAGTAATAGTTTCTCAGCTCGCCGTTCGGTTGTGAAAAGCGAAAGACATTGTACCAGCGTTCCATCCAGTAGTACTCAACGCTGCGCGTGCCGGCGGCAATCGTGCCGAGCAGATCATGTTCGATCTCGCTAGCAAAAGTTCCGTCGAGCACTAACAACGACCCTTGCTGGCGAACCAGCTCGGCGTTCCAGCTCCGGTGTTGCTTGCCGTCGAGTTTGAATGTTTTGACCTTAATCAAAAGCGTTGAAATCTACTTTCTTCCGCTCTTGTGCCAATCGGCGAGAAATTGCGCCTGCCCTTTGTCGGTCAACGGGTGATTGAACAATTGATCGATTACCTTGAAAGGGATGGTGGCAATGTCGGCGCCCATGCGCGCGGCTTCGATGACATGAATCGGACTGCGCATGCTGGCCGCGAGTACTTCGGTTTTCCAGGAGTAGTTGCGATAAATGTCGATGATGTCCTGCAGCAGCACCAGACCGTTTTCGCCAATGTCGTCAAGCCTGCCAATAAAAGGACTAATGAACGAGGCGCCGGCTTTGGCGGCCATGATCGCCTGCGCGGCTGAGAAGCAAAGCGTGACGTTGACCTTGATGCCTTCGCTCGACAACTGTTTGGTCGCCTTGAGACCAGCGCGCGTCAGCGGACACTTGATAACCACGTTAGGTGCAATCTTCGCGTACTCGCGACCCTGTTGCAGCATGCCTTCCGTTTCTTCGCTGGTGCACTCGGCGGAAACAGGGCCGCTTACGATTTTGCAGATCGCGGCGATGTGTTCCTTGAAATCCACTTCGCCTTCTTTGGAAATCAAGGTTGGATTGGTAGTAACGCCGTCAGCAATGCCGAATGCTGCTGCTTCGCGAATCTCTTCAAGGTTGGCTGTGTCGAGAAAAAACTTCATAAGAACCTCCGTTGTATTAATGCTAAAAGCGCACCGGAACTAGTTACTGATTTGCAGGGCGGTGTCGTGATTCGATTTCTCGGTGCGACCTCTGTGTTCTTTGTGACTCGGTGGTGAACTTTGTCGACTCCTCACCACGGAGACACAGAGAACACAAAGGACGCACCGAGATCAAATTAAACCAAGGCACTCCCAATTGCAGGTTTAGCAGACGCCATTCTGCAAAACCCCGATGCCGTTTATTTCCACTTCTACCGTATCACCTGCCTTCAAGCGTGAAACGCCTGCGGGTGTGCCGGTAACAATCAAATCTCCAGGTAACAAGGTCATGATATTCGCGATGTAGCGGATGAGAAAGGGAACTGAAAACGTCATGTCGGCGGTGCGTCCAATTTGTTTCTCAACACCGTTAACACGGGTCGTAACCATTAGCTTCAAGGGATCCAACTGCGTTTCAATCCATGGCCCAACCGGGCAAAACGTATCGAATGATTTGGCCCGAGTGAACTGGACATCCTTGCGCTGCAAATCGCGCGCGGTCACATCATTGACGCAGGTGTAACCCAAAACATAATTGAGTGGGTCATCAGCTTCAGCCAGCTTGTGCGTTTGCTTTGCGATTACCACGCCCAGCTCGCCTTCATGTTCCACCTGCGCCGATTCAGGCGGCAACTGGATGCAATCACCATTGCCGATAACCGCGGAAGGCGCTTTGAGAAAGAGCAATGGCTCGTCCGGCATTTTGTTTCCGAGTTCCGCGGCGTGCTCGCGATAGTTGCGCCCAACACAAACGATCTTGGAGGGCGTAACTGGTGCTAAAAGCCTGGCCGATGAAAGAGGGATCGCCTGCGTTCGTTTGCATTCCGGGTCCGCGAGGCTCTGGTTTTCCGCCAGCAACCAGACCTGCTCGCCTTCGATCACACCGTTGCGCGCGTCCGCAAACCTTTCATGCTGAACTCGACAAAGTTTCATTCCGCAGTTACGGTACCACTTCGGATACGACCTCAGATTCCGGACTGATATTGCCCGCCTGGTCCACCGCAGTCAGATAATAGTAGTAGCGTTTGCCGGATTCGACCTTTTCATCCTGGAACGTAGTCTTTGTCAGCAGCGCACCATTCAGTTTTGTCCATTGACGCTTTGGCAGATCCGGATCGGTCGAGCGGAAAATGCTATAGCCCGCAACGTCCGCTTCCGGATTTGCCGGGAAGAATATCGAGAGCCGGCCAGGCGCTGCCGCTATAGTTATTGAAGTTGGAGCCGAAGGCGCAAACACATCCTTTGGCGAAACAGTGATGGAATTCGAATTTAGACTCTCGACTTGACCGCCTTCGGTGCCGAGCGAAACTGAACGCACGAGGTAGCGATACGCTTCACCAAACTTGAAGTTTTGATCAATGTACCTGTTGCCGGTAACGAGCGCCGTGTTGACCGGCGCCGGGCTTACTTCACTTTCTGTTTCCGCAACGCGATAGACGTTGTACCCGAGCAGGTTCACTGGCGTCGAGTTATCGATATTTTCGCGGGGTGGCTGCCAGGAGATGGTAATCGCGTCTTCCGTGCTTTCCTTTCCGGTCGCAATGAGCGTAGGCGGTTTGGCGATGCGTGCCGCCGGCTCGAGCAACAGGAAGTTTGAAAACGCGGCCCGTTGCCCGGCTGCATTCACAAAGCGCACCGCGTAACGCAGGCGCGCTGGCTCACCTGCAAGTTCCAGGTTGTCGGTGTAGGTAAGTGAGTCGCCCGCGTTCTTGATTTCTTCGTAAGTCACCGAACCAATCAGTGTCGCTCTGGCAGCGAATTCGTCTTCGGTCAACGCCAGGGGCGCGCGCGGTTTCTCGGCCAACCGGTAAATGTCGATGCGGCGAATACTTTGCACACTTGGATCCGGGGCGTTCCGGCGCGGCGCCGGCCAACTAAGGATCACCTGATTGCCGCGCTGGATGCCGGAAAGCGATTCTGTCCGCTGTTGCACGCGCTCCGTCGGCGGCAACGGCGGGCTGCGTTTACCGCAAGCTGCGCCAAAGCTGACAAGCAGCGCAACCAGCAATGTAATTTGCAGTGGGGAGTTCGTTTTCACAGAATGTAGCGGCTGAGATCCTGGTCCTTTACAGTTTCCGCGAGCATTGAATCAACATAGGCGGCATCGATGCGCTGGTCCTTTGGCTCGAGATCGGGACCTTCGAAACTGATCTCTTCGAGCAACTTCTCCATGATTGTTTGCAACCGCCGCGCACCGATGTTTTCGGTGTTCTCGTTCACTCGCGCCGCAAAGTTTGCAATCGCGTCGATCGCATCATCAGTAAATTCGATGATTACTTCTTCGGTTGCCATCATGGCCTGGTACTGTTTAATCAAAGCATTCTTAGGCTCGGTAAGAATTCGTTTGAAGTCATCGACGGTCAGGGATTCCAGTTCGACGCGAATAGGAAAGCGGCCCTGCAACTCGGGAATAAGATCCGCGGGTTTGGAAACGTGAAAAGCGCCGGCCGCAATAAACAGAATGTGGTCAGTCCGCACCATCCCGTAGCGCGAATTGACGGTCGTACCTTCAACGATCGGCAGAATATCGCGCTGCACTCCTTCGCGCGACACATCCGGCCCATGGCCCGATTCGCGTCCGGCAATTTTGTCGATCTCATCAAGAAAAATAATTCCTGACTGCTCGACGCGCTCGATCGCGGCGCGGGCCACCTGGTCCATATCGATTAGGCGTTCTTCTTCTTCGGCCATCAGATGCTCAATCGCTTCATCGACTGTCAGCTTGCGATTCTTAGTGCGACCCTGGAACATGCTGCCCAGCATGTCTTTCATGTTGATGCCCATCTCTTCGACGCCCTGAGGGCCGGCAAGTTCAATGACCGGAAAATTTCGCTCTCGTATCTCCACTTCCACCAGCCGGTTGTCCAGTTTACCGTCGCGCAGTTGGGCCCGGAGTTTTTCGCGCGTCCGCTGAAACTGTTCGTCGCGCGTCGGTTCCTTCGTTTCCAGCGGCGAGGCCTGATCGTCGCTGCTCGAATCAAATTCGTAAGAACTCGAAGCCGTGCGCGGCGGCGGCAGGAGCAAATCCAGAATTTGTTCCTCGACGTTCAGCTCGGCCTTTTCAGCGACTTCGTCGATCTTTTCCTGACGGATCATGTCGACGGCGATTTCCGTCAAGTCGCGGATCATGCTCTCAACATCGCGGCCAACATAACCAACTTCGGTAAATTTCGAAGCCTCGACTTTAAGAAAAGGGGAGTTGGACATGCGCGCCAGCCGGCGAGCAATCTCTGTTTTCCCCACGCCGGTAGACCCAATCATGATCATATTTTTCGGCATCACATCCACCGCCATTTCCAGTGGTAGCTTTTGACGCCGGATGCGATTTCGCAGCGCAATCGCAACCGCGCGTTTCGCGTTGCGTTGGCCCACGACGTGTTTGTCCAGCTCGGCTACGATCTGACGCGGCGTCATCTCATCGAGCCGAACTTCTTCGTCCACGTCACCTTCAAGATAAATGACCATTATTGCCTTACTATTCTAATCAACTACCCGGCGCGACCGCCGCGAACTTCTACAATTCCTCAACGACAATATTTTGATTTGAATAAATACAGATCTCACCGGCAATGCCAAGCGCCTCGACGGCGATGTCGCGCGCTGACAGTTGGGTGTGTTTCGCCAGGGCGCGCGCCGCGGCCAGCGCGTACGAACCTCCCGACCCGATCGCCAATACGCCATCGTCCGGCGCAATCACGTCGCCGTTTCCGGATAAGAGAAAAGAACTTTTGCTGTCGGCGACAACCAGTAACGCTTCCAGATGGCGCAGCGCTTTGTCGGTGCGCCATTCTTTGCTGAGTTCGATAGACGCGCGCTCAAGGTTTCCGTGGTATTGCTCGAGCTTACTTTCGAAACGCGTCAACAGCGCAAAAGCGTCGGCAGTCGAACCGGCAAACCCGGCCAGTATGCTGTCGTTGTACAGCCGGCGAACTTTTTTCGCGCTGCTTTTCATGATGGTTTCGCCCAGCGTTACCTGGCCGTCACCGGCGAGCGCAACTCGGCCTTCCTTGCGAACGAGCAGCACAGTGGTGCTGCGAATGCGGGAATTTTGTGATGACATTTTTGGCAAACGTCACTATAGGAATTCGCTTGAACGCAAGTCAAGCAAGCAGCCTAACTGGGTAGTGGCTGAGTTTTGAATGAGAGGCGTCGCAGTGACAATGAGGTCAGTACCGTCCGCGGTAGCGGATGGGTGTACTAATTGCCGATTGACAATTGCCGATTTCCGATTGATGTCTAGGGATCAAGCCAATTGGCAATCGGCAATCGAAAATTGGCAATGTGGGCAGCCATCCGCTACCGCGGACGGTACTGACTTCATGCCACTCAGTCGCCCTTATTCAACACTCATCATCACGCCGTCTCCAACGTCGCGGTAAGAACCTTGCACAGTTTTAGGCTATGATGGTTTCTGTTTATGAGCAGCGATTCAAAGTCAGATCAGCGACGACCGCGTGTCGGGATTACCATGCGGCTGGAATTGAGCACCGATCGGTTTTATCTCGGTCGCTTTTACAGCGAAGCGGTCGCAGCCGCCGGCGCGCTACCAGTACATCTCAGTTTGATTCCAGAGCCGCACTACATTTCGGCGGTTATGGATTCGCTCGACGGTATTCTGCTACCCGGAAGCGATTCCGACGTGGATCCATTGCGTTACGGCGTCCAGCCGCACCCACAACTCGGCACCGTTGTGCCGATCAAGGATGAAACAGATTTACTGGTGCTGGAAGAGATCGAACGACGTAACTTACCGCTGTTCGCGATCTGTTTTGGCATGCAGATATTGAATGTTTCACGCGGCGGCACATTGATTCAGGATATTGCAAGTCAACTACCAAACGCGATTAAGCACGAACAGGGTGCACCACGCGATCGTCCGTCGCACTCAATTTCGCTCGATAATAATAGTTTACTTGCCGCCTGGGCCAAGGCCGAGGACGCGGTCGTTAACAGTCATCATCATCAGGCAATTGAAACTGTAGGCGCGAACCTGAAGGCAACGGCCTGGGCTTCTGACGGCCTGATAGAAGCACTCGAAGACACCCGCCCCGATCGATTTGTACTCGGCGTCCAATGGCATCCTGAGTTGGGTTGGCAACAAGACGAGCTTTCGCAGACGCTGTTCAGCCAATTTGTGCTGGCTTGCGCCGCTTACCCTTCAGGGAAGATCGATTCACTCGTTGCGTCGCAACGCTAATCGCTGATGGAGCTTCAAGAATTATCGCTGGCGGGGCGCGTCGCAGTTGTCACCGGCGGATCGCGAGGAATTGGCCGCGCGACTGTTGAAATGCTCGCGCGGCTTGGCGCTAAAGTAGTCATCAATTATTCCAACGACGATGCGGCCGCGGCTGAGGCTGTCGCTGCCGTTAGTGCGGCGGGCGGGGAAGCGTTCCCGTTCAAAGCAAACATCGCCAAGATAGACGAAGCCGAACGATTGCATAAGGCAACGCTCGAACGTTTCCAGCGCGTCGACATCATCGTTTGCAATGCAGGCATCTGGGAAGGCGCAGCGGTCGAGGAAATGTCCGAAGCGTTGTGGGATAAAACTATGGCCATAAACCTTAAGGGCGCCTGGACCGTATGTCGTGCTGTTGTTCCCACTATGAAGCAGCAGCGGTTCGGCAACATTGTGCTGGTGACATCTACGGCCGGACAGCGCGGCGAGGCCGGTTACGCGAATTACGCTGCCGCAAAAGGTGGACTGATCGCTTTCACGAAATCGCTGGCAAGTGAGCTGGGGGAGTGGGGAATCACTGTGAACGCGGTGGCGCCCGGCTGGGTGGACACGGACATGACGAAAGCAGCGCTCGGTGATCCCGACCAGCGAAGAGCGATAGCTGCGGCGATTCCAATTGGCGCGATCGCGACACCGGAAGACATTGCCGGCCCGATAGTATTTTTGTGCACGTCGTGGGCCCGTCACATCACTGGAGAAATTCTGAATGTAAACGGCGGCGCGGTGCTGTGCGGTTGATGCTGAGGTGTTACTTTAACTTTCAGAGAAGAATTAGTTAACAGATTCGATGGCTCGCAAACAAGTCCGGCTGGGAATTGAGAAACTACTTGAAGGTGACGCTCCGCTTGTTAGGGGTGCGCGGCTCGGCCTCGTTTGCAACCAGGCTTCAGTCGATCATCGGCTGCGGCACGTTGCCGATCTTTTGCAAGAGCATCCGGCGGTAGATTTGTGCGCCTTGTTTGGTCCGCAGCACGGGATTCGTGGCGACGTTCAGGACAACATGATCGAAACCGCGCACGCGACCGATCGCGAGACAGGCCTGCCTATTTATTCCCTCTACAGCGAAACGCGCGAGCCAACCGAGAGCATGCTGCGCGACCTCGACGTGATTGTGTTCGACATGCAGGACGTCGGCTGCCGCATCTATACCTTCGCCTACACAATGGCTAACTGCATGTTGGCAGCGCGCAAGTTTGGCAAGAAAGTCATCGTCTGTGACCGGCCAAACCCACTCAACGGGCGCGCAGTAGCCGGCAACGTGTTGGAACGGGGACACGAATCTTTTGTTGGTCAGTATTCGATTCCGACGCGACACGGTATGACCCTTGGCGAGTTAGCCAGGATGTTTAATGAACACTTCGAAATCAAATGTGAGCTTGAAGTCGTGCCGATGACCGGCTGGGATCGTCACTACTGGCACGACGAAACCGACGCGCCGTGGGTCATGCCTTCCCCCAATATGCCAACCATCGACACGGCTACGGTTTTTCCGGGCACGGTGCATTTTGAAGGCACACAGGTGTCGGAGG
>JANMKA010000096.1:0-9170 GCA_031371765.1 Blastocatellia bacterium
TACCGACGGCAAGTCTGCGACCAGCGTGCTCGATAGCCGGCAACCGGGAATGCTGCGCGCTGAATTCAAGCTGAAAGGATCTTTGCCGGAACATATCAGCGCCGGAGAGAAACTTGAACTGGCGCTAACTGTCAAAAATACTGGCGATACGCTCTGGCTGAGCGGGCAGACAGTGCGCCGCGGCGTAGTGATGCCGGGTGTCAGGATTATTAACGCGCGCGGCGAGATCGTTACTGAGCTTCATGGACAGCCAATGCTGCCGCATGCCGTGCCGCCCGGACAGACTGTTGACTTCGAGATCCAATTGGTCGCACCTGCGGTGCCCGGCACGTATACGATCAGTATTGACTTAGTGGACCAGCACGTCTGCTGGTTTGCAGAGAGCGGATCGCAGCCACTCGCGTTGCACTTCGCAGTTCATTAAATGACGCAGGACGAAATTCTATTCGAACTAAAGCGGCTCGAGCCCTGGTTCCACCGCATCGATCTTGGCGACGGTATTTTCACCAAAACCGAAAGTGTGATGGGCGAGCCGGTCGATCATCCGCTTGGTCCCTGGCAGACGATGCAAAAACTGTTGCCGCCCGACCTCAGCGGCAAGACGTTGCTGGACGTTGGCTGCAACGCCGGGTTCTACGCTTTCGAAGCCAAGCGTCGCGGCGCTGAACGCGTGTTGGGAGTTGATGGTCAGCGCCAACACGTGCGGCAGGGATTGTTTGTACGGAGAGTTCTTGGCCTCGACGTTGAGTTTCGCCGGTTGAATGTTTATGAACTCAGCCCGCGCACGGTCGGGCAGTTTGATATCACGCTCGCGCTCGGCCTGCTGTATCACCTGAAACATCCGATCCTGGCGCTGGAAAATCTCTATCAAGTTACGAAGGAACTGCTGATCATCGAAACTGCGATCATGCCTCCCGAACGCACGCCGGAATCGTTCGCACATCCTCTGGGCGAACAAGAAATGTTGTTGCACAGTCTCGCCTTTGTCGAGAATCCGGCTCACGCCAAGGAACAGGTCTTCAATTGGTTTTTGCCGGGCGTGGAATCGCTCAAGGCTTTGTTGCGCAGTACCGGGTTCAGCGAAGTAGAAGTCGTGGAAGCAAAAAACGAGCGCGCGATCGTTGTTTGCCGCAAGACCAAGGCAACAAATGACGAACCCGAGGCGCTGAAACACTTCGTCGCTCAACTGACACTTGAACAGGGACCGCGCGAATGCGCCCCAGCTTCAGAACTGACTTTCCAGGTTCGCGTGGAAAACACCGGCATGGCGCGCTGGCCAACCCGCGGCGAGGATGTTACCGGTAAAGGCGCCGTCTATCTCGGTTCCCATCTGTTGCAAGACACGGAAGAGGAAGTTGACTGGGATTATGGACGGGCGCGGCTGCCGCAGGATCTGGAACCGGGTGCAGCGGCTCAGATTGAAATCAAGTTGCGTGCTCCGCAAACACCCGGCCCATACATTGTGGAATTTGATATGGTCGCTGAGCACATTACTTGGTTTGAAGATCACGGCTCGGGCACGCTAAGGCAGGAACTGATCGTGAACTAGTCCAAGATCCAAAGTTCAAAGTCTAAACCGAGTGTCTAGTTTCGAAGAATTACATTGGACTTTTGACTTTTAGACTGTTCAGTCCCGCACGGCAACGATCGTCGACCGCTCCTCAAACCGATCGCCGTACATGTAGTAATACTGCGCGCTGCTCACCTTTGCGATGCTGAAGCCCAGCATGCCAAACACTTCACGATAAACGCCGAGTGAATAAGTCCACCAGGTAAAGTCATTCTCAGGATTACTTGCCAGTGATTCAAACCGCGCGATCCGTTCATCGGTTTGCAGCAGCGGCGAGGTGAGTACGATCGTTTCTTTCGTCAGCCGCGCGATCGAGGCCAGCGCCGTGATCTGATCGTTCAAGTGTTCCAATACCGAGCCGACGATCGCAACATCAAACTGTCCCAACTCCGCCGGCAGTTCGTAGATGTTTCCGTAGTAAACCTCGGCCCGGGATTTCAGCAGGCGGTGTGCTAGCCAATAGGCGTTCTTCCATTGCTCGATTTCTTTGCCGTACTGCCCAGCCCAGGCGTCCGGGTCGCGAGAGTAAAGTTTGTCTTTGAAAGGCAGGAACGTCTGTTGTCGCGGGTCGCTCATGTCAAACGACAACACGCGCGCCGCTCCTCTTTTCTCGGCTTCAAAACTCAGGAAGCCAGTTGCAGTGCCAACGTCCAGGACTGACTTGCCTGCAACCGCGACGCCGCCGACGTAATCATCGAACCGGCCGCGCAAATCCCAGTGGGCCGGCACCAGGCCAAACCCGGGCAAGTCCAGCGCGTGATAGAAGAAACAGTCTTCGAGCCGGTCGACAAAACGCGGCTGCTCGAACAACAAATCTCTTTCCAACTTTTCACTCATTGTTTTCACGTAAAGCAAACTGCTGGTTTGCGGTGGTGGTTACCATTCTTGATTGCTCTTTACCTAACACTTGAATACCCAACCACCGCAATCTAACAGATTGCTTTACATCATCTCATCCTGGACCACCAAAGAAGCGCAACCAACGTCAACAGCGAAATCATCAACCCAATCAGCACCGACTTGGGCCAATAGACAAACGTAACTAAATGAGCGCCGGCAGGCACAGCGACGCCGCGCAGGTTGTAGTTGACGCGCACGGTGTCAGCAGATTTTCCGTCAACGTAAGCGCGCCAGCCGGGGTAGTGATTCGCGCTCAGCACCAACAACGCGGGACCGCTCGCTTCGGTCTTCACTTCCACTTGGTTGGGATCGAGCATAATTGTTTTTGCAGATCCGGGCGACTCGCTGGGCTTTCCGAATTGAATGCCGGTGGGAGCTTCCACTAAAGCTGTCTGTAACGGGTTCCAGCTTTCGGCGCCCGGAGTTCTACCGGAACGGATGATGTCAATTTGAGTTTCTCCTGTCGCCACCAGTTCCTCCGTCGCCAGCCATGCCCGCGGCAACACGCGCGTGTTCTCAAAGACGGCGACGTTCTCGACTTGCCCAATAGGTTGCCAGCGTTGGTTCGCCTGGATCAGTTCGGGCTGAACTGGCTTTTGTTCAATTTTGCTGGCAGCGGCTGGCTGTTTTTCTGCGTTCAGCGCCAGCTCTTTCTTTACCCATTCCCTGCGCACCGGAAATGTTCGGTCAGCATCCGCAAGCGCGATGCGATTTACGCTTAATATTAATTCCGGCGCGGCCGGAACTCGCGCCACCGTCAACTCTCCACCGGTAACGACGGCAGCTGCAGATAAGGGCAAAGAAGCCGCGTAAGTGTGTGCTTCGTATTTTCCTTGCGCATCTTCCACTTCATAACTGGTTCCCACTGGGGCGCGCTGATGCTTTATTCGTGATCGTATGTCGCTACGGTCATAGGCCCATTCGGACGTGTGTTCGCCGGCGCGCAGTTCCAAATTCAACTTCTTTCCATCTTCCCTCTGCAAGCGGAGGTGCGCCACCACCGTGCCATCGGGCACAGCCTCGGACCATGAAAGGTTTGTAAGCAAAGCTATGCGATCCACGCGGGTGGGCGGGATACTGAACAGCAGGCGCTGTCCGGAAGTGAGAGTCGGAAGGTTCAAGTCTTCTGCACCAAAGTGCTGGCCGCCATAGACCTCCGTGGCCACAGGAAAGTCAGCGGACCCGTCTGTCATGTTGTTTGCCGGGTCGCTTCCGTCAGGCGGTTCCGAGTTGGACGTAGTGGGTGAAGTGAAGGCGGACCGCGCGAGCAAATAGCGTACGTTCAGCAAATCCAGCTCGCGACTGTCATTGCCCAGGGTGCGTTTAGCGTCGGTGAGTTCACCCCAAACTTTCATGTCGCCGGCCAGGTGACTGTAACGGGCCATCCCAAAGCCGTCATAACCAGCAGCGTTTTCGACATCGTGCATCATGTAAATGTCAGGCTGCAGCAACACTTCCCAGGCGCGCCCCGGTGTTGACGGACCCAATCCAACGGCCGGATCGAATGGTTGGTCCTCCGTCAGAATGCGATAGGGATTTTTGTCGCCGCCAGCGCGCGCGCGCAACAGTCGCACGGTCGCAGGCTCGGTCCAGACTGTCATCTGCGGCGTCGGACTGGATAAACGCCAGCCAGTCGATTGTCCCCAAACGACCAAATCGACTGCGGCCACCAGCAGCAGTAACAACACTCTGGTACGTCGAGGTTGGCTCGCAACAAACCACAGCGCGCTGACGCTAAGCGCGGCGATCACCAGCGGCAGGAACAACTCAGGCGCTCTTAAGATGGACACCGGTGCAGTACGGCCCAGGTGGAAATCTGCGGGGCGTCCCACCGTTATGGCAAGACACGTCAAGGCGAACACAACGGCGCCAATTATGAGCACCCAGCGTAATGTCTTATTGCGATCTCGCGCGGCGGTGATTGCGGTTAGTCCCCGACCTGCGAGCACGGCGAGCGCAAACTCAACTTCCATGAGGTGGCGCGCCGGCACGCGAAACAGATTGAGCACCGGCACGAAGTAAATTAGTCGGTAGAAATGAAAAGGTGCGTAGCGACCAAGCGCAAGCAGGAAACAAACAACTGCAACCAAGGTCCAAAATTTCGTTACCACGTCGCGCTTGAGCACAACTGCGAGACCCGCCAACGCAATCGCTGCCACGCCAACATACCCGACGTACTCGCCATAAAACGCCGGCCCAACATAAGGGGCGCGAAACAATTGGCCGTCACCGCCGCCCATGACGTAGGGCGCGAAGAATGTCCACAGGAATCGCGGCGGCAAACTAAATGAGGTAAAGAAATCGTAGGAAGCATCAGCGCGCAAGCTATTGCGCAGCAGCTCCAGCGTGGGCAAAATCTGCACCGCGGCCAGCGCCAGTCCAGCGGCGATGAAAACCAGCGACCATGGATACGCCAAGCGCGCGGGTGTGGTTGCCCGACTTGCGCGCCACCGAACTACGGCGTAAGCCGCTGCAACCAGCAGCGCATAACTTAATGTTTGCTGATGACCGGCGAACACTTGTAGGGCAACGAGCACGGCCAGCAGTACGCCGCGACTTCGTTTGCCACTGGCGCCATAGCCATCGATCAGCCACAGCAGCCAGGGCAAAAGCGCCGCAGTGTGCAGTATATTGGTGTGTCCGATTTGCCCAATGAGAAAACCGCTCCATTGCCAAACAAGACTGGTCAGCGCGGCACCGGCGATGCTCGCTCGGGTTCGCCGCGCGTAGAGGTAAGCACCAAGAGCCGCGAGCATGTAGCTCGACAGCATCATCAAATTCGTCGCGACCGGTATACTGAAAAGCAAGTAAAACCAGTTCAGCGGAAAAAGCACCCCGGCCTGCGCCGCTCCAAACAATGGCATGCCGCCGAAAACGTAGGGATTCCAAAGTGGCAGATGGCCGGCACGAATGATGTTGGCGACGGCAACGCGGATCGGGATGTTAAAAATGACGCCGTCGTCGGGCGAGATAATCAGATTGCCGCGCGTGGCGGGAAAGAAATAGATAAGCGGCAGTAACGAGACGGCTATCGCCGTTGCACAACTCGGCGTTATTTTGGAACGAAGACTTAATGGAAGTTGCATTAAACAAACAGGAAGCTGGAACGACGATTGGGGACGCAATTGTTCACGCGTTCGCCGCCATCAGGCAATTGATCGCCGCCCGCAAGGCCGAAGCGGTGTGCGCCGCGCTGCTCCTGGTGATGGCCGCCAACCTCTTCGCGGCAATTTCGCACAAGAGCCTCACCAACGATGAAATCGTTCACATTCCGGCCGGATACTACCACCTTGTTGCGGGAAAGTTCCAACTCAACAACGAACACCCGCCGCTCGTCAAGATGTGGGCGGCGCTGCCGCTCCTCTTTATTCAGCCAAACGAAGTCCCTGCCGACGAAGTAACGGGAAACTATTCAGAAGAAACCTGGAAGTACATGGAGCTGTTTTGGCCGAGCAATCGCGAACACTTCGAAGCAATTTTCTTTTGGACGCGCGCGATGATGATCCCGATCACGCTCGCGCTTGGACTTCTGATCTTTCTTTACGCCCGAGATCTGTTTGGCGACCGCGCTGCTGTGTTTGCCGTGGCGCTTTACACGCTTGAGCCGACCGTACTCGCGCATGGACACATTGTGCATACGGATCTGCCGGCGACCTTTGGCTTCCTGCTTTTTTTCTTTGTGCTGCGGTATTACCTAAAGGAACGCACACCGCAGCGGGCGTTACTACTAGGGCTCGCCAGCGGTCTGGCGCTGATCATTAAGTTTTCCATGATCGTCGTGTTGCCGGTGCTCGCGATTCTGGCGATCGCCGGGTTTATTTTCGCGGCGCGTCTGCAGGAAAATCGCAAGCGGATCGCGATACACCTGGGGCTAATTGTTTGTGTCATGATCTTTGTGGTCAACGCTGCTTACTACTTTCGCAGCCCGCCGATCCTGGCCGCCGATGTTAAGTGGGTGCAAACACAGTCTGCGTCCTCATTCAACAACTGGATGACATTTTTTCGAGTGGGTTCGAAGGTAGTGCCGACTTACTGGCTGTTCGGCCAGTACAACGTCATGCTTCACAATCGCGATGGCCATGCGACCTCGTTGTTGGGCCAGTACAGCCAGAACGGCTGGTGGTACTACTTCCCGGTGGCCTTTGCACTGAAAACGTCATTGCCGTTTCTCATTCTCGCTGCGGCCGCGCTCGGCTGGGCGTTGTGGTCAACTTGGAAAAGGGATTGGCGCTTTCTTTGGCTCATTATTCCTTTCGCTATCTACGCGGCGATGTCAATGTCGAGCAACATCAATATTGGTATTAGACATTTTTTGCCCGCTTATTCGTTTCTCTTCATAGCCGCCGGCGCCTTCCTCGATCGCTTGCTGCGTTTGAAATTTGCTCGGCACTTAACGATTGCAATTGTCGTTTTGTTATTTGGCTGGATCAGCGTTGAGATGCTACGCGCCTTTCCCAACTACATTCCTTATATGAACCAGCTCGCCTCGAGCCATCCGCACTGGTGGTATTTGTCTGACTCAAACGTCGAGTGGGGCGACGACGCACGCGAACTGGCGGATTACTTGCACGCGCATGGCGAGACCGAAGTGCGCGGCGCGCTTTCCGGCGGTTGGGGCACGCTGCAGTTCTATGGAATTCGCTATCATGAAATGTTTCCAAAGCCAGGCCGCGTCATTCCGGAAACTCGTTACGTGGCGATTGGCGCTAGTTTTCTGAACGGTTCGACTATCGCCATTCCGCCTGATGAACACGGAAAACTCGTCTCAGACGAACAGCGCGTTAACTATCTCGCGGCCTACCGCACGCGCATTCCAGAGGCGACATTTGGCAACTCAATTTTTCTCTATCGGCTGAAAGACTAGAACCATCACCAGGAATTAGTTGTGGTCAACCCGGGGTTAGCAAGGGTGAACTTTTCCCTCGCCTGCGTCGCGCTGCGAACTGCAGGAAAAACAGCGTCGCAGAAATCAATAGCGGCACCAGCAGCCACCAGGCGAGTGGGTAATCGAGCTGCTCACCTTGGCCTAATGCCTTGAGGTGGTTCAAAAAAGCGTTCTCGCCATGGGGGCAACCCATGGCCCCGCGCAACGCGCCAACGAGATTCAGCGAAAACGAGAACCCGCCGGTCAGCGTCACAGCGACCGCCGCCAGCACGCGTTCCGTTGGACGAGACAGATAGCTGAAGCCAACGATACCGAGACAGGCGAATGGGATCGCCGGCAATAGATAGCGTGGACCAAACTGACAATCGCCGTCTGCTGGGATGTTAAGCACATATGCGGCCAGCACGATCATTAATCCCAGCAGCGTTAGATACGTCGCGTTGCGTTTGATCTCACGCGGGAAGTACGACAAGCCGAACAAACCAAGCGCGAACACGGGCACATAAAACACCAGCGCGCCTGAATAGAAAGCCAACTTGTTGCCGAAGTTCCCTGGCGTGAAGTGCCAAAAGGTATCCGCAAACATGCTGGCCCCAGCGATATTTGCCAGGCGAAATGGATTCCCAAAACTGACCCAGTCAAAGATGAAGAGTGGCAGCAATCCGCCGAGCAAGCCGATTAGAAATACCGGCCCAAGTTTCCAGCGCCGCAACGACAGAAAATAGACTGCGCAAAGTAGAACCATAAAGAACGGCAACATCGAAGTTGTGATTGCCAGTCCTAACAACAAACCCGCTGCGCCTGACTTCAGATATGCATGCCCATCAACCTCGTGGCGCGATAGTCGAAAAATAAAATAGAAAGCAATCACGAGATAACCCGTGGCCAGCGCGTCGTGATGCGCGATGCCTGAATAGGGAAAGATTGTGGTTGCAAAGGCGTAAGCAAGCGTAGCGCCGAGGGGCCAGTACAGGTCGCCAGGGTTCGCGGTCAGGCCGCGCGTAAGCTTAAAAAAGGCGGCGGCCGAAGCAGCGAGCACCAGCGAAGCAGTGAAGAAGATAACCAGAGCGGAAGTCAGCAGATAGTTGTTGAGATAAGTGAGACCGAAAATGCGCAGCACAAAGAACACAACGGCACCAGCCATAAATTGTCCCGGCTGCTTGGCGGCGTACAGGTGATCGTTATAGCGAAACACGTCACCCTTCGTTGTCATTTGCGGCGTCGCCCCGCCCTCCAGGTAAAAGTGATGGCGCTCGACCATCGCCTCTACGCCGATCTGTTGCAGGTCAAACGCGGTCAGGTTACTGGAGTTGATCGCCGCCCCGTAAGCAAACCAGGTCAACAAAAAGATAAGCAAGGCAGGACGAGCGAGTAAGTCGCTTAAGATGTTTTTCTTCGGCTGCTTCACGGCTTCCTAATGAGTTTCATTGAGACTTAACGCCGCGAGGAGAACTCTCGCAAGGCAAACTCATAAACCTCGAGTGTCTTGTGTGCCGCCTTCTGCCAGGAGAATTCTGCAGCCCGAGCTTTCCCGGCTACCGAGAATTTTCCCCTCGCGTTGGCATCTTCCAATAAAGCCAAAATATTTTCGTAGAGATCCGCTGAGTCAGTCGGCTCAAAAAAGCTCGCTGCCTCGCCTGCGATTTCGACCAGAGCGGGAATGCGGCTGGCAATCACAGGCGCGCCGCAGGCCATGGCTTCCAGCGGCGGCAGACCGAAACCCTCGTAAAGCGAAGGGTAAACAAACGCGCGACATGACGAATAGAGTGCCCGCAGTTCCGCGTCATGAAGATAGTCGGTGATGACGATCCGATA
>JANMKA010000127.1:0-34912 GCA_031371765.1 Blastocatellia bacterium
GAAGTCACGCCCGGTACGAACACGCTCAATCGTTTCCGTCGCGCTGTTCCGATCGCTGCAAGTGTCAGACAGGAAATTCTGCGCCTGGACCACAACTTCAATACCAACTGGTCCATCTTTGGCCGTTACATTCGCGAGGACTTTTCGCGTAACGATCCTGGTGGCAATCAGTTTGCTGATCCGTTCGCGATTGGCGCTGTCGCTGGAACCCTTTACCCGTTTGTAGCGGCGCAAAATACCAGGACGCCGGGCAAGAACTTTGTAGTCAATGTGAAGACAATCGTCTCGCCGACAATGATTAACGAAGCAGCATACGACTACGCCTTCAACGCTGTGATTACAAACTTCGCCGGCACTGGTTTGCGCGCGAATGCTCCTGGCTTTACTTCTCCAGAACTATTCCCAAGCACGTTGCAGGGAGCGCTGCCCAGTTTTACTTTCAGCGGCGCCGCCGCAAACTTCTCGATGTCCAGCCCTTCTAGAATCGACAACCCCAGCCACACTTTTCGCGACAACCTGACGATCGCCCGCGGACGGCACACGTTTAAGTTTGGCGGTAGTTTTTCGCGTGAGCAGAAAAACGAGAATGCCGGAAACGCGCTCAACGGCAGCTTCGCGTTCGATGGCTCGCGTTCGGGAAATGATTTGGCAGACTTTCTGCTCGGCGCGCCGCGCACTTACACTGAGGACCAGGCGGAAGTTTTCGTGAAATTGCGTTACAACTCGACGGAATTCTATGCCCAGGATTCATGGAAAGTAACGCCGCGATTCACCCTGGATTACGGGGCGCGCTATTCGCTCTATCAGAACCCAAGCGACGCCGGTGACTTGCTCATCTCTTTTCGTCCGGACTTTTACAATGCAAACAAAGCGGTACGAATTGATCCGGCCAGCGGCAACATTTTGTCCGGCGGCGGCGACAGATTTAATGGGCTGATCTTCGCGGGCAAAAATTCACCTTACGGCAGACGCGTGCAAAGCAATCAGCGCAACACGCTGGCGCCGCGAGTGGGATTCGCCTACAACCTGCGCGACGGGCGCACTGTGGTGCGAGGTGGTTTTGGACTCTACTACGATCGCACCTCGGTAGGTAACGTTGAGCAGAATGCGTTTGCTAATCCACAGGTGAATTCACGCGCCACGATTGACAACCCGCCGCTGTCCGATCCCGCGGCAGGCATACCGCGCACGACGATCCCGGTAATCACACTCAACAGCACCGGCGATCCCTACAAGGCGCCGCGCACCGCTCAATACAGCCTGTCGTTGCAGCGCCAACTATTCAAAAACGGTGTCTTGGAAGTTGCCTATGTGGGGACGTCCGGCGAAAACTTGCTGCATCAGGTGAATATCAATCAGCCGGTGCCGGGCGCCCAGGCGGCAATCACGGCGGCGTTGCGAGCAAACGGAACGCTCGGCAGCAACGCGCGCGTATCGATAAATGCGGCGCGTCCGTTTCTTGGTTATGCCGCGATCACCGATCGGCGCACCGAAGCTGAAAGCAATTACAATTCGTTGCAGGTTACTTTCAACAAACGACTGGCGGGCGGAGTTGAATATGGCGCGGTCTATACCTGGTCCAAAAACCTGACGAACGCTTCCTTTGATCGCGCCGACACGCCGCAGGACCCGCTTAATCTCGCTGCCGAACGCGCGCCATCGCAAAATGATCGAACGCATGTTTTCACGGCTCATTTTGTTTATGAACTGCCTTTCTTTCGCAAAGCGTCCGGCCTCACCCGAACGTTGTTGGGTGGGTTCCAGCTAACCGGTGTGTACACGGCGCAGAGCGGCATTCCTTTGTCGATTACGCAGACAATTGCGGCCGCCACTCCGACTGGTTCGCTGTTCGCGTTCTCGGATCCGCTGGGCACTGGCAGCACGCTGAGACCAAACCTTGTCGGGAACCCGCACGGCAGCGGCAGCCTGACGCAATGGTTTAATACTGCCGCGTTTGGTCCGGCGTTCTTTGGTTACGGATCGGCCGGACGCGGCCTCGTGCGCGGGCCGGGAATTAACAACTGGGACCTGGCTGTCTTCAAAAACTTCCGTTTTTCTGAACGCACGAACGTGCAGTTTCGCACTGAGTTATTCAATGTGCTGAACCATCCGCAATACTTGAACCCGGGAACGTCAGCGACGTTCAATGTGGATCCAGCGGCGCCGGCGGGAAGTTTTCCTACGCGTTACGTACAGACGAACACCACGTTTGGTGTGATCACCGGCACGCGCGATCCGCGCACGATTCAGTTTGGTCTGAAACTAAACTTCTAAAGCTATCCCGCTCGCTTTGAATTCTTGAACACTTCCAAGCCAAACGAAACCTTTCTGCGAAACGCTCGCATTGTGTTTCCCGATCGCGTCGCGCAGCAGGCTGACTTGCGGATCCGCGACGGCAGGATCGCGTTGGGTGATGCGGAACCGGCAACGGGCGTTGACGAAATCGACCTTTCCGGATGCACCTTGGTTCCGGGCTTTATCGACGTGCACATTCATGGCGCGGTTGGTGTCGACACAATGGTGGCCGACGCTGCCGAGCTTCGGCGCATCTCGGAATTTCTCGCAACCAAAGGTGTGACCGCGTGGTTGCCGACGCTGGTGCCCGCGCCTGATGCGGACTACGCGCACGCCATCGCGGCGATTGAAGAGGCAATGCGTTCGACTGCCGGTGCGCGGATCCTCGGTGTTCACTATGAAGGCCCATTTGTAAATTCAGCGCAGTGCGGCGCTTTACGCCAGCAATACTTTCGCAGTTATGGTGATCAGGCCGCGCTGGATAGTTTACCGAAGCTAACCAACCCCGCAGCCGTGCACATGATGACGATTGCGCCGGAAATTGCAGGCGGCATCGCTCTGGTCCACGAGTTAAAACGACGCGGATGGATTGTTTCGATCGGACATACGCGGGCGGAATTTGAACTGCTCGACCAAGCGCTAGCTGCCGGCGCGCGGCACATGACCCACTTCATGAACGCAATGGCGCCATTCCAACAGCGCGCGCCTGGGCCAATCGGTTGGGGTCTTTTGCGCGATGAAGTAACTTGTGATGTGATCGCGGACGGTATTCATCTCGATCGTTCTGCCCTGAAACTGATACTGAAAAGCAAAGGCGCTGCGCGCCTGATGCTCATAAGCGATGCGATTGCAGCCGCGGGATTGGGAGACGGCGATTATCAAATTTGGGGCGAATCAATTTCTGTAACAAATGGTCGGACGCGCAACAGCCGCGGCAGTATCGCTGGCTCGGTCATCAGCTTGCTCGACGCGGTCGCCACGATGGAATCGCTAGGCGTTACGGAAGTGGACCTCGCGCGCCTGAGTTCGACTAATCCGGCGCAGCTACTGGGCATCGACGGCGAATGTGGATCCATCGCAGAAGGGAAGCGAGCGGACCTCGTTGCGTTTAGCGCCGCGAAGCAAGCGGTACTGGTGCTGGTGAACGGCGAGGTGGTCCCGGTAATGACTTAGTCCATTTTCTCGGACGGGAGCTCTTTTTGCTGTTTATTGTTGCGCGATGACGGCGGTTTGATACATAGTTACCGCATCGGCGTATTGCTTACTTAGGCGGACCAATCTTTCGTTCTCTGGCCGCTCCTGCGGCAAGCGTCTCCCCAGAAAATTGTTAGTCCAGGAATCTAACAGGTTGCGTAATTGATGCCTGCCATTTCGAAAACTGCAACAACTTGCCTTTTGCTGTGCGCGCTCGTTTGCGCTCCCGTGCTTTCGCAGACGCCCGAAGGCGGTAAGCAGGACCAAACGGAGGTTTTGCGCGTTTTCACTGAACTCGTGCAGACGGATGTGATGGTTTTCGATAAAGAGGGTCACTTTATCGACGGTCTAAAGAAAGAAGACTTTGAACTGCGCATAGATGGCCAAGCCAAGCCGATCGATTTTTTTGAACGTATCATTGCCGGCAGCGCGAACGAAGAAACTCAACTTGCCGCCGCGCGCGGCTCCTCTAGTCGAACCAACAATCCTGACGCCGCCCCGGTGCCGCTCGATCGCGGCCGCCCGATCTTTTTTTACATCGACGATTTGCATATGGACCTTGCCAGCCTGAATGCGGCCAAGAAAACGGTCAGCGAGTTTATCGACAAGCAGATGGGCCAGAACGATGAGGTCGCGATTTCCTCAGCCAGCGGTCAAATCGGATTTCTACAACAACTGACTGACAACAAGGCGGTGCTTCATGCGGCACTTGAGCGACTTAAGTTCCGTCCCTACTCAGTCCGGGATATCGATCGGCCGCCGATGAGTGAATATCAGGCTTTGCAAATCGACCGGTATGACAACGACGTTACGGGATATTTTGTCGCACAAACCATGGCCCAGAATCCGATGATGACTCGGGAAGCCGCTGAGTCGGAAGTGCGAGGGCGATCGCGCTCGCTGCTACAGCAAGCCGAAGGCGTAACGATGGCCACGATCTCCGGTTTGGACGGCTTGGTTCGATCGGCAAACAAACTTGCCGGGCGTAAGCTCGTATTCTTGATTTCGGGTGGATTCTTTCTCAATCCCCAGACAAGTTCCATGAGCCGCGTGCAGCGAATCACCAGCCTGGCGGCGCGCAATGGCGTAGTCATCTATTCAATAGATGCTCGCGGACTCGCCACCGGTCTTCCTGATGCCGCAACGGACAGGGGCTTCGATCTCTCGGGCACACTTGAGCGCTCGGCGATGGGAGAGATGGCAGCTTCGCAGGATGCGATGAATGCGCTGGCACGGGACACCGGAGGAAAGCCAACCTTCAATACGAACGCGCTGGGCGTTGGTCTGACAAAAGCTCTCAAGGAAACATCTGCTTATTATCTGTTGGCTTGGAAGCCGGAAGGCGAAACGCAGCACGCCAGCAGCAAGTTTCATAAGATAGAAGTAAGAGTTATCGGCCGGCCGAACTTGGTGGTTCAAGTGAGACGGGGATTCTTCGATGTTGAACCCGAACCAGCGGTCGCCAAGTCGAACAAGCCGAAACAAGCTGACGCCAACAAGCCGGCCGAGCCCAACAAGATTCCGGAGTCGGATCTGCGACACAAACTCGGTGGCACTTTTCCCGAGCGCGGCATCCCTATTTCCCTTAACCTCGCTTACCTCAACACGTCCGACAAAGGTTGGTTGCTGACCACGGCGATGGAAGTGCCGAGCGCTTTCCTGACCTTTGAACCAGTTAACGGTAAGCAAGTCGCGGCGGTTGAAGTCGCCGGCGTGTTTTTTAACGATCGCGGACAATCCGGCGGATCATTTACGAAAAACATAACGCTCGAGGCCCACCCTGATTACGTTTCGGGGCGCGGCAGCGTACGCTATTCCTATCCTTTGTTTCTGCAACCGGGCCTGTATCACGTTCGGGTGGCAGCCCGCGATCCCAAGAGCGGTCGCATTGGTAGTGCGCATGATTGGATTGAGATTCCCACTCTAAAACCGACTCAATTGGGGATAAGCAGTGTACTGATTGGGCTGCGACCGGCGTCCGCGGTCAACAGCAATTCCGAAAGCAGCCAGACCATGGCGAGTTCGCTGGAAGTTAATATTGGCCATCGCTTCCAGCGCGACAGCAACTTGCGCTTCGCGATTTTTGTTTACAACGCAGTCGCCGCGCCTGCGCCCGACTCCAAGCCTGATCTCGCGCTGCAGTTGTTGATGGTGCGCGACGAACAGCCAGTGGTCACTACTCCTTTGAAGAAGATCTCGACTGACGGCATCACTGACTTGTCGCGCATACCTTACGCGGGCGAGGTCCCACTCGCGGGTTTGCCAGCGGGTCGTTACTTGCTGAAAGTTACCGTCATCGATCGAATTTCAAAACAGAGTGCTTCGCAAGAAGCGCGTTTTGAGATCGAGTGAAGCAGACCAGCCATTTTTGACTCAACCCTGGAAACCAACTAAAGAGCAACTCAGCGCCGCCGAGGGCAAGACTGTGCGCGACGTAATAGCGCCCGGCTTGCGCGTTCTTTTTTGCGGCATCAACCCCGGCCTTTACACCGCCGCGGTGGGCCATCACTTTGCGCGGCCCGGTAATCGCTTTTGGCCGGCACTGTTCGCGTCGGGTTTTACCGATCGTCTGTTGTCACCGTTTGACGAGCGTGAGTTGCTGGCTCGCGGATTTGGAGTTACGAATGTCGTGATGCGCGCGACCGCGACCGCTGATCAACTTTCGCGCGCGGAGCTAACGGCAGGTGGCAAGCGCCTGGCGACAAAAATCAGACGTTATCAACCAGCGTTTCTTGCGGTGCTCGGTCTTGGCGCTTATCGCGTCGCCTTTGGAAATGCCAAAGCGAATATCGGTGAGCAGGAAACAACTATCGCCAATACTCGCGTCTGGGTATTACCAAATCCCAGCGGTCTGAACGCGCACTATCAACCAAAAGATTTGGCGCGACTGTTTGCTGAATTGAAAGATGCGGTTGAGATGAACTAATTGGAGTGCGGTATTCTTTGGAGTGCGGCGGCCGGGCGCCGCTTTGGCCTGTGCCAGGGTAGCGCGCAATTTTTCGATCAGCCCTCAAGCAATCAAGATAGAATCTCCTCCACGTTAAGGCAGGCCAAAGCGCCGCCGAGCCGGCGCCCTCCAAGGCGTTCGTGCCTACCTCTTGATCAGTCCGCTGAGTGCGCTGGCCATTTGCGCGTTAAGCGGCTTCAAAATCTCCAATTCCTGCCGGGCGGAAGCTTGATCGTTGATCGCCACAAAAGCTAGACCGAGGTTGTAGTGGGCGGCGGCGAGTTGCGGCCGCAGCTTCACGACTGCTTTGTAGGCCTCAATCGCTTCCGAGTAGCGCTTGCCGTTGTACAGCGCCAGGCCAAGATTGAAATGTGCGGCGGCGTTTGTCGGCTCAATCTCCGCCGCTTTCTTCAACGCCTCCGCGGCCTCGCTATAGTTCTTTAACTCGTTGTAGGAATTGCCAAGATTCTTGTAAGCGTTCGACAAAACCTCGTTGCGGTTCTGCAATCCCTGCTTGTAGGCGCCGCCCGTTTGGCCCAACAGCGCGATTGCATGCTGGCTCGCGTCGATCGCTTCCGGATAGCGTTCGGCATGTGCGTAGGTGAAGGCGAGGTTGTTGTAAATCTCCGCGTTGTCCGGATCCAACACCAGCGCTTGCTTAAGTATCTCGGCTGCTTCCGGGAAACGACCTAGTTGCGCCAGCGCATAACTGAGCGGCTGATACGCGTCGACGTAATCCGGCTTCACTTTCAATGTCTGTTGGTAAGCAGCAACCGCATCCTGATAGCGGCCTTGATCCAAATAAACATTGCCGAGGCCGAGTTGCGCGCGCGCATCGTTTGGATCCTGTTTAGCGGCGAGCTTGTAATTCAGTTCGGCTTCAGAGTAACGCGGCGTGGGAGCGCTGCGAGCAGCGTTGGCTTTCGCGATCGTCTGCTCCTGCACGTTGACTGTCGGCTTTGATCGCGTGCGCGCTCGACCGGTAGCTCTGCCGCCGCCGACAGCGCTGGGACCGCTGGCGCCATGGACCGGCGGATTCTCAGGCTTGCGAAAAATCATTGCCGCGCCACCAGCGGGTTCGCTGGAAAGGGTTCCGCCCCCAGCCTGAGCGTGAGCGAGAACCGGCACAGCCGCCAATGTGGTGAGAACGAGGAGGGCGAAACGATATTGCTTTCTCATCTATTCAAAACTCCTTGAAAACAAAAAGGGATTGCCGGTCGTGACCCGGACGACGATTGGCCGACGAGCCATGATAGATCAAGATGGAAAGCCGTGCATTTTGGTTGGCTGTCTGGCTAGTTTAGTTCATCCAGTTGGAGTCCGACCGGATCCGCGCCCGCGCCTTTTAGTCCGTCGATCACCATCGTTACGTTGACGTACGGCATCGAGCGCGGAGCTTTGACGAAAACGGTCCTCAGAATTCGTGCATCCTCGGGCAAATCAAAGCGGGTCAACATCTCGTCGCGGTAGACGTGATTATTCTTGCGCTCTCTAAAAAGTGCGCTCAGCGTTTCACTGAGTTTAGAGGGATCGTTGACGGTGCCCATGTAGTCGGTGAGGCCGTTCAACTTCAGAGTCATGTCAGGCTGAATGGTGACTACCAAGGTCCTATCGTCGGCTATCAGCCGCCTAAGCTCTTTTGGCAGTTCGCTGGGCAGATCAACTTTGAAATCATGAGGCTTCAAGGGCGCCGCGACCATGAAAATGATGAGTAACACGAGTAGCACGTCGATGAGTGGGGTGACGTTAATGAATGGCTTCGCTTCGGTGTTTTGATCGCGCGACACAGTAACCTCCTTGCGAGTCACATTCCGATGACCCTCACTTCGTAAGTTGCAATCTTAGACACTTGATGTTCCAGGTTGTTCCTGAGTACGGGATCACAAGCGTCAACTCTTTGGAGTGCGCTGGCCTGGCAGCGCTTTGGCCCGACTGACCTAATTTGCCCGCCATAGTTGGATGGTTCGCCGGGCCGGCCAAAGCGGCGCCGGGTCGCCGCACTCCCAGGAGTTGACGCTTCCACTTGATCAGAGGTTTCTAAAGTTTATCGGACATCGGTGCTGTATCATGGAAACGCCGGGCGAATAATCAAGGGTTGGACCACGTGGACAAACTCACAAAACAATTGCGCGCGATTTTAGGCGACGAGGCTGTGCGCGCGGACGCTGACGAGTTGCTGGTTTATGAATGCGATGGCTTGCCGCAGCATAAACATCTACCGCGCGCGGTCGTCTTTCCCAATTCGACCGCGCAAGTTTCAGAAGTTCTGGCACTGCTGGCTCGCGAGCGAATTCCTTTTACGCCGCGCGGCGCCGGCACTGGATTGTCGGGCGGTGCGCTGGCCATGGACCGCGGAGTTGTGATCGAGTTGGCGCGCATGCGGCAGATACTTGAAATCGACGCGCTCAATCGGGTTGTTGTAGTTCAACCCGGCGTCGTTAACCTTCACGTTTCGCGGGCAGTCGCGCATCTCGGTTTGCACTACGTTCCCGACCCTTCCAGCCAGCCGACGTGCACCATCGGTGGCAACATCGCGGAAAACGCTGGCGGCATTCATTGTTTGAAATACGGCACCACAACAGATCATGTGCTTGGTTTGAAAGTGGTTCTTGCCGGCGGCGAAGTGGTGGAACTCGGCGGCAGCGGCAGGGAATTGGCCGGTTATGATTTGCTCGGATTGTTCATTGGTTCGGAAGGAACGTTTGGTATTGCCACCGAAGCAACCCTGCGGCTGACGCCTATTCCGCCGGCGGTAAGAACTCTGCTCGCCGAATTTGCCGAAGTAAACGATGCCAGCCATGCCGTTTCTGCAATCATCGCGGCCGGCGTGATGCCGGCGGCGTTGGAGATGATGGATCGCGAAATTATTCGCGCCGTCGAGGCAAGTGTGTTTGCGGCAGGACTGCCGCCGGACGCGGGCGCGGCTCTGCTGATTGAATTGGATGGTATCGAAGCCGGACTCAATGAAGAGGCAAAACAAGTAACGGCAATTTGTTTGGACCACGGCGCGCGCGCCTGTCGCAACGCACGCGACGAGAACGAGCGGAAGAGACTTTGGGCGGCACGTAAAGGCGCGTTTGGGGCAATCGGTCGCATCTCGCCTGATTCGATGATTCAGGATGCGGTAGTGCCGCGCTCGCGATTGCCGGAAGTGCTCGATGCTGCTTATCGCATCGCCGCGAAATATCAACTGCGAATTGCGAATGTATTTCACGCGGGCGACGGCAATCTGCATCCGTTGATCTGCTTTGATTCGCGGTTTCCCGAAGAAGTGCAGCGCGTCAAAGATGCTGGCCGTGAATTGATGGAGACGTGCGTGCGCGCCGGCGGCAGCATCACCGGTGAGCATGGGGTCGGTTTGGACAAGCGCGAACTGCTGCCGTTGATCTTTTCTGAGAAAGACATGGAAACGATGTTGCTTGTGCGCGCTGCGTTTGATCCTTCGGGCCTAATGAACCCCGGCAAAATCATTCCGGTCTTACGCGGCTGCGGCGAAGCGCGCGCCATCGCAGGGCCGGACAAAAAACCTGGCGGCATTTCAGACTTCGGCGAACCCACCGGAACGGATGCAGGTGAACGGCGGGCGTCTCGTCCGCAACCTTCGCCAGCCTCAAGTCCAAAATATTTGATTCCGTCGGCGAGTATCGATCCCGCAATCGCTCATGCCCGTCTGGTCGGCCTCGTCGGCAAAGAAAACGTTACTGCGTTGTCGAATCTTCCCGTCACTGTTACGCCCGGAACAGTCGCCGAAGTTTGCGAAGTCATGAAGCTTGCTTTCAGCGAAGGTTGGACCACCAGGCCTGCGGGCGCGCTGACCTGGCTGCCTCCTGATGCTGCGCCCGAGACTAACCTTATCGTCAGCACTCGCAGACTGAATCGCATCATCGAACACGAACCAGCCGACCTGGTTGCAATCACCGAAGCCGGCGTAACCCTCAAAGACTTTAACGCTCATCTTTCACTCAAGCGCCAATGGTTGCCAATCGATCCGCCGGACGATGGCAGCGCGACGATTGGCGGAGTCGTCGCGACTGGACTCGCCGGCGCGCAGCAGTTTGGCTATGGCCCACCGCGGCGGCACGTTATCGGCATGAAAGTCGTGATGGCTGACGGTAGTTTGGTAAAGGCCGGCGCGCGAGTGGTAAAGAATGTTGCCGGTTATGATTTGTGCAAGCTCTTTACCGGGAGTTACGGAACCCTGGGCATAATCGTGGAAGTGAATTTCAAATTGCGACCACAGCCGTTTGTTACGCGAACGCTTTTAGTCTCGGGTCAGCCGGATGAACTGCTTTCGTCTGCGCAGCGGATCATCCAGGCGCCGCTCTTTCCGGTTGCTGTCGAACTTGTTTCACAGAATCTAACATCGCAGGTCACGGATGTGTCCGGCCGGCATGGAGCGGTTCTTATGGTTCGGTTTGCGGGTTCAGATTCTGCCGTCGCGGCTCAGATTGCCAGTGCAGGGGAACTTGCCGAACTTGAGAACAGCTCGCTTCTGTCGATAGAAGTAGACGAACCAATATGGGCAGCGTTGCAGGCGATACCAATTCGTTTTTCAAACCGGTTCATGTGGCGAGTTGGCTTGAGACCAACCGAGGCCGCGTCGTTCCTACTCAATCTGATCAAAACGTCGGGCGCCAATACAATGTGGCACGCGGGTGTGGGCGACGGGCGCATTCGGGTTATAGAAGACAGTAAAGCGCATAATGTTGATCGCAGCGATCGCTTGCGCGCAAATGCTGAAGCCCGCGGCGGCATGCTCGTTGTGGAAGCCGGCAACGGCGGCATTGACCCTGCGCTGTTCAGTAGAAACTCTGCGGCAGGCATCATGAATAAGATAAAAGAGCAGCTTGATCCGCGTAACCTGTTCACGTCGCGGACGGTGGCATAGACTTTAGTCTGGGCAACGCAGGCGACCACAGACTGAAGTCTATGCCACTTTTTGACCGATTTGGCCCGAAGCAAGTTTGAGTGGAAGCCGCTCCATCACTAGTTGAGCAATAAACAAACCATATGAACTCAAAGCACACGGTTCATCGCCTGGTCGCGTCCGCCGTTGGATTTGTGTTCTTGCTCTCGACCTGTTTTCCGTTTTTCCAGCAGGCACAACCGACCGCGCTGGCTGCATCGCGCCAGCCAGTACGCGCCCGCCACGGGCTTGTAGCTGCGACCAATCAACTTGCGGCACGCGTGGGTGTTGAAGTCTTGCAGCGCGGCGGCAATGCGATTGATGCTGCGGTCGCCGTTGCGTTTGCGCTGGCAGTGGCGCACCCAGCGGCGGGCAATCTTGGCGGCGGCGGCTTCATGATGATTCGTTTGCGGAACGGAAAAACGACCGCGATCGATTACCGCGAAATGGCGCCAGCCGCAGCGACTCGCAACCTCTATCTTGATCAGGCGGGCAATCTGATCAAGGGCGAAGGTGGTTCGCTGCTCGGGTTTCGCGCGGCCGGAGTTCCCGGCACGGTTCGCGGCATGGAACTGGCACTGAAAGAATATGGCTCAGGAAGATTGAGTTGGTCTCAATTGATAGAACCGTCGCGCCGGTTAGCCGCCACGGGTTTTCCAGTTTCGCACAAATTGGCGATGGCATTGCAGAAGAAGAAACCGCAATTTGAACTCTACGAAGACAGTCGAAAAATATTTCTCAACGACGGTAAACCTTATGAGGAAGGAGAAGTGTTCCGTCAGCCGGATCTGGCGGCAACGTTGGCGCGGCTCCAGCGAAATGGCGCACGCGAGTTTTACGCAGGTTTGACTGCGCGTTTGATCGCTGCCGCTATGAAGCGTCACAACGGCCTGATTACCCTGACCGACTTGAAAGGCTACGTCGCAAAAGAGCGGGAGCCATTGCACGGCAGCTATCGCGGCTACGAGGTCATCACGATGCCGCCGCCGTCCTCGGGCGGAGTGATCCTGATCGAGATGCTGAACATTCTCGAAGGCTATGACCTGAAGCAGATGGGCGCCGCGTCGGCTGACCGTTATCACTTTATGGCCGAAGCGATGCGTCGCGCTTATGCAGATCGGGCTGAGTACCTTGGCGATGCAGACTTTGCGCGCGTTCCCGTCAGCGCGTTGATCGACAAAGACTATGCGATGAAGCAGCGTTCCACGATCAATCCCGAGCATGCTTCGACCAGCGCTGAAATTCGGTTTGGCAATCCGCCGGGCGCTGAGGCAGGGTCGACTACGCACTTCACAATAGTTGATGGCGAAGGGAATGCGGTGGCGAACAGCTACACTCTGAATGATAGTTACGGCTCGAAGGTCGTCGCCAAAGGCACCGGCTTTTTGCTGAATAATGAAATGGATGATTTTTCAGCGAAGCCGGGAACGCCAAACCTGTACGGCTTGATTCAGGGAGAACGAAACGCGATAGCGCCACTTAAGCGACCGCTGTCGGCGATGACGCCGACTCTCGTGCTGCGCCGCGACGGCTCGTTCTGGTTCGCGATCGGTTCACCCGGCGGCGCCACCATCATTAATACCGTGCTGCAGGTCATCACCAACGTCATTGACTATGACATGAACCTGCAACAGGCGATCGATGCGCCGCGCATACATAATCAGTGGCTCCCAGATGAGGTCGCTTATGAACCTTACGCGCTTTCGGAAGATACGTTGGGCATTCTCAAGTCGCGCGGTCATACCCTTCGCATTCGCACGGACGCAGGCTGGACCGACGGCGACGGCTACATGGGTGACGCCGCCGGAGTGATGATTGAAGAAAAGACCGGGATTCGTTTGGGCGCCACGGATCCGCGCCGGAGCGATGGGCCGGCGCTTGGATACTGACGAGTCTTTGGACCATTCATGAAATCGATCACTGCGTCCCAATCTCCGCTAATGTCGATCCTGGCCCAGGAGGAAGATAAGCTGCTCGCTTGCATTCACTGTGGCCTGTGTCTGGAAGCTTGTCCCACTTACGTTATTACCGGCGATGAGAACGATGGACCACGCGGACGTCTCTACCTGATGCGTGCCGTCGGTGAAGGGAGACTGTCAAACGAATCGCGAGCTTTTGCACGGCACATCGATCGTTGCCTCGGTTGCAGAGCTTGCGAGCAGGTATGTCCTGCCGGGGTCGAGTACGGACAACTCCTGGAAGCGGCGCGGGCGGAGTTATTCAGTTCGGAAAGGCAGCGCGGTTTTGGTTATAAGGTGTTGCGCTTGGTGCTCAAGCACATTTGGTTACAGCCGGCACGTTTGAAAATGGTTTTTGCTGCGGCGCGGTTCATGCGTGACAGCGGGTTCGCAGGTTTGCTCTTAAAGATCGGAGTGGCGCGAATCCTGTCGCCTCGTTTTGAATTCGGCCTCGCCTTGTTGCAAAGCTCGAGGCCAGAAAACCTGCGGCGATCTAATTCCGAGGGAAAGCCATTAGATGAAGCACCGCATGTTCCCGTGCCATCGGATCACTCGGCGCCACAGACTGAAGTCTGTGCCACTACGAACCCGCTGGCGACGCCCGCGATGCTTTTCAGCGGCTGTGTCGGCGAAGGCTTATTTGCCCGAGTTAACAAAGCGACGCTGCGCGTACTGGGCGTGAATGGCAGCGAGACGATTATTCCCAACGAGCAAGTTTGTTGCGGCGCGCTCCACGCGCACGCAGGCGATCTCGACGGCGCCCGGACGCTTGCCAGGCAAAACATAAGAGCCTTTTCCGCTGATAAGAATTTTCCGATTATCACAAATGCCGGTGGCTGTGGCGCAATGCTGGCTTCGTATGGTCACTTGCTCAGCGCCGATGAAACATTCGCCGCCGCCGCGCGTACATTCAGCGAAAGAATTCGTGACGTCAGCCAACAATTGAAGTTGGTTGGCAGCAAAGCGGGATCAAGCATCACAACTGAACCGATCACTTACGACGCATCCTGTCATTTACTTTATGGCCAGCACGCCGGCGAGGCGCCGCTCGAAATGTTGGCCGCGATTTCAAAGCTGAACTTTGCGCGCCTTGAAGGCTCGGAAAGATGCTGTGGCGGCGCCGGCATTTACAATCTTCTCGAACCGGCGTTGTCGCGCGAGGTGTTGGCGGAAAAACTCGCGAACATTGAGGCGTCAGGCGCGCAGACTCTCGCTACCGGAAATCCTGGTTGCCAAATGCAGATCGGCGCGGGCGCTTTGCTGGCGGGGATGAAGTTGAGAATTTGCCACCCCGTCGAACTACTCGACGAATCGTATGCGCGAGCCGGGCACTACAATCATGATTGAGGTGGCACAGACTCTTTAAGTCTGTGGCTGCGTGCGAATCACAGACTAAAGCCTGTGCCACTTACTTTAGTCCCAACCTTCTCCCAAAGGGAGCGGGAGAACTCGAGTTTAAGAAAGTCTTTTCCACATAACTCCAAAAGCAAACTCACAAAAGGAACTCCCCAAAATGAGCGTTAGCCCTGCCACCGTAGTGCTCCGGAACGTGACCAAACGGTTTGGCGATTTCACAGCCGTAAGTGATCTGAGTCTCGACGTTCGCGCCGGCCGCGTTTTTGGACTGCTTGGTCCGAACGGCGCCGGCAAGACCACGACGATCCGGATGATCGTAAATATCTTCGCGCCCGACGCCGGCACGGTAGAACTCTTTGGGAAAACCATCACTCCTACGACTCAGGATCGCATTGGCTATCTACCCGAAGAGCGTGGCCTCTACAAGAAAATGAAGGTGGGCGATCAACTTCGCTTTTTCGCGGAGCTAAAGAATGTCAGTGGCAAAGAGGCAGATAAGCGCATTGATGGCTGGCTGGAGCGACTAAAACTTTCGGAATGGAAAGCCAGGAAGACAATCGAACTGTCCAAAGGCATGCAGCAGAAAGTCCAATTTATTACCAGTGTGTTGCATAAGCCTGACCTGCTCATTCTTGACGAGCCGTTCTCTGGGTTGGACCCAGTAAATGTTGAGCTGCTCAAAGAGATCGTGCTTGAGCTCAAGGCCTCGGGAAAGACGATCATCTTCTCGACTCATCAGATGGAGTTGGCGGAAAAGATCTGTGACGATATCTGCCTGATTAATCGATCGCGAAAAATATTGGAGGGGAGCATCAGGGAAGTGAAGCGCGCCTCCGGTCGCGACGCGGTGGGGTTGCGGCTCGAAGGCGGAGCCGACGTTCTAGCCGACCAGTCGTTGGTAAAGAGCATTGAGCGCCACAGCGACGGTGTGGAAGTGTTGCTCGCCGAAGAGATAACCGCCCAGGACTTGTTGAAAAAATTGATTGACGTCGGAGCAAAGATCGAGAAATTTGAAATGATCGAACCGAGTCTAAATAATATTTTTATCGAGAAAGTAAGCGAGCCAGAATGAAAAAATTCTTTGCCATCGTCAAACGTGAGTATGGTCAGCGTTTGCGCAGCCGGATGTTTGTTCTGATAACGGTGCTCGGGCCGGTGATGATTTCTCTCTTTGGCATCGCGCCGGCGCTGGTGCTCCGCATCAAGGCCGGCGGTCCAGTGAAAATCGCTGTAGTGGACCAGACAGGCAAGGTTTACCCGGGCGTTTACAAGTCGGTAATGGACAACGCCATCCGCTCGCAACCAGCTCAGGACAAGATTAATGCCGGCTTGCAAGGCAAGAATGCAAGCGATCGCTTTCAGGAGGTGGGTGAGCAACAGGAAGGGAGGTTCGAAATTCAGGAGGTCCGTCTGGAAGGACGGCCTCTGAACGAAGTTAAGAAAGAACTGGACGGGCGCGTTCTCGCGAAGGAGTTAGATGGTTATCTGGTACTACCGGCGGATTTACTCAAAGATGGAAACCCTCAATACTTTGGACGCAACACCGGTGATGTCTTTACCCGCAAGTTTCTTCAGGAAGCCTTGAGCAGGGCGGTGCGCCAAGAGCGCCTGGCAGAGGCGAATATCGATCCCAGAATAGTTCAAGAACTTTCCGAGCCAGTACATCTCGATGCCTTAAAAGTCAGTGCTACAGGTGATGGGGTGCGTGATTCAGGAGAAGGCTTTGCTTTGGTGTTCGGGGCTGGCTTTATCATGTATCTGACAATTCTGATGTACGGTCAAATGATTCTTGGGGCTGTAATCGAAGAGAAGGAAACACGCATTGGTGAGATTCTGTTTTCGTCAGTTAAGCCGTTCACGTTGATGATGGGGAAGCTGGTTGGTGTATCACTTCTGGCATTGACCCAACTCGCAATCTGGGGATTGGCTTTCGCAGTCTTTGTTGTCTATGGGGCCGGAGTGTTGGCGACGAGAGGAATGACCTTAAACGTTCCCCATGTTCCGCTGATTCACTTTGTCTACTTTGGTCTCTTTTTCCTGCTGGGTTATTTCATCTACTCGACGATCTATGCCTTGATTGGTTCAATGGTAACTACCGCCCAGGAAGGCGGTCAGTTATCCATGCCGGTAGTACTGCTTCCCCTCATCGGTTTTTATTTGTTCCTACCCGTCAGTCGTAGTCCGGATTCCTCATTCGCTTTCTGGGTTTCAATGTTTCCCTTCTTTTCGCCAATGACGATGCTGGTAAGGATTGTTACGCAGACCCCGCCCCTATGGCAGATTCTTCTGTCACTGGTGTTGGGGTTTACCACAGTGGCAATGGTGACCTGGCTAGCTGCGCGCGTCTATCGCGTTGGCATGTTGATGGTCGGGAAGAGAGCATCGATTCCCGAAGTTATCCGGTGGGTTATGCAAGCTTGAAGGGCAGCGCAAACTCAAGCGCTGAAATCTAAAAGAAGGGAACGCCCGGGCAATGCCCAAAGTGTGTCTGCTTAGCAGTCACACATTTTGTCACCCGTCCATTCTCCGTCTCAATAATTCATCAAAGAAGATTGTTAACGGCTTTGGCTACGGCATGCGTTTTGATGGGGAAAGGCGCGACTGTCCCCGAAGTGGGCGCAAAAAGCGTGGCGAAACATGGCGCTGATCTTAATGATCATTTTCTTTTTCCATATCTATTCCTGGCTCGAAGTGCACTTCTAAAACCAATGACGTTGCTCATATCCATTCTGATAGCTACGCCCGTCGCCATGGTTATTCATGAACTAGGACATCTTGTCGCTGCCAGAAGCTGCGAAGTTCCGGCCTCGGAATTGGGGTTAGGTTTGGGAACAAAGCTTTTTGGATTTCGTGTGGGGAGTATCCGCTTTAGCCTACGTCTACTTCCGCTGGGTTCTTTCGTTCGTCTCGACGGCACGGCCTTGAAAGAGAGATCAGTTCGGCAGCAAGTCTTGGTGCACCTTGGCGGAATCATCTTCAATCTTGTCGCCTGCCTTGCTACTTACGGCACCGTCTTTAGTTGGATAAATCTCATGATCGCCGCTGGCAACATGTTGCCGCTCTACCAGCACGATGGCTGGAAATGTGGTCTGGTGATAATGCGAGATCTAATGCAGCGAAAGAGCCAAGCGGTTGAACGCGCCTTCACCTTCTCAGGTGGCTTCGTGAGCCTGGCGATTGTTGCCGCAATCATTCGAGTCCTCAGTTAATTCCGCGGAAGTAATTATTGCCATACGCCACGTGTAGAATTTGCGTAGTCCTAAAATCTCGGCACATTTCCAGAACGGGAAAAGCCCGATTAGGATCAAATCGGGTGGCGAGCCGTTTGTGCGTTGTTTTATCCCTTAGGCGCGAAATAGCCGATGCGCGTGTGAGTCTCATAGCTGGGATTTGCGGCTTCAACGCGAACGCGCCGGAAACCGCCGTCACGCGTCCGGTTTAGTGGGGTGTAATAGAGCGCATACTGATGCCGCAGCTCCTCAGACACCTCCGCATAGGTGGCCTCGAGGGCATCGAAGCTTCGCGGCTTGTAGAGGCGTCCGCCAGTGGCCGCGGTTAGTTGTTCCAGCGTTTGTTCACTCTCATCCAACGCGCGCAATCCGGCGCGCAGGTCATCAATCTGCAACTTATTAAAACGCCGCGAGGCCTCGGTGCCCTTGGTGAGCTCATCAAGGGCCGCAAGTTTTTCTGCGCGTGAAATTTCGGTGTTGCTGACAACGTAAACCGTAACTTGTGCTTCCAGCAATGCTCTAGCAGCACTTTCGAGTCTGGTGCCCCGGCCGCTATCGATGCCATCGGTTAACACAATTACCGCGCGTCGCGATCGCGAAGAGCCAAACTGTTCGCTAGCCGCCAGCATTAAAGCGTCGTTAAAACGCGTAAACATTCCCGGGACGATTCTGGTTAAAGCGCGCTGCAATTGGAAGCGGCTTTTAGTCCAGTCCTGGAGCAACTGAACTGAATCATCAAACTTGATCAAGCTGATCCGGTCGTCCGGTCCGAGGCGTTCGGCAAAACCCCCGGCGGCGCGACGAAAGTCATTCAGGTTGCGGGCTGTGGAAGACGAGGCATCGACCATTAGGATCGCATCAACCGGGACTTGTCTCAGCGCCAGATCACTCAGCGGTTGCTCGCGGTTGTCTTCGAAGACGTGAAAGTCGTCACGAGTTAGCGCCGCTACCAAGCGTCCATTCGAATCGCGAACAGTAACCGGGAACATCACCTCAGTTGTTTCGACAGAGATCACGTCATCGGGACTGATTTGCTCTTCGGCTTTTGTTGAGGGACGCGGTGGTGGAGGCGGAGGTTCGCCTACTCGATCAAGCCATGAAGGCGTGGGTGAAGGTGAAGCCGCCGAATTCTTGCGTTGCCCTGAACGGCCAGGAGATATCTTGCGCGAATTAGTTTGTGCGCCGGCATGCGAGCAGCGCTGAGCGTACGCCAGCAGCAGTCCAATGGCTACTAGCAAACAGAGCAACGCTCTGGCGATTGGACATTGTTTATTGCCTAGGGGGCCCATTGGAAGCGGGCGCGGTCTTTGAGTCGCTGGTGTCACCTGTTGCTGCTCTCATTGCCGACAGGATTTTCTCACTAACGCGGTGCTTGCGTAGTTCCGCAAGCTTGTTCGGGGAGAGATCAAACCCAACTGCCGACCGTTCAATGCGCCTGATGATGGTGCCCTCCGAGAATCCGGCTTCGATTAGTTCCAGTATTGAGTCGTTGTTGAGGGAGGCCACCTTTTCCAGTTTGATGGAGGTGCCTGCTTCGGATGGCGAGCGGAGGATGCGCACGGTCGCACTGCCGGTAGTTACAGTATCTCCCGACGCAGAAGAATTGCCCCCGCGGCTCCGGGTGCTTCCGCTTGATCCTCCCCGCGATCCGAAGATGTCTGCGCTATTGCCCCGCGCAGAAGAATTTTTGGAAGGGTCGTCTTGCTTGTCAAGCTTCAGATTGTCGCTGCCAGAATTGAAAAACGCATCGTCGTTCCAGGCGGCATCGAAATCCAACCCTTGCTGGCGCGAAAGCATGGCCAGAATAATTCGTTCGCTGACGCCGGTTCTTTTCAACTCAATCATTTGCTCGGTTGAAAGATCAAACCGGGTAGCACGCGAACCAATGATGGCAATGATCGTTTTTTCTTTGAAATTCGCCTTAACGAGCTTAACGATGGCGGTATTGGTGAGGAACGAGTCGGTGGCTGTTTGCGCAGGCGCATTGCCGCACCACAGACCCAGGCAAACGAAGATGAGGAAAGTGCGACTAAGACTAAGAACTCTCATGGTCTGTCCTCGGCTAATGTCGATTGCGCCGCGCGCGCGGCGGGGGGCCTGGGCGGATCCTTATGAGAGCTTCCACCCTTTTTGTAGCGTTGCCCGATGCGCCTTACGTAATTCTGCGTCTCCTGAAAGGGTGGCACCTTATTACCATAACTAATGACGCGTCCCTCACCAGCATTATAGCTCGCCAGCGCCAGATCTACTCGCCCATTAAACATCGTCAACAATTCTTTCAAGTATTGTGTGCCGCCACGAATGTTTTCCGCCGGATCAAAAGAATTCCGCACAGCGAAGCGCCGTGCCGTTCCTGGCATCAATTGCATCAGACCGCGCGCGCCTTTGGGGCTGACTACGCGGGGGTGAAATTGGGACTCCTGTTCAATCACCAGGAAAACCAGATAGGGGTCGACGCCAAACCGACTGCCATTCTTTCGGATCGATTGATCGATCGCGGCATTGCCCGAAGTCCAGCCACGTTCTTTCCAATCCGACGGCGAAGTACCTGGCAGTTCTCGCTCGATACGATCAATTCGAGCGCGCTCAAGAAAGCTTAAAAGGTTTCCCCGTTGGTACCAGGCGCCATCGGACGTTTCCCTTACCTCATCCGCTTTAAAACTTGCGCCGCCAACGAGATAAATCCAGGTGAGTGCCGGAGCCTGGGCCGTCCTCTCGGACGCCAGAAGCGGCGGCGGGATTTCTGCATTCTTATGTTCGACTTGAGCAACAAACACCTGCTCGATTGATTTTACTTTGCGCCCGGACGTTTCGGTCACTGTTCCGCGCCGGTACCAAACTTCTTCTCCTCTCCACCACGCTTCATCGACGTGCAAGCTGCCTCCATCAACGAACTTGATTAGTTGACCGTTTGGCAGTCCTTTGTCTTTGGGCGTTTCCGGCGCCTGAGTTTTAGCAGCCTTCGTCGTTCGAGATCGATGACGCGAGGGTTTCTGAGCCAGCAACTGAGTGGAGCTTACGCCAACCAGGACGATGACAATCGCAATCACAATAGAGTTGATAGGTTGGTTCATCAAACTTAAGTGCGGCAGCCTTACAAAACAGTAACAGGTTGTGACTGGCCGACCGCAATCGCTTGCGGTTCAAAGCTGCGGAGAGCACCAAAGTAGTTTCTCCACGCGATATCTATCAGCTCCGGGGTAAGCTGTTGGGGGCGTCCTTCAAAGGTACAGAGATCTTTCACGCGACCCAAGAGATCGCGCGGCTCGCACGGTTTCATGGGGCGCTGCTCAGTTACATATTTGTTGAGAACCTGGTCCATGCTTGCGTCATCCGGTGTTATGCCTTTGGCCTTCGCGGCGCGTTTGAATATCTCGCGGTACGCGGAAGGGGTGGGCATTTCTAGTCGCACGCGATAACCCAGGCGCCGCAGAAAAGCTTCATCGATCAACTCTTTCTCGTCAACATTAGTCGAAAAAACGACGAGTTGTTCGAAGGGCACTTCGATCTTCTTCCCGTTATTCAAAGTCAGAAAATCCACGCGTCTCTCCAGAGGCTGAATCCAACGGTTGAGCAGTGCACGTGGATTCACAGACTGCCGGCCAAAGTCGTCTATGATTAGAGTCCCGCCGTTTGCTTTCATTTGGAACGGGGCTTCATAAAACCTCGACGTTTCGGACCACGCCAGCACGGTGTGGTTCAGTGTGAATTCGCCCCCCACCATAATTTGCGGTCGCTCGACTTTCACCCAACGTTGATCGTGGTCGAGGGCTTTGCCTCTGGTCTGTACAACGTGGTGACATTGGGAGTCGAATAAACGAATGATCTGTCCATCGACCTCAATTGCGTATGGTATCCAGATGGGATCCAGCAGAGCAGAATTTATTCTCTCTGAAACCGCTGTCTTTCCGGTGCCGGGTAGTCCGGTCAGAAACAGCGAGGAGCGGGAGTTGATAACGCAACCGAGTGTTTGCAGCAGGGAGTCAGGTAAAACTAGATCGCGAAAAACGGAACGAACGGTATCGATCGAAGCGGGACGCGAGGGACTCGCCTGAAGACGCATCATGTGAGTGTAGTCAGCAAGTGATACCGGAGCTGGACCCCGATAGCCGTTTTGCGATTCCAGATGTATTAGCCGCTCCCAGCCATGGTCCAGCATGGAATATCGTGTAACGCCCACGGCGCTTTGCAGGCGCATCTCAATAAACTTCTCTCGGTAAAGCCGGTAGAGAATTTCTTCCGTCAGCGCACCAGGCAGACAAAGCTTTTCGGCAACCGACGCCGAAGTTGCATCGGTGAGCGTCGCGACATATTTAAGAGCCAGGTCGCGCAGGAAAGTATCAGACACGCCAGTCTCTCCAATATCCTCCGGCGTGGGAGGACCGAGACTCTCAACCTCCGCTCGAGTCAGAAAGCTCAGATGTGCCATTCAGCTGCTCCAGTTCCGCGGTCGATGGACGATGTCATTTTGCCGCCGGCGCATTGGCGAGCGCTTGTGCAGCAAGCAGCGCACTGCGCGCGCTCTGCGATTGTTTCTCGTTGCCGGTACTATCGTAAAGCGCTACCAACCTGGCCAGCACATCCGCAGATTTTGGTTTCAACGCAAGTGCCTTCTCGAGATGTTTGATGGCCTTTTTGGTTGAACCATTGTGTTCCAGACGGGCGGCCACATTGAGATGGCCCTTGTATTCTCCCTGTGCGCGGGCAAAACTTTCGTAGGCCTCGTCGAAATGTCCCCGTTCAGACTGGGCCAACCCCAGGTTGTTCCAGATGAGCGCATCGGTTGGCGTCAACTTTGCCGCGCGCTTAAAATATTTACTGGCGTTTTCATAATCGCCATTTTCGTAGAGGAGGTAGCCGAGATTGTTGAGGTTTTGCGGATCGCACTTATTAATACGCACCGCAGCCTCAAACGACTGCTGCGCCACATCGCGCAATCCCTTGCGCCAGTAAGCCACTCCCAACAAAGTACTGGCTTCGCTTAGTCTCGGATTTGCTGAAAGAGCCATTGACAATTCGCCGATGCCGCCATTCAGGTCATGGCTGTCGAGCAACGCGCGGCCTTTCTCGAGGTGGTCCAGCGCAAGAGTCTCAAGCGCCTCCAGCGAAGTTCTTTGCCCGCTGGTCGTCATGCCGGAAACTTCTGTTGCATTGCCTCGGGGGCTTACGGCCGGCAACGGTATATTGTTAGTGGTTTGCACGGCTCGTGAACTTTCAAACTTCTTCGCCTCCTTTTCTGAGATGCGTTCGAGTTTGATTTTATTTTTCTTGCCCCCGCCGAAGAGCTTGCCGATTGCTTTGAACGGTACTTTGAGCGCGCCCAGAAAACTATTCTCGCGTCCCTCAGCTGCTTGGCTCGAGAGCGTCGAATCATCGACTGAATACATCGACAGCCGTTGCGACTGAGTCATGATGATGCCGTGCACGGTGTGCAACGGCTCAACCGCAAAGACCATTGCGATGGCCAGCGACAGAACAAGAAGTGTACGTTTCAGCATGAGCGAATCTCCTAAAAGCAGTTGTTTCTGCACGCCTACTTATTTGAATAGAACATCGCTAAGATTCAAGAGAGCTGGGCCCAGAACCACCAGAATAATCACCGGAAACAGAAACATAGTGAGCGGAAACAGGAGCTTCAACGCTGCTTTCTGCGCAGCCTGTTCCGCTCGCTGACGACGCTTTGTGCGCAGCGACTTGGCGAATATGCGTACGGCTCTGGCGATTGACGACCCAAAACGGTCTGCTTGGATAAGCAAGGCAACGAAACTGCGAATGTCGTCGACTCCCGTTCTCTCTGCCAGATTGCGCAACGCATCCTCGCGACTGCGACCAACCCGGATTTCCAAGTTGACCAGTTCCATTTCTGAATGCATATCCGGATGCAAGCCTTTCAACTCCTCGCCCACTCGATTTAGCGCGGCGTTAAGGCCCAGCCCGGCTTCCACAGCAACCACAATCAAGTCCATAGCATCTGCAAGAGCCCAAGTGATGCGCCGTTGACGGCCCAAGATCTTCCTGTGTAATACATAGCGAGGTAGGTAGAAACCAAGCGCAGCCCCCAACATTCCCCATATAGCGAAGCTACTCACCGGGCGATCAAGGATGAAGCACGCAGTCATCACCAGGCTTGGGATCGCGATGATTAGCGTGATCTGGATCCCGCGGTAGGCCATGGCCGCATCCGGCGAACGATAGCCGGCCCGAAGCAACTGCTTTTGCAGCTTAGCCGCTTCCACGGCCGAGATCGGAACAATCCGGTTAAGAGGCTCGGCGAAGCGCTCGGCCATCGTAGTGACAGGGTTGTTCTCGAGTAGAACCATCGACGGATCCATGCTATCCAGTCGCGCGTTGACACGGCCGGTCTGACGCGCAAAGAGCCAGTAAATGCTCATCACTGTCAGAGCGAGGCAACTGAAAGTTAAGATAACAATTAGTAATAACATGGATGCCGACCTTCCCTTAAAAGTAGCGGTTTCGCTTTCCTATGACTGCTACCTCAAATCCTGATGTTCAGAATTTTCTTTATCGTTACAATGCCCAGGAGTTGCAACAGGGCAGCAGCGGCGAGGATGTAGTGTCCGCGTTGATCGTGGAGCAGCACGCCGACATAATCAGGATTAATGGCTGTGATCAGAAAAATAATAACCAATGGTAAGCCACAAAGAATCCAGGCAGAGCCACGAGCACTTGTCGTCATAGTGCGAAAATCCTCCATGAGTTTAAAGCGCTCGCGAATGGTTTCGGAGACTTTCTCAAGAATCTCCGCAAGGTTCCCGCCCGTTTCGCGTTGAATGTGCATAGCCGTCACGCAAAGCTTGAGGTCAG
Source organism: Blastocatellia bacterium (assembly GCA_031371765.1). GTDB lineage: Bacteria > Acidobacteriota > Blastocatellia > Pyrinomonadales > Pyrinomonadaceae > PSRF01. The sequence continues at coordinate 24,712 of JANMKA010000127.1, forward strand.
GAAGTGGAACGCGTTCGGTCAGGCCATCCAGGGCCGCTTTTGTCGAAAGACCCAGTTTTTGCTCTTCGAAGGCAATACGAAACTCGGCGGCAATAGGGTCGGGCATCTCCAGCGCGACCTGGTGCAGCGACTCGGAAAAAGCATGGCCAACGGCGAGCGATCGACTCAATAGGTCAAGAGTGTCGGGAAGCTGGGCATTGAATTTCAATAGTCTTTTTCGGCGCTCGCGTGCGACATACAGGATTGGCAGTGCAGCCGCCAGCGTGGCCAATAGCGTGGCCAATAAAGAGTTCACGACGGTGTACGCCGCTAGTCCCGCCATCAGGGCGGCCACAAAACAGAAAGCCAGCAGGCGGCTGACCGTGATCTGGAGGTTTGCTTGTCTGATGGTTCGGTCAAAGCTCTTGATGAAACCCAGCGATGAGAGCAATCGATTGATTGCGGGATTTCCACCGATCGAATCTTCGCGCGATATTGTAATCTCGGCGGCGGAGCCGAAATCCTGTAAGACTTCGGCGACCCGTTGCTGCAAGCGCTCCTGGCGAGCATCCGACTTACGCGATGCCAACAGAAAGAGGGCATAAGTAAGGAACAGAAAAAAGACAAAAACGATGGTAGAAATCAGCATCTCTTAATATCTCCTAAAAGAACGCCGGCAGTTGCATTCCGTACTGTTTGAGCCGTTCGGCGAAACGTGGGCGAATGCCGTTGGTGCGAAAGCGTCCGATAACCTTGCCGGTACCATCAACCCCCGTCCGCTCAAACTGGAAGATCTCTTGCATGGTGATCGTTTCACCTTCCATGCCCGTGATCTCGGAGACGGAAACGATGCGACGCGTGCCATCGGTTAGACGGGCCACCTGAATGACAAGGTTAACTGCCGAAGCGATCTGTTGACGCATCGCCCGGTCCGAGAGTCTCATCCCCGTCAGCTGGACCATCGTCTCAAGACGAGCGAGCGCATCCCGGGGTGAATTGGCGTGTATCGTGGTGAGGGAACCGTCATGACCGGTGTTCATTGCCTGAAGCATGTCGATAGCCTCCCCACCCCTGACTTCGCCGATGACGATGCGGTCAGGTCGCATGCGCAGCGTGTTGCGCACCAAATCGCGCTGCGTGACCTCACCGCGGCCTTCAATGTTGGGAGGACGAGTCTCCAGACGCACGACGTGAGGCTGTTGCATTTGGAGTTCTGCCGAGTCTTCAATCGTGACGATGCGCTCATCGGCAGGGATGTACGCAGAGAGCGCATTCAAGAGCGTAGTTTTACCGGCGCCCGTTCCGCCAGAGATTATGATGTTCAAACGGGCCCGCACGCACATTTCGAAGAGCAAGGCGATCTCTTTGGTAAGTGCGCCGTTCTCAATGAGCGCGGTCATTCGCAAGGGGTCCGTGCCGAAGCGACGGATCGAAAGGACTGGGCCGTCAAGAGCTAGTGGCGGGATAATGGCATTAACCCGCGAACCATCAGGCAGGCGGGCGTCCACCATTGGCTGCGCCTCATCGATCCGGCGCCCCACCATCGAGACTATGCGCTCGATCACTCGCCTCAGGTGCTCGTCGTCTTTAAAACTAATGGAGGTTTTTTCCAGCTTGCCGCGCCGCTCGATGTAGATATTCGAATAAGTGTTGACCAGTATGTCCGAGATCGTCGGATCGGCGAGGAGCGGCTCCAGAGGTCCCAACCCGAAAAGCTCGTGGTGAACTTCGGTGACAAGACGATCACGCTCCCCAATAGAAAGCGGCAAATTCTCCGCCTGCAGCAGACCCTCGGCCAGGCGCGACACCTCGTCCTGAACGCGTTCCGGGGACAGTGCGGCGAGCTTGGTCAAGTCCAGGCGCGTGACGATCGCGCGATGAAGTCGCGCCTTCATCTCCTGAAAAATTTGGTTTCCGTCTTCAGCCGCAGCGCCTGGACTATTCCCGTTTGCGTCTTTGATGTATCTCTCTCGAAGTGCCATGTCTTTATTACTCTACGTCCTTCTGTTACTTGCTAAATTGTTTTGCGAAAAACATCACTCCTGGAAACTTTTTGAAATTAACGCTTCCTTTTCACCGATTAAGATTCCCCAAGCATTTTCGAAAGATCCAGCGCCGCAGTCGGACTGTTGCGGCTAAACATTGTTCCAAGTAATTTCTTACGCGGTGGCGCGGCGGGGGAGTGGCCGTTACTGGAAACGAGCGCGGCGATGCGCTTAATTTCCGCAGTTATTCTTGATGAAGGATCCGTCTGCACCAGCGGCCGGCCCAGGTTAATTGAATCCATCACTTTCCCGTAATCATTCGGCACAAAACCGATGAGCTGCTCGCCCAGGTGAGCCTCGACCTTTTGCAGCTCGACGTCGATATTTTTGCTCCAGCGGTTGACTACGATATGGACCTTATCGCGGCGATAATTCAGACGATCGAATACCTTAAGCGCGCGCTTGGTGCTGCGGATGCCGGGAATGTCGAGCGTCAAGAGCAAAAGAATATCATCGGCCACGTCCAGCGCCGAGATCGTCACCGGGTCGAAGGTGTGCGGTAAATCCAACACCACGCATTCGTATCGCCGGCTGAGGAGATGGAGAATCTCAGAGATATCTTCGGGTTTGATGTCCTCTGCTTCGTGAGCTTCGAGCGGGGCGGCCAGCACGGCGAGGTTCGCGGAGTGGGGCATAACCAGACTCGTCATTAGCGAGTCGTCCAACCGTGCGAGATTGCGGACAAAGTCCGCAAGCGAGTATTTCGTCTCGAGCCCGAGAAAGGAAGCCGCATCTCCCGCCTGCAGATTGAGATCAACTAGCAACGTGGGAACGCCCATCGCGGCAGCGAGGTTGGTCGTGAAAAAGGAGACACCAGCACCGCCTTTGCCCGAAAACACTGCCACCAGGCGTGCGTTCTTCGATTTGTTTTCCCCGGCGGCGCTGAATTCCGCAATGCTGTCGAGCACTGACTTAAGTTCATCGGGAAGAATCGGAAGTTGGAGAAACTCGCGCGCGCCGGAACGCATGCTGCCCAGAATGAAAGCTGGTGAGGCGTTTCGGGCAGCGGTGACGACGGTCGTGCCCGGGCTCGCTGCTACAAGCTTCTTAATTAAAGCAAACTCTCTTTCCAAGCTCTCTGCTTCTAAGACCACGAGCGCCGCCGAGGGCCGCAGGCGGATAATGTCAGCAAGAATCTGATCAGGGCTGTCGCAAACAGCCAACAGGCGTGTGCGCGCGCTGAGGGCCAGCGATTTCCTCAGTTCTTGAGATGACTCGCTGTTCTTACTGAGTGCTATGAATGTCAGTGGTTGCATCGTTTGACTCTTTAACCATCCCTATATTCGTATTTGCAGTCTTCGCGACTTGTTAGCGCCCTATTTGTCCAAACAAACTAGAAACTCAAGGACAAGGTATATTGCAAGGTATAAAACCTGCGTTTTCTCCAGCGATGGTCGTTTTATACGGCGGCAAGTGAATGACTTTATTAATTCCCGGACTAACGAAGTTGTAATCGTAATTTTGGATCTGGACTGAGACGTTACCAGCCCCCACAGCGAAGGCAGGATCAGGACTAGAGCTATAAGTCACAGTTACGTTTGACAGTTGGAGACCGGGCACAATGGGCTCGGTGCCCGCGGTTGGGTTGTTGTACAAGACAACATTTTTAATGCGTTCGACAGTCGTCGAATAATTCGGACACTTTGTATCACTCGGGTTGCACTGATTGGCTGCGTAACGAGCACCGCGCCGCGTCGCCTCCACCAGCGAGTTGTGCAGCCAGAATAAGTGCGCACCGATTACGACGACCAGGATCATCATGAAAAAAAAGGAGGCTGTCAGAGCGAATTCCAGTGTCGCTACACCGTGCTCTGAGTTGTGGGTCGTATCCCGATTCATCGTCAAAAAAACCCTTTGGGCCAATCCCTGTCATGACGGCATGTAACGCATTGTAGTGCTTGGCTTCAAGGCAAAATAGAAGGCCGAATTCGCTGTCCCCACCCTCGACGCGAGATTAAACTCCCCTGGTTGATAGGTGAAGTTTTGAATCTCCACCCTAAAGTACCGAACCGGCCCATTAGCAATCGGCGGCACGCAGGGCACGGAGGTAGAATCGCATACGTTAACGTTAGCCGTGGTCAGCCCGGGGACGATTGGCGTCCGGTTCGCACAGTCCGTAAAGCCGCAAACCACAAGACTCTGGGCCTTGAGTATTTCAGCAGGACCCTTGTTCGGATCGGTGACGTCTCTCGATGTCGATAGATAGCGCGCCCCGACCTTGGTAGCCTTGGCGAGTGTTGTGTAGGTATAGAACAGTCGTCCCAACTCGGCGGCGGAAATAAATAGGAGCAGCAGGATCGGAAACACTATCGCGAGTTCGACGGTTGAAGAGCCCGTTTCCCGGCGCGTCGGCGTGTCCCTTATCAGTGTCGCGATGTTCATCGAATCACCTCACTTGTAAAGGACCGAAACAGTCAAGTTTGTGGAAATCGAGTTCGGGTCATAATAGCCACTTCCAACGACAAAATTGTCCCCGATGTATTCAACTTGAACGTGCCCGCACGGATTAGGAATATCATTGCACTTCGAAGGCGCAGGGTTCGTCACTTCCCGCAGAAGGAGGAACGCACCAAAACTCTTTACTTGAACCGAGCCGGAAATGGATCCCACATCAACGATAGGCAGAAGAATGATGCGGCGGTAATTCTTTGCAAAGGGTCGGTCGGCAGCTACAGGCGCAAGCGTCGGCGAGCCGGAGTTATAATTATCCCAGTTAAAGTTCGCGAAATTAGGATCCGCATAAACGTTTAAGTCCGGTCCGGCGTCGGATGCCTTCATTCCATTCTTGTACTTGTCCATTCTTGTGTTCATGCCAACTTCGATTTGAGAAGGCCCGTTGTTGCCTTGGGCGCTCGATGAGGTCGAGGTAATGAGTGACGAACCGATGGTCGCACAGATAGGGGTTACGCCCGCAACTGCGTCTCGGGTTTTGTTTGCACCGTCCGAACCGTCTGTTTGGAGGACAATGAAGTCCTGATTAGCCAACCCCGATGAGTCTGCTGGTTTGAATTGGAGAGTTAATTCGGTTCCGGTGGCAAAAGGTGTCGTTGGGTTAGCCTTCGCGACTGCTAGAGGCACGTAGTCACAGATGCCATTAATGCCCACCGACATCCCGGCGACGGCTGTTCTGCTCTCCGCGTGCGAGGTCCCCAGTACACTGACCGCGAAGAGAATATTGGTCGTAGTTGCTTGAGTCGTGACACGGACAAAGCGGATATTTTTGACCTTAGTCGCATCCTTCGCGCCGGCCGCGTTCATGTACGGGTCATCGTTGAGATTGATGGCAAATTCAACCGACGCGATGCTCACGGCTACTTTGCCGAAGCCCTGAGTGTTGACTATGTTATTGGCTCGGGCAACTGCATTATCGATGCCTGTGGTGCCCGAGTTTAATTCGCGCGCCGCCGTCAGCGCTGCCGCATCGGCGGCGTTCTGTAATTCCGCGCGAACCATGTGGATGCGCGAGACATCAATGGCCAGCCCCAGCATGACCATGAAGAGAAGCATCAGGATGGCCGTCATGATAATTATGGAGCCACGCTCGCCGCTTTGCAGCCGATCTCGCTGTCCATTCATTGATGACATCTGCTTAACCTCACGGCTCTCACGCGAATCACGCCGATAAATCAATATCCGATAAACTTCAGGAAACTCTGAACAAGTACTTCCGACGCGTTGCGTCCGATCTGAATTTGGCCCGGCCTTTCAAGGTCCAGGAAAGGCAAACCAAGTGTTCGCGTCGCGTAGCGACGACTGAAAACCAGGCAAATTCAATTGTCGCTACGCGACAAAACCGCCTAAACTACCCGACCCCGGCGTTGAAACGCCGGGCTAAACTCATACGGACGCTACGCGTCGAAGACGCTTGATCAGAGCCCCTTCAGTTGTTGCAGCTCAAAAACGTTTCGCTGCAACGAACTTGAAGTATGCCGACTGGACCAGGCCTTACGGGGTTGGATTGGCCTTGGCTTGTTGCGGCGCTCCAGTGATTGGTTGGGCCAGCGATACGCTCGGAGTCCCAGCTTTAATAGTAGTTGCAGGAATCCCAGCCGGAGTTACATCCTTTGCAGGAGCCGAAGGTCCCGTTGAATTTGGAGTCTCGGGTTGGCCGGATGTGGCACCGCCGGACTTCAACTTGAAACCAGTTGGGCCATCTATCTGGCCGGGAGTTCGGTCAGTCCCGAGCAGCGAACCTTTCTTCAGGCTTTCCACATTCGGAATGCGCGGAAGATCGTCACGGTTCACCGGTTTTACCATCTGGGCCGTGACAATGAACATCAACTCGGTTTCGTTCTTCTGAAACTGAGTTGACTTGAACAAATTGCCAAGAATTGGAATGTCACCGAGACCCGGAACCTTCGAAAGCGACCTGGTCTCGCTGTTGTCTAACAGTCCCGCCAGTGCAAAGCTCTGGCCATCGCGGAGTTCAACGCCCGTCTTGGCCCGTCGAGTACGCAGGCCAGGAATCAGGAAGCCGTCGAACTTCACCCCGTTGGCAAAGTCGAGCGTGGACACTTCCGGCTCCAACTCCAGCCGAATGTGATCTTCGTCGATAATCGTCGGTTTGAAATTGAGACGGACGCCATACTCCTTGAATACGATTGTGACCGTCGCGCCATTGCTGCCGCCACTATTCTGAACGATCGGCACGGGATACTCGCCCCCGGCGAGGAAGCTTGCCTGCTGACCGTCCATCGCGATCAGGTTTGGCTCTGCCAGGGCGCGCAGCGCTCCCTGTGTTTGCAAGGCGCGGATCATGGTAGTCAAATTGCCACCGAGGACCAGAAGATTGAGTCCACTAAATGTGCCTGCCAGGACACCGTCAGTGACGCTGGAGACGTTGCCTGGCCCGCCACCGTTCGCAAAGCCACCGACACCTGGACTGCTTTGGTAAGCATACGAAGAACCGAGTTCGCGTATGCGATTGCGATTCACTTCGGCGACTCTCACGAGCAACTGTACCTGTCTCAGATCCTTAACTGGCGACTCCAGGAGGTTGACAGTTTTAAAGCCTGCTGCCTCGATGACTGCTTGGGTCTGCATCGCTATTTTTGGATCGCTGACGTTCCCAGAGATGACTACCGAGCCATTAGCCTGGCTGAGGCGGATGTCGTCTTTGGGAAACAGCGCGCGGATTTGAGAATCGATCAACGAGAGGTTGGTGCGCACGTAAACGTCAAAGACGATGAAGCGCGTCGTGCCTTTCTCCCAGGCGATCAAATTAATCTGACCAAAGCCTTTGCCATTCACCACTACCTGATTTGAAGAAACCAGCACCGCTTCGGCGATATCGGGGTTCGAGACCGAAAAGCGCTCAATCGCACGATCAAAGGTGATCACTTTCGACTGGCCGACAAGAACATTCATAGGAATGGCTTCTTTCGTCCCCGGTGAGAACGAAGCGTTCGTATTCTGGTCCTGCGCATAAAGCGGGAAGGCACAAAGCAGGATTGTGACCAGTGCGACGGTTGAGTAGCGAATGTAAGAACGGGGCTGCATGATAATTTTGCTCCTTACTTCTAGAAGTTGTTGACTATGATCGGTGCGATTCTTGTCAGCTCTCAAGCCGCAACCCCGCTCCTCCTAGGGTACGTCGACGTCGCGTCGCTTAGTGCCCTCGATCAGCTCTATAGACTTACGCGAGAGGGGCAACGCAACCGGTTTTTCCTGGCCCGTTATGGCGGGCTTCATGTTTACTACGGGCCTGACTAGCGCAGGTTTAGACTTTTGCGCCTCACTTGGTGGTGGAGGCTCGGGCCTCACCGAATCGCCGCTGAGTAGCGAACCCTTGTTAGCGCCACCGGTTTGCGTGTCTTCCTTGTCGCCGTAGTTGCGCATGACGAGTTGCAGCTTGCTCTCATTGGCGGCAAGCACTAGCTTTTCTGCCTGCTCAGGCGTGACCTGAAGAGTGACTGCGTTTACGCTCGTTGGCTCGCGCTGGTTGTTTGGAGAGTCGATCTTCGCGCCACTTGCCAGCACCTTGATGTTTTGCAGCACTATCTTCGAGATTGGACCCTGAGTCTCTCCCCCTTGGCGGCTAGTTGGAACAATGACGGCCACCACATCCACAAAAGAGCCCGGCATCAAAAAGCCGGACACGCCCACGACATCGTCTACCTTGACGGTCATGGCGCGGTAGCCCTCTGGGATCACTGCTGAGAGTCCGGCGCCTACTCCTTCGGGCGCGAGCTTAAGATTCGTAATAGCTTCTCGCACGCCGATGGGCGTAATTGCCACACGGCCCACAACCTGTTCGAGTTTTCTGAATGCTCCTTCCGGAGCAGACCCGTTTGGAATGGGTGACAACGCTAATTGGTCGGCAGTTATCTTCTCACCTAGTTGGATTTCTGTTTTTGCAACGACTACATTACCAAGCTCTTTCGTGAAAGCGTTTACGCTTGATAGATAGCGCGTGATTAGCATTACGCCAAGTAGGCCACAAAGCACTGCGCCAGCAACCGCGAAGATGAGACGTTTATTTCGCATGACTCAAATCTCCATTCCGAAGTAAATTCCCGGACGCGCCTCAGCCGCGAAACAGAAAAAATGAAATCAAACTACCGCAGCAGATCGGCACCGCATAAGGGAGCGTGTAGCTATGATCCGTGGGCACTTCAAAATGCGGCACTCTTTGGCCTGGCAGCAAGCCATAGAAAAACTGGAGGACGCCGAACATTGTTGTTCCAACGCGACGCGCATAGACCATCTTGCACACAGCCAGCACCCCCCCCGTGAGGGCCACAACCGCGAGCGTCGGCAGCACCAGCGAAGCACCGAGTAGCGCTCCGATTGCCGCAAATAATTTAACGTCGCCAGCACCCATTGTCCCAAAGACGTGTAGAAAGAACATCGACCCGAAAGCTAGCGCAATTCCCTCTAAGCTTGTTAATAGCCCGTGAGATCCGCCGAAGATGGTGTTAAGCGCAAGCCCGCCGATGAGTGTTACCAGCACGAGCTTATTTGGAATACGCCGATAGCGCACGTCCATGTACGTTATTAAGATTGCCATGGGGACAAACAGTAGGGCGATGGCAACAGTTTGCTGGAAAGGCATTGCGGGCCTCGTCTAAATGGACATGTCGCTGCCTGCTTCGCTAACAGCTTTAGAGCGAACAGAAAATAGATTGCCGGGCAGGTGGAACGGGTTTGACGGGCTTGAAGTGTTGATTCTCCAGCACTCGCCCGCCACTTCCCCGAAGAGAACCACAACTAGCTGGCATTGGTAGCGCCAGTGAGCCTATTTACAAGGTTCGTTTTCCAAGTGGAGTTGGTGCTGTAGACGGCTACAGCAACCAAGGCTATTAGGCCCGCGATAACCGCGTATTCCAACGTTTCCATGCCAGACTCGTCGTTGATAAAATTCTTAATCCGTTTCATTTGATTTGCTCCTTCAGAAAGAGGGTTTGGATTTGCGCCCGTACGTGAATATGTTTGTCAGGGCACGAGGCTGCAAAAGAAGTGCAGGCGTCGCCTCAGGAGACCTGAGAGATCGCATCCTGCCGATCACGGCAACATTTCTTATGCGCAGATTCGCAGTGCAACGATTGTGCCGAGTTCGTTGATGCTTTGGCCCCTGCCTTGACCACTATTTTGCATGGGAGACAAGGGCAATGATTTCGCTACTTGGACCAAACGCACTCTGAGTATTACGGGAAATACGATCGTGAGGAAGCGTGTTTGGTTTCGTTGAACACTGTTCGCAGGCGAGCACCTGTAGCAGACCCACGCGAGAGTTCTCGGCGCCAAGACCAATAGACTCGGCAAGCCTTTCCGTCCGCCATCAACAGAAATATTCCAGCTTACTAGGACCATCAGATAAAATCTCTGCGATGGCTGCACTTTCTTATGTACGAGGCTGGAAGTGGTGCGCCCTGGTGTCCCTGGCGATGGTGCTCCTATCCCTAATACCGCAGATCCATTTTTGGTTTGTGCGCGGAACTAATTGGAATGGCGGCTACGCGACTCTTCAGGGCGATGAGTTTCTCTATTCAGCTTATGTCAATGCGTTGATAGATGGACGGTCCCGCCGCAACGATCCGTTTGCAGGAAGAGACAGCACGGCGCAGTCGCCGCTTCCGGAGTCAACGTTTTCAATTCAATTCATACCGCCTTACACGATCGCTTTATTAGCGCGAGCGTTTCGGATTTCGGCTTCAACGGCGTTTATTGTGCTTACG
>JANMKA010000182.1:0-28049 GCA_031371765.1 Blastocatellia bacterium
TCAGTCGGCGCGATTGGTTTGTCGGATTCTGATCCCAACACAATTTACGTCGGCATGGGCGAGTCGCCAATTCGCGGCAACGTATCCCATGGCGACGGGGTCTATAAATCAATAGACGCGGGCAAAACCTGGAAACGGATAGGGCTCGAGGACACGCGACAAATCTCGCGCATCCGTGTGAATCCAAAAAATCCAGACATCGTTTACGTTGCGGCGCAAGGCCATGTCTGGGCGCCCAACGAACAGCGCGGCATATTTCGCTCGAGAGATGGCGGCAAAACCTGGCAGAAGGTTTTGTACAAGAGCGACAAGGCCGGCGCCTGCGATCTGATTCTCGATCCGACCAACGCCAACATTCTTTACGCCGCCTTCTGGGAGGTTAATCGCAAGCCGTGGACGCTGGAGAGCGGCGGCGCCGGCAGTGGCATTTTCAAATCAACTGATGGCGGTGATACCTGGACCGAAATCACCCGCAACCCTGGATTGCCAAAAGGGACAATCGGAATCGTCGGCATCACGGCTTCACCGGCGACGCCCGATAGGCTGTGGGCAATTGTCGAAGCGGAAGACGGTGGTGTTTTCCGTTCAGAGAACGGCGGCAAAAACTGGACGAAGGTTAATGAAGACAGAAAGCTGCGGCAACGCGCCTGGTATTACTCGCGTATCTACGCCGATCCAAAGAACGCCGACACGGTTTATGTTTTGAACACCGGTTTCTACAAATCCAACGACGCCGGGAAAACCTTTAACTCAATACCGGTGCCGCACGGCGACAATCACGATCTCTGGATCGCGCCGGATGATCCCAATCGTATGATCAACAGCAACGACGGCGGCGCGAATGTTTCGTTTAACGGTGGCAAGAGTTGGAGCGAACAGGATCAGCCGACGGCGCAGTTTTACCGGGTCGCCCTCGACAATGATTTTCCCTACAACGTCTACGGTGCCCAGCAGGACAACTCCACGGTGCGCATCGCCAGCCGCACAGTCGATTCCGCCATTACGCGGCAGGACTGGTACGACGTGGGCGGTGGCGAGTCTGGTTGGATTGCGCCTTCGCCGAAAGATTCGGAAATTGTCTATGCCGGATCGTACGGCGGTTTGATAACACGCTACGATCATCACACCGGCCAACTGCGTGATGTATCGCCCTACCCGAACAATCCAATGGGCGCCGGCGCGGACGTTTTGAAGTATCGCTTTCAGTGGAATTTTCCAATCCTCTTTTCGCCACATGATCCGAACACGCTTTACGCGGCCGGCAACGTGCTGTTTCGTTCTTTGAACGAAGGACAGAGCTGGGAAATTATCAGTCCCGACCTAACGCGCAACGACAAAACAAAGCAGGGCTCGTCGGGTGGTCCAATTACCAAAGACAACACCAGCATCGAGTACTACGACACGATTTTCACATTTATGGAATCGCCGGTGGCGAAGGGCTTGATCTGGACCGGCTCGGATGATGGCCTGGTCCAACTGACACGTGACGGCGGCAGGAACTGGGAAAACGTGACGCCGCCAAAGTCGATCATGCCGGAATGGATCCAGATCAATTCGATTGAAGCTTCGCCGAACGATCCGGCCACCGCTTATGTCGCGGCGACGATGTACAAGTGGGATGATTACAAACCCTATCTCTATAAGACGAGCGATTATGGCAAGACCTGGAAGAAGATCACGAACGGCATTCCCAATACGACCTTCACGCGCGTGATTCGCGAAGATCCAAACACGCACGGGTTGCTTTACGCCGGCACCGAAACCGGTCTTTATGTTTCTTTCGATGACGGCGCGAACTGGCAATCAATGCAATTCAATTTGCCGGTTGTTCCAATTACCGACCTGGCGATTCATAAACGTGATAAGGACTTGGTGGCCGCGACACAGGGACGATCGTTTTGGATCTTTGATGACCTGCCGCTGCTGCAGCAAATGATGGGCGCCGGTGGGACGAATGCGGTGAGGGACACTCGGCTGTTTCATCCTGAAGATGCTTACCGAATGCAGGGAGGCGGTGGAGGTCCATTCTTGCCGAGCGCAACGATTGGCAGGAATCCGCCTAACGGCGCGGTCATTTATTATTCACTCAAATCAAAACCGGCGAGTGATGTAGTTTTGGAATTCCTCGACTCGTCAGGAAAATCAATTCAGAAGTTCACCGCGAAAGGGCCCAGCGCGCAGCCGCCACCCGCTGCCAGTGCTTCGCCCGGTGGCCAACCGTCTCCTGCTCCGTCCGCGTCTCCGGCGCCGGGCACGGCTCAAGTGACAACTCCTCCCGAAGAGCCGGCAGCGCCGTCGGGAGAAGAATCCGATTCTTTTGGCGGCGGCGGACGCCCAGCGCGACTGACAACTGACGTCGGCTTGAATCGTTTCGTTTGGAACTTGCGTTACGCGGACGCGGTCCGGTTCCCGGGAATGATCTTGTGGGGCGGCGACTTGCGTGGCCCACGCGTCGTGCCCGGCAACTATCAGGTGCGGCTGACCGTCGACGGGAAAACGTTTACGGAAAACTTTGAAGTGAAACCCGATCCGCGTCTGACAACGACGTCTGCCGATTATGCGAAACAGTTGGAACTCGGTTTGAGAATTCACGACAAGGTAACGGAAACTCACAACGCGATCATTCAGATACGCGATGTGCGCAAGCAGGTCGACGATTTGTTGAAACGGGTCGCTGGCCAGCCCGGCTTCAAAACCATTAACGATTCCGCTTCAGACCTGAAGAAGAAGCTGGCCTCAGTTGAAGAGAGTTTGTATCAAACAAAAAACCAAAGCAGCCAGGACCCGTTGAATTTTCCCATTCGCCTGAACGACAAACTGGCTTCGTTGACTGGCGTGCTATCCAGCGCCGATACCGCGCCGACTGAACAGACATATATTGTCTACGATGAACTGGTAGTGCAGATTGATGCGCAGTTGGCGAGGTTGGCCCAGATTATGAAGACCGACGTGCCGGCGTTTAATCAACTGGTGCGGGATCAGAATATTCCGGCGGTGACGGTTAAGCCGCCGGCTGCGGAAGCGAAGCCGTAATACTGGGACCGCGGGCGTCCCGCCTGCAACGCGCCGCAGGCGCGCAGCCCTGGGTAAGAGGCCTGTGACTAATCATTTGTTCGCGCTCCGCGCTCATTGCGGGCGGGACGCCCGCGGTCCCAATATTCTGCGGCCCCAGTAAAATCGCGTGTTTGCTCTCGCTTGCAGTTCGATGTATCTTTAAGTGAACCCCTGAGCAGATAATTAGCCTTTTTATCTCGTAAAATCTCTCCCACAATCAAAATTCTTTGGCCTGGACCAAGGAGGAGACCACTAATGAAAAAGATCGTCTTTGCTTTGTTGCTTACTTTCGCGGCCGTTTCCATAGCTGCCGCTGACACTATTTACCTGCGAGGTGGCACGACCATACGCGGGAATGTGCTTGGTTATATCAACGGCCGTTTTGCCATTCAGTTAACCGCGCCCGCGACTCTGCCGGTGCGAACTGATAACCGCACATCTACTTCCACCCAGCCAACCTATTCGCAAACTACCCGAACAGTGCGCCAGGGAGAGGTGATCTTCCTGCGACCACGTGACATCGATCGCATCGAGATTGAGGGGCGGTCTTTGGATGAAGCGCGTTATCAAACGCAAACCGTCGACGTAACTTTAGGTTCAAACTGGATTGACAGCGGCGTTGATGTTCGGCGCGGCGAACGAGTGAGGGTTGACGCGACTGGCACGATTTACGCCGGTCGTTCAAGGATTACTCCAGCCGGGTTAAGCACCACTGATCCTTATGCGCCGCTCCCGCGTGTTGCGGAAGGCGCGCTGATCGGCGTAATCGGCAACGAATATGATTCGCCCATTATCGAATTGGGAGCCGGTCGTGAATTTGTAGCAGACCGCGACGGCCGTTTGTATCTAACTGCTAACCGTAGTTCCTATACCGATGCGCGCGGCGCTTTTAACGTTCGCATTCGCAAGCAAATCGATCTTACAGCAATGGCCAGAACCAGTGACGACAACAATAGTAACGACACCTACGATCCGTTTTCGTACCCGGACGAAGGCGATAATGACCCCGCACCAGTCCGCTCGAGACAAGGGGGCGGTGGACAAGGCCAGGGACAAGGGCAAGGTGACCGCCGGAACAGCCGCATGTTGGAACGAATCATCGCCGTTCAGGGAAATGAATCCCGCGGCGCGGATACCGGGATCGATTTACGCGCGGGCGATCAGGTGATAATTACAGCGAGCGGAAACATTACCGCGGGCCGGCGCGTTGGCGTGGTTTCGCCAAATGGCGCAACGCCGGGAGCGACATCGCTCTTTGCCACTCGACCAGTTCCAACTGCGGGTGTCGGGGCGCTCATCGGGTACATCCTGTTATCGACTGGTCAAGCGACCCAGCCATTCCTGGTTGGCAATCAGATGACCTTAACGGTGCCCAGCGATGGTCGCTTGTTCCTGCTGGTCAACGACGACAACTATAGCGATAACTCCGGCAGCTTTAGTGTGCGGATTCAGTATCCTGACAACCGCTAAAGAACCTCAGGTTACGGACATTCGACAACAAACTGGGGTGGGCCTGCGGGTCCGCCCCTTTTGTTGTACGGACTGTGGCAGAGACTTTAGTCTGCGGCTCCCCGCCCGACATAGGCTAAAGCCTATGCCACTTTCAGTTTGACCGAGGTTTTTAATGACGGGCTAGGGTGGCCGTGATAAGATTCGCCATTATGCATGGGGATGTCGTTATCATCCGCTTAATTTTTACTGCTTTTCTTATCGCTGCTGGATACGTTTTGAAACCTGTTGGCGGCGATCCGTGGATGTCCGCAGGTGTCGGCGCCCTGGTTGCAATCTGCATTATTCTCTTCGAATTAAGAATCCGACGCGCATCTTTGAAGACACTGATTGGGGCAGCCGTAGGTTCGATCCTGGGGATCGTCGGGGCTTACCTGATCGGTTCGCTAATCATGAGGCAGGAATCCATGGCCCATGAAGTGCGCACGTTTCTGACCCTCGGCCTCGTCTTCTTTATGGGCTATGTCGGGCTGATGGTGGGCGCTGCTAAGGGCGACTATCTCGAGTTGTCGGCGCTGGGCGGCATACTTAGCGACAAGGCTTCGCGACGCGACCTGAAAATTCTCGACACTTCGGTAATCATTGACGGCCGCATCGCCGACGTGGCCGAGACAGGATTTCTGACCGGCACGCTGATCATTCCGCAATTCATTTTGCGGGAGCTGCAGCAAGTCGCCGACTCGCCCGACTCTTCCAAACGACAGCGCGGTCGTCGCGGACTCGACATGCTGAACCGTTTACAGAATAACAGCTCGCTTGATATTCAAATTGTGGAGACTGACTTTCCGGCGGTGCGCGAAGTGGATTTGAAATTGATCGAGTTGGGACAGCAACTAGATGCGGTCATTGTCACCAACGACTTCAACTTAAATAAGGTTTCGCAGTTGCGCGGCGTCAGCGTGCTGAATATAAACGAACTGGCCAATGCCCTAAAGCCGGTTGTGCTTCCCGGCGAAGCGATGCGTGTGTTCATCCTCAAGGAAGGCAAAGAATACAACCAGGGCGTTGCCTATCTTGACGACGGCACGATGGTGGTCGTCGACAACGCGCGGCGTTTGATTGGCAAGAACGCTGACATCGCGGTCACCAGTGTGCTGCAAACCACTGCCGGAAAAATGATTTTTGGACGTCTTTGGGAAGAGCCGGAAAACGGATTCAGCGGCGAGCACCGGGCCAATGGCACCACTCGCCGGCCGCCGCGAGACGCACGCAATTCGGGGCCGGTGCGCATCAGCGACGGCGAGCCAATAACTGAGTCTTAGCCAGTGACAAGCGAAAAGTGAAAAGTAAAAAGTGAAGAGTGAAAAGGAGAACCAAAGTAATGCCGCTATGTATTGCTTTTCACTCTTCACTTTTGACTCTTCACTTGTCACCTGCTTATGAACGTCGCAATCATAGCCGCCGCCGGACAAGGCCTCCGGCTGGCAGGCAAGCGGCCAAAACAATTTCTCGAGCTGGCTGGCACGCCCATCATTTTTCACACGCTGCAGGCATTCGAGCAGTGTGATTCCATTCAAGAAATCATCGTCGTAATCTCAGCCGCAGAATCGGCTGGTTTTTTATCGTTAGCAGGCAAATGCGAACTGCGAAAGCTGACGAAAGTTGTGCCGGGCGGCGCGACAAGAGCTGAGTCAGTGCTGCGTGGTTTGCAGGCGGTGCGCGAAACAACTGTAGAAATCGTTGCGGTTCACGACGCAGTCCGCCCGTTTGTGACGCCCGATGAAATAGCGCGCACGGTGGCAGCCGCGCAGGTTGAAGGCGCGGCGATTCTGGTTAGTGCGCCCGTCGACACAGTCAAAGAAGTTTGCGCGGGGGCTGTCGTCAAGACGCTAAGGCGAGATGATCTGAGGAACGCGCTAACGCCCCAGTGCTTTAGATATAAATTGCTGCGCCGGGCCTACGAACAGGCAGACGTTTTCGATCCTGATTTGACTGATGAAAGTTCTTTAGTCGAACGGTTGGGTGAGCGAGTAGCTATCGTTGAGGGCAGTGCGCGCAACATCAAAATTACTCGGCCCGGAGACCTGGTTCTCGCCGAACGACTACTGACTTTTAATTCTTTGACTTTCTGATCTCTGACTTCTGACCTCTGTCTTTTATGTTCCGCATCGGCATTGGCACTGATACGCACCGCCTGGTCGCAGGCCGGCCACTCAAGTTGGGCGGCGTGCACGTGGCCTCTGAGCGCGGGGGCGAAGGCCATTCAGACGCCGATGCTTTGCTGCATGCTGTTAGCGATGCCATTCTCGGCGCGTTGTGTGAAGGGGATTTGGGAATGCATTTTCCCGACAACGACCCGCAATGGAAAGATGCAGACAGTCTGCAACTGTTGTCGCGCGTGGTCTGGCTGGCACACGAACGAAACATTCACATTGTAAATGTAGACGCAACGATCATGCTCGAAGCGCCGCAGCTGCGGCCCTACATTCTTTCGATGCGTGAACGCCTGGCAGAGACGTTGGCTATTGAAATCGGCTGCGTCAGTGTAAAAGCGAAGACGGGTGAAGGCCTTGATGCCGTGGGCGAAGGGCTGGCCGTTTCTGCGCAGGCGATTGTTTTGATTGAATCGTAAAGCAAACTGGTAAATGTCCCAGAAACTTTAGGAAGCTCTGATTAAGTAAGCCGAATAGGATCAGTATTGGTTTTTCGACGCGTAGCGTTCGCACGAATTTAGCCCGGCCTTTCAAGGCCGGGAACGGCAAAGAAGCGAGTCCGCGTCGCCGTAGCGACGCCTGAAATCAACTCGTACTCATTCGTCGCTACGCGACGAGTGCTAAAGAAGAATCTCATCCCGACGTTGAAACGCCGGGCTAAATTCATTGGGACGCTACGCATCGCAGACACTTGTGCAGAGCTTCTTTGGTTTGTCGCGGCGTTACTGCAAGCTAAAGCTTTATCGGACACTAAGAGGAAACGATTGAGACCACAGGACGTCATTAGAAAAAAGCGCGACGGCGCGCAACTGTCGCGCGAAGAGATTGGCTTCTTCATCGACGGTGTCACCAGCGGCTCCTTCGCCGACTATCAAATCAGCGCGTTGCTGATGGCGATCTTCCTTAAGGGGATGGATGACTCCGAACAGGAAATACTCACCGAGGCGATGTTGCATTCGGGTAATGTTCTCGATTTCTCGACGATTGCCAAACCAAAAGCAGATAAGCATTCAACCGGAGGAGTCGGCGACAAGACATCGTTGTTGATCGCACCAATGGTTGCGGCCTGCGGAGTTTGCGTGCCGATGATTTCGGGACGCGGCTTGGGCCATACGGGCGGCACGCTCGATAAGTTGGAATCGATTCCGGGCTATCGTGTGGGCCTGAGCGCTTCCGAATTCGAAAACGTTCTGCAAACGGTTGGTTATGCGATGTCTGGTCAAACCGCGGAGCTGGCACCCGCGGACAAAAAGATGTACGCGCTGCGTGACGCGACTGCAACGGTGGAAGCCATTCCCCTAATCGTCGCTTCGATAATTTCGAAAAAGGGCGCGGCTGGCCTTGATGCAATGGTCATCGACGTGAAATTTGGTTCAGGCGCCTTTATGCGCGAACCAGCGCGCGCGCAAGCGTTGGCCCACGCGCTGGTG
The DNA here is from genome assembly GCA_031371765.1 of Blastocatellia bacterium. GTDB lineage: Bacteria > Acidobacteriota > Blastocatellia > Pyrinomonadales > Pyrinomonadaceae > PSRF01. The sequence continues at coordinate 8,147 of JANMKA010000182.1, forward strand.
AAGACCGGAAACTCCTGCGGCATTCGCACGCGCGCCTTGCTTACCGACATGAATCAACCACTCGGCCGCGCCGTAGGAAATTCAGTTGAAGTCAAAGAGTGCATCGAACTTTTGCGCGGCGAAGTTGCCGAGGGTGCGCGTCCGGTTTTGGATCTTTCGATCGAGCTGTCGGCGCACATGCTGATGTTGGCGCACGTCGATGACTCTTTGGCAGCGGCTCGGGCGCGTCTGGAAAATATTCTATCGTCAGGCAAAGCGTTGGAGAGTTTTCGTGCGAACGTCGCCGCGCAAGGTGGTGACCCGCGCGTGTGCGACGAGCCTGCTAAGTTTCTGCCTTTGGCGACTGAATCGTTTAAGGTAGAATCGCCGCGTTCAGGTTTTGTTACAGCGGTTAAGACGGCCGACATTGGTCACGCCATTGCGGCAATCGGCGGGGGACGCGTGCGCATTGATGATGAGATCGATCCGACGGTCGGGTTCATCACCGACGTTAAGATTGGCAACCGCATCAATGCCGGCGACAGTATCGGCACCGTTTACTGTGATGACGAGGCGAAGGCACAAGAAGCAGTCCAAGCTCTCCAAGCCGCTTATGAAATCGGCGACGAGCCCCCCGAAAAACTATTGCTGGTGAAGGAAGTAATAAACGAATGAAGTTGGCGCTCTGGTTGATGGTTTCGCTGGTACTGGTGCTCGCGGCGTTCGGCTCTGCCTGCAACCGTACGAGTTATAGCGCCGACGATAAATCCAAAATCCATGTCGGCATCGTGTTCGATATTGGCGGCAAAGACGATCGTTCGTTCAACGCCGCTGCTTTTGCCGGAGTGAAGTGCGCCGAAACAGGTAACTGGCCCGACGGAACGCCGTGCGGCAAGCCCGCTCTCAACATCGTGTTGCGAGACATTGAGCCCGGTACGCCAAATTCTATTGAACCTGCCATGCGCGCCTTCGCCGAGCGGGGCTATGACTTGATCATCGGCGTAGGTTTTGCCCAGGCGCCGATCATGGAACGCGTCGCCAAAGAATATCCCAACATTCATTTCGCGATCGTGGACGGCGTTAGTGAACTTCCCAATGTCGCGTCGCTGGTATTCAAGGAACACGAAGGTTCATACCTCGTCGGCATGTTGGCGGCGAAGAAGTCTCAGTCCGGCACGATCGGATTCCTGGGCGGCATGGACATTGGTCTCATCCACCGGTTTGAAGGCGGTTACGAAGAAGGCGCGCGCGCCGTCAACCCGAACATCAAAGTTATCCAAAACTACGTTGGCGTGACAGACTCTGCCTGGAACAATCCGGGCAAGGGCAAGGAACTGGCGCTGGCGCAAATCGGCAAAGGCGCTGATGTGATTTTTACTGCGGCCGGAAATTCCGGATTGGGCGCGTTTGATGCGGTTGAGCAAGCCGGCACACAAAACGGCGCCGCCACCCATTTCGTAATCGGCGTCGATTCGAATCAGAATATGGTCAAGCCTGGGTTCGTGCTTACCAGCATGGTCAAGCGCGTCGACAATGCGGTCTATGCAATTGTCGATGATGTGGCGCACGGACGGTTCCAGGCCGGCTTCCACGTTTATGGCCTGGACAAGGATGGCGTTGGCTATGCCATGGACCAGAACAACCAGAACCTGGTGACGCCGGAAATGATTCAGCAAGTCGAAGAAGCGAAGAAGAAGATTATCGGTGGTGAAATTAAGGTTATTGATCGGATGACTCAATAATCGTCAGGGTCTAAGGTCTTGGGTCTTTGGTCTTTGAGAAAGCCGCTCGAACGTAGTAGGTATTTGCGCTCCCTGCTTCAATCATCACCCTCCACACCAGGAGGTTCAAATGGCAAAGACAAATTTTGAGAATTTGCAGATTTACACATTATCGGAAAAACTAGCGGATAATTTATGGAAGATTGTTGTTCGCTGGGACATACTCGCAAAGGACACGGTAGGCATGCAACTCGTGCGGGCAGGAGACAGCATTGGCGCCAATATTGCCGAAGGAAGTGGCAGAGGGACTGATCCAGAGCTTCGCCGGTTTCTGAGAATCGCGAGAGGATCGTTATACGAGACTCAGCATTGGTTACGGCGAGCTTACCGAAGAAAGCTACTTAGCGAGAAGCAAGTTGACGAGCTCCTTCCCCTGGTAAAGGAATTGACGCCTAAGTTGAACGCCTATCTGCGATCAATCGGTACGCTGGAAAAAAGAAAACGAGTTGCCCCTTCGCAGGGCTAGTGGGAAGCCTGCCTGAACCAAGAGAAACAAAGCCCAAAGCCCAGAGACCCAAGACCAAAAACCAACAGGAACAACAAAAGCTAATTTCGTGCTTGAGTTAAGAAACATAACAAAAAGATTCGGTGACGTGCTGGCGAACGACAGCGTAAGCATTGTCGTTAAGCCTGGGACTATCCATGCCATCGTCGGTGAGAACGGCGCCGGCAAGTCCACCGCGATGCGCATTGCCTACGGCTTCTATAAAGCCGACAGCGGTGAGGTCATCGTCGATGGGCAGGCGCGCGAGATTAACAGCCCACATGATGCCATCGCGCTCGGCATCGGCATGGTCCACCAGCACTTCATGCTCGTCAGCACCATGACCGTCGCCGAAAATATTGTGCTGGGCGCCGAACCAGGCAGCGAGGTTGCGCTCGACCTGCACCAGGCGTCTAGCGATATTCAAAAGCTTTCAGAAGAATTTAAGCTCGCCGTTAATCCGCACGCAGTTATCGAACATCTTTCGGTGGGCCAGCAGCAGCGCGTCGAGTTGTTGAAGGCCTTGTATCGTCAGGCAAAGGTTTTGATTCTCGATGAGCCGACCGCGGTGCTCACGCCGCAGGAAGTTGAAGAGTTTTTTGCGATCCTGCGAGGCATGCGCCAGCAGGGAAAAACTGTGGTCATCATTACGCACAAGCTTTCGGAAGTGTTGGCCATCTCGGATGAAGTAACGGTGATGCGCGACGGTCGCGTAGTCGGTCAGGTGGCTACCAAAGACACGAACGCAGCCGAGTTGGCGCGCATGATGGTTGGCCGAGAAGTGTTGCTGCGAGTTGAAAAACCGGATGCGGATGTTGGCACGACCGAGCTGTCAGTCAAAAATCTTTCGGTATCGACGACTGACGGCACCAAGCGCGTTAACGGTGTTTCTTTTGAAGTACGTAAAGGCGAAATCCTCGGAATTGCCGGCGTCGAAGGCAATGGCCAAACGGAATTGATCGAGGCGCTGGCGGGTCTGGTAACGCCCGGGCGTATGACCGGCGAGATCCGGCTGGAGGGCCGCGATATTACCCGCCTTGATGCGCGGTCGCGTCGCGAGCTTGGCATTGCCCACATTCCCGAAGACCGGCACCGGCGTGGCTTGCTGTTGGATTTTAGTCTTGCCGAGAATTCGATTTTAGGCGTGCATTACCGGAAGCCGGTGGTTTCGACAGCGGGTGTATTTCTCGACAACCAGGCCATTCGCAAACGCGCCGCACAAATAATCGAAGACTTCGACGTACGGCCGACCAACCAGGAATTGCCGGCGCGCGCGCTATCTGGCGGCAACCAGCAGAAGCTGATCATCGGTCGCGAGTTTGATCTGCGTCCGAAACTTTTGCTCGTTTCCCAGCCGACGCGCGGTGTTGATATCGGCGCGATTGAGTTTATCCATCGCAAGTTGGTTGCCCTGCGTGATGAAGGCTGCGCGGTGTTACTTGTCTCTGCAGAGTTGGAAGAAGTAACGGCGCTCGCGGATCGCTTGCTGATCATTCACGAAGGCCGCATAGTCGGCGACGTTGATCCGAAAGTTGCGACGGTTGAAGAGATTGGTTTGTTGATGACTGGCGGCAGCGGGAAGCATTGAAGACGGTTGAAGCTTTCGCTCCAGCGGAGCGAGATGTTTATAGCTCTGAGCACACACACATATAATTCTTCGCTCCGCAGGAGCGAAACCTGTTTTGCTCCTACGGAGCAGGGAAGCAAAAAAGGAACCCTCAGGCTATAGACATCTCGCCCCGCTGAGGCGAACGCAAAGACCGTGCTGTTTGCTGTTCTAAATTGAATTCGCGGACAACAAATGAAACTACTTCGTGAATTGATGTTTCCACTGATTGCCGTTGTCGCGGCTTTCATCGTTGGTGGAATTCTGATTCTGATCGTTGGCGACGATCCGATTGTCGCGTACAAGCTGCTGATCGGCAGCGCCCTGTCGTGGCCGGACGGCATTGGCTACACGCTCTTTTATGCGACGCCGTTAATCTTTACCGGGCTGGCGGTTCTGGTTGCCTTCCGTTGTGGCCTGCTGAACATCGGCGCTGAAGGGCAGTTGTACGTCGCCGCGTTTGCGACCGCCTGGGTGGGCATTACTTTCGTGCACATGTCTGCCTGGTTGCTGCTGCCGCTCTGTTTCCTGGCGGCGATTATCGCCGGCGGCGCGTGGGGCGCGATTCCGGGTGTGTTGAAAGCGCGCTTTGGTTCGCATGAAGTCATCAACACCATCATGTTGAACTTCATCGCCGTTGCGCTCGTCAGTTACTTTACGCAGTATCACTACAAAGCGCCGGGCGATCCGATCATGCAAACAACCGAGATCGGCGGCGGCGCCCACATCGCGCGCCTGGGAAAATTTCTGCCCGGGTTTCCTGAACGCATCCCGCTCAATCTCGCATTTATTCTAGCGCTGATTTGTTGTGTACTGGTCTACCTTTTTCTGTGGCGCACGAAGTGGGGTTACGAGTTGCGCGCCACGGGGTCGAACCCGACGGCGGCTGAATACGGCGGCATTTCGATTCGCAAACAGATCATAATTGCGATGACCATCTCAGGATCGCTTGCCGGCATGGTCGGCATTAACGAAGTATTGGGTTACCGTTATCGCTACTACGACGGCTTTTCCGCCAGCTATGGGTTTACTGGTATCGCCGTGGCGCTGCTGGGCCGCAATCATCCGGTCGGCGTTCTGTTGTCGGCAATTTTGTTCGGCATGCTGATTCGTGGCGGCATCTTTGTTGATGCGTTTACCAACAACGTAACCAAAGATCTAGTCGATGTGCTTCAGGGCGTCGTGATTCTTTTCGTTGCCGCCGAAGCACTATTTCGTGGTCCATTCAACAGGTTTGGTTTGCTCAAACGTTCAAAGGTGTAACTCAAATGAGAGACCTTTTCACGGTGGCTTTGATTTGGTCAACGGTGCGGCTGGCGACGCCCTTAATTCTGGCGGCGCTTGGCGGCTTGTTTTCTGAACGGTCCGGCGTCATTAACATCGCGCTCGAAGGAAAAATGCTCGCCGGTGCGTTTACCGCAGCAGCAGTAACCTACGCGGCGGACTCCAAGCTGCATTTGGGCGCGGCCAGTCCCTGGATCGGGTTGCTTGCCGGCATGAGCGCGGGAATTTTCATTGCTGCGATCTATGCGATCGTGTGCATTCGTTATAAGGCCGACCAGGTGGTTAGCGGAATGGCGATTAATATTCTGATGTTTGGTCTACCGGCGTTTCTTAGTGGCGCATTCTTTCTTTCGTCGGGATCAACACCGCAAATCCCGCGCGATCGTTTGATACCTTTCACCCCGCTGGTTATTGCCATTCTGCTGCTAATGCTTGCGGGCATTTGCTGGTACGTCATGTATCGCACGCCGTTCGGGCTGCGGCTGCGCTCGGTTGGCGAAAACCCTGAGGCCGCTGACGCTGCGGGCGTGAGTGTAAGTCGCATTCGTTATGCGGGTGTTTTGATTGCAGGCGCACTAGCGGGAATTGGCGGCGCGTATCTTTCAATCGGTCAGTCGTCTTTGTTCACCCGAAACATGACATCGGGCCGCGGATTCATTGCGCTGGCGGCATTGATTTTTGGCAAGTGGCGGCCGGTGCAGACATTGCTCGCTTGTCTCTTGTTTGGTTTCACCGAGGCCGTTTCAATTCAAATGCAGGGCGCGATCAAGCTGCCGGCATTCTTTGCGACGTTGCTGCGGCAAACACCAGGTGACGACATTCCCATCCAGTTTATTCAAATGGTCCCCTACCTGTTAACAATTATTGTGCTCGCCGGCTTCATCGGCTCGTCCCGACCGCCGCGCGCACTAGGCATTCCTTACCAAAAGGAAAAATAGCGCGCATCATATTTCAGGTAATGATCAGATGAATGGAAACGTGTCTGAAGCCAGGTCTCAAACCGATTTGTATTCACGCGCTGAACAGGCTGCCCAAACGATTCGCGCCCGCACGAGTGTAAGCTCGCGTATCGCCCTGGTGTTGGGCAGCGGGTTGGGTGGCTTTGCAGATGACTTTGCCGACTCCACCGGGATTCCGTATCAGGAGATTCCCGGGTTTGCGTCTTCAACCGCACAGGGACACGCCGGCCGTTTGGTTGTCGGCAAAGTGGGAGAGAATAACGTCGTTGCAATGCAGGGGCGCGTGCATTTTTACGAAGGCTACTCGCTCGAAGAAGTCACATTTCCGATTAGGACTTTTAAACTGCTGGGTATCGACACGTTGATACTTACGAACGCATCGGGTGGAGTTAACGTGCAACTCAATCAGGGCGCGTTGATGGTCATCAGCGATCATCTGAACCTAATGGGAGTAAACCCTCTGCGCGGCCCGAACGACGAGCGATTTGGACCGCGCTTCCCCGACCTGACTGAAGTGTACTCGCGTGAATTGCAGGAGCTGGCGATTGAAGAAGCGCGCGAATTAGGTGTCAGTCTTCGTCGTGGCATTTACGCGGGCCTGGCTGGTCCCAGCTATGAAACGCCCGCCGAGATACACATGTTGCGTGCGTTTGGCGCCGATGCCGTCGGCATGAGCACAGTGCCTGAAGCAATCGTGGCGCGACAGATGGGCATCAACGTGCTTGGCATTTCGTGCATCACAAACATGGCCGCGGGTATCAGTGAAGAACCAATTAACCACGCGGAAGTAATGGAGACTGGCGAGCGCGTGCGGGGCACATTTGCGCAGTTGCTGAGACGAATCATTGCTAAACTACCTTAGTGGCATAGACTTTAGTCTGTGTCAGCTTGATCCTACTGGAGAAGAGTTTTTTGTGAGCTTAATCATTGGAATTTCAGGCGGGACGGGCTCAGGCAAGACGACGGTAGCGAATCGTATTTTAGAGACGGTGCGCGCCAGCGAAGTCGTCTTCATCCAGCAGGATTCCTATTACCGCAACCTTAAGGATCTGCCGCTCGACTACCGGCAAGTCGCAAACTTTGATCACCCCGACGCGCTCGACAATGATTTGCTCGTCAATCACGTGCGCAAACTGAGAGCGGGCGAAGCGATTGACCTACCGATTTACGATTTCCGCACCAACATGCGGCTAAACGAGACTCGCGCGGTCGCTCCCAAACCAATCGTGATTGTTGAGGGCATCTTGATCTTTGCAGAACCGCGGTTGTTGGAGCAGTTGGACATCAAAGTTTTCGTCGATACCCCAGACGACATTCGTTTCATCCGCCGCTTGCGCCGCGACATTGCCGAGCGCGGTCGCACGATAGAATCGGTAATTGAGCAGTACATCGGAACGGTTCGACCAATGCATATGCAGTTTGTCGAGCCCTCGAAACGTTACGCTGACGTCATCATTCCGGAAGGTGGGCATAATTTAGTGAGCATTGATTTAATAAGTGGAAAAATTCGCGAGAGGTTGGCAGGCGCTTTAACCTCGGTTGGAGGCCAATCTTGAGTGAAAAGAGTTTGCAGGAATTAATTGAGGCGGCAAAAACAGCCAGGCTACGTTCTATCGCTCCTTTTTCAAATTTTCTGGTAGGAGCCGCAGTAAGAACCGCCGCGGGAAAAATCTATACTGGCTGCAACGTTGAAAGCGCCAGTTACGGTCTGACCGTTTGTGGCGAACGCGTTGCCATCTGGAAAGCGCTGTCGGAAGGTGAACGCGATTTTTCGGAACTAGCCATCGTGGCGGACACCGAATCACTGACACCGCCTTGCGGCACTTGCCGGCAGATCATTTGGGAGTTCGCCAGGAACGCGAAAATCGTCTTGTCTAACTTGCAAGGCGAAACCCAGGAATGTTCCATCAAGGAATTGTTGCCGCGGGCTTTCGACGCGCGATTTCTGAGCGCACACAAAGATTAGGAACTCGCGACCTCTCATTATGTTTAGTCACATGTCAAAGAAAATTCTGGTGGTAATCACGCTTGCTGCCGTTGTTTTTGCATATTGCTTGCCTGTTAGCGCTCAGCGGAGGGGCCGCCGCATGAAGCAAGTTGAGCTTTTAGTTTTGGGTGGGACGCTGGTGTCGATGGACCCGCAGCGTCGCGTTATTCAGGACGCAGGGGTCGCCGTCGCGGGCGGCCGCATCATCGCCGTCGGTACGCGCAGAGAGATCGCGTCCCAATACTCGGCCGCGCAAACGGTTGAGGCGAACGGAAAGTTAATCGTTCCCGGACTCATCAACGGCCACACGCACATTCCAATGACTCTGTTTCGCGGTCTGGCGGATGATCTCGACCTTCAGGATTGGCTGACGAAATATATCTTTCCGGCCGAAGCGAAAAATGTTTCGGAAGAATTTGTGCGCGTCGGCACCCGTCTGGGACTGGCGGAAATGATTCGCGGTGGCACGACCACCTACTGCGACATGTATTACTTCGAAGATGCGATTGCAGATGAAACCGCAAAAGCAGGCGTGCGCGGAGTGCTCGGCGAAACCATCATCGATTTCCCGGTAGCTGACAACAAGACTAACGCGGAAGGGATGACCTACGTTGAGAGATTTGTACAAAAGTGGAAGGGGCACGACCTGATCGTTCCGGCCATTGCGCCGCATGCTCCGTACACCGTTTCTGAGGAACACCTGAAGGCGGTGCGCGCCTTTTCCGATCGCACCGGCGCCCCCATCGTCACTCACATTTCGGAAACAAAACGAGAAGTCGACGACAGCATCAAAGCTAAAGGCGCCAGTCCGATAACTTACCTCGCGCGCATCGGCTTTCTCAGCAACAAAGTCATCGCCGCACACGTTGTTTGGCCAAGCGAAGATGAGCTTGGCCTTCTTAAGCAAATCGGTGTCGGAATCGTTCACAATCCGCAATCAAACATGAAACTGGCTTCCGGCGTGGCGCCGGTTCCCGAGATGCTCAAGCGGGGCTTGTTCGTGGGTTTGGGAACAGACGGAGCAGCATCGAACAACGACTTGAACATGTGGGAAGAGATGGATACGGCAGCGAAACTTCACAAAGTTTTCAGCGGCGACCCCAAGGTAATGTCCGCGAAAGAGGCTTTTGAATTGGCAACCATTCGCGGCGCGCAGGCATTGCATCTGGAAAACGAAATCGGTTCGATCGAGACTGGGAAGCGCGCCGACCTGGTGATTCTTGAACGCGACTCGCTAAACCAAATCCCGCTCTATAACGTCTATTCGGATCTGGTTTATGCCACCAAGGCAAACGATGTCGAAACCGTAATAATCAACGGCCGCATCGTGATGCGCGACCGGCGCCTGTTGACGCTGAATGAAGTGGAAATCAAGGTGAGCGCGCAGAGGTTTCGGGACCAGGTAGCCAGGAGCCTGGGGACCCTTGGAACCCAGCCTTAGCTTGCATGGAGACTTGCCATCTGGTCCTGATCTGATCATAATAACCGCGAAAATATTGATGAAGTCGTAAGCGAGCGTTTTACGCTCGCTTTTGCATTTATATAGGAGTTAATTAGTGAAACGAATCTGTCCCTCCGCCCCTCGGGCCGTGCGATCTGCCCCCATCCTGGTTGTTTTCCTTCTTTGCTGTGCAAGTTTACAGGCCCAATCGCTGATTGATGCGCCAAAGTCTACCGAGCTGGAACAGGGTCGCATCGAGCGCGCCAAAGCGCTGATAGCAGCGCACCAGTTAGAAACAGCCGCCAGTGAGCTCGAATCCGTTCGGGCTGCGACCAAAGAACCGGCACTGCGCAACATTACCTCGGTGATGCTGATGAACGTTTACCTGGAAGCAGGAAATTACATGCGGGCCGAAGCGCTGCTTGAGGAAAGCTTCAAATCCGACGCCGGCCGTAATGAAGAGTCACTGCGGACCTATTTTGCTCTTGCCGGACAGGCGATTAATGGCGCGCGAAGTCACCTTTCGCGTTATCGTAGTTTTGGTATCAACATCGCCGATGCAAACCTTCAGCCCGAAGCGGCCAACGATTTGAATCGCCTGCGGACGCTGATCGAACGCATGGTTGCGCAGGCCAAAACGATATCAACTGAGCGCAAGGCCTACGATTCGCTATCCTTGTTGGAAGACGTGCTGGGACTGCGCCTGGCGCTCGCAAAGGATGCCGAAGATCAAGCTACCTGGTCGAGTGAATACTCGAGTGTGCGCGAGGTTTTGGCATCTTCACAGACGCAGGTTGCTTCGCTTGGTGCGATGCTCGTCCTCCCCCCGCGAAAAACATCCGCAACTGCCGGCAATACAACAACGCAACCGCAATCCAAATCGAATCACGCGACCGATATCAACTCACTCGAACAACAACCTGATCAGCCGGTCGCCGGACCCAACCTCAGTCCGAATCCCGCTGCTGCTCCTGAAACTACCAAACCTATCGACAAAGGCTCATTAAACGCGATCGCATCAAAAAGAGTAATGCCACGTTATCCGCCTGTCGCTCGACAGATGGGCATGGCAGGCATGGTGCGCGTTTATGTGGTCATCGATGAGAACGGGAAGGTCATCGGTGTCCCGAAATCCGATGGGCCCGCGATCCTGAGAACGGCCGCCGAGAGCGCCGCCAGGCAATGGATATTTGCGCCCTCGCTTAGCCAGGGTCAGCCCGTTCGTGTCATTGGCTACCTCGACTTTAACTTCACCCTTTAATTCAATATGACTGCCAGACTTCCGTTGCATCCCCAACAAGCAAAAGCGTTTAGCCAATGTTGACTTTAAAGTAAGGATTGGTTAAACTGCGTTTCGTTCCAGGGAATAAACCGATGAAAATATCTGCACAAGAAGAATATGGATTGCGCTGCTTGCTGCAGCTCGCGCGTGCCGATATGCAGGACGAGTCGCTGACCTTGGCGCAGATTGCGCGGCTGGAAGGAATTTCGGTTGCGAATGCCGGCAAGCTGATGTGGATTCTGAATAAAGCGGGACTGGTCCAATCGCAGCGCGGCACCAAGGGCGGCTATCGGCTGGCGCGTTCAGCCGGCGAGATTCATCTGAACGAAGTTATCAGCGTGCTCGACGACGAGAGCGTCGAAACACATTGCAAGAGTTATGCGGGCGTTTTGGATTCATGCGTGCACACCGGTGATTGCGGCATCCGGCCAGTGATCGTTGAGTTGCATCAAATTGTCGATAACGCTTTGTCCGACATCACGTTGTCGCAACTGTTGGGAACTGAAGCCAACGTCGACGCGGTCTTACACAAGATTCAGAGTTCGAGAACCAAACTGGAGAACAATCACGTGCAAGCGTGACGGCCGCCTGATGCGGTCATACTAGATAATGAGCACAGCAGAAATATTAAATCAGCAGGAATACAAATACGGTTTCGTAACTGACATCGAATCCGATGTTATTCCTCGAGGTCTGACGGAAGACACGATTCGGCTAATCTCTGCGAAGAAGGATGAACCTGACTGGATGTTGGAGTTTCGTCTCAAGGCTTATCGTCATTGGCTGACCATGACTGAGCCAAAAAACTGGCCCAACATTTCTTATCCCGCCATCAACTACCAGGACGTTATTTACTACAGCGCGCCCAAGCGCAAGGCTTCATTGGCCAGCCTCGACGAAGTTGATCCCGAATTGTTGCGCACGTTCGAAAAGTTAGGCATCCCTTTAACGGAACAGAAACAGCTAGCCAACGTAGCCGTCGACGCAGTTTTTGACTCGGTTTCGGTAGCCACAACCTACAAAGAGAAGTTGAAGAAGCACGGCGTAATCTTCTGTTCGTTTACGGAGGCAATTCGCGACTATCCCGACCTCGTGAAGAAGTATTTGGGATCGGTAGTACCGACGAACGACAACTTTTTTGCCGCGCTTAATAGCGCCGTCTTTTCCGATGGTTCATTTTGTTTCATCCCCAAGGGCGTGCGCTGTCCGATGGAGTTGTCGACCTACTTCAGAATTAATAATTCCGAGTCGGGACAGTTTGAAAGAACGCTGATCGTCGCCGAAGAGGGTTCGCACGTTTCCTATCTCGAAGGCTGCACGGCGCCAAAGTTTGATAAGAACCAATTGCACGCAGCGGTAGTCGAACTGGTGGCGCTCGACGATGCGCAAATCAAATATTCAACCGTGCAGAATTGGTATGCCGGCGATGAAGCAGGCGTAGGTGGTATCTATAACTTCGTGACCAAGCGCGGCAAGTGTGCCGGCCGCAATTCGAAAATTTCCTGGACACAGGTTGAGACGGGTTCGGCGATTACCTGGAAATATCCTTCCTGCATTCTGCAGGGCGACAATTCCATTGGCGAGTTTTACTCGGTGGCGTTGACCAATCACGCGCAGCAAGCGGATACCGGCACCAAGATGATTCACCTCGGCAAGAACACGCGTTCGACGATCATCTCGAAGGGGATTGCCGCGGGCAAGTCCAACAACAGCTATCGCGGTTTGGTTAAGGTGATGCCGAAAGCGGAGGGCGCGCGCAACTACACGCAGTGCGATTCGATGCTGATTGGATCAAATTGCGGCGCCAATACGTTTCCCTATATTGAAGTGATGAACAACAGCTCGAGCGTTGAGCATGAAGCTTCAACGTCGAAGATTAGCGAGGAGCAGTTGTTCTATCTTCAGCAGCGCGGCATTTCGCAGGAAGACGCCGTCTCATTGATCATTAACGGTTTCTGCAAGGATGTGTTTTTGCAGTTGCCGATGGAATTTGCTGTCGAAGCTCAGCGGTTGCTCGGCTTGAAGTTGGAAGGCAGCGTTGGTTAATTGCAGGTATCGGCTGTCGGGTGTCAGTTGCCGGAAGCTCGTTTGACCGGCACGACACCCGATACCTATGACCACAGAATTTACGGAGTAAATCATTTTCATGTTAGAGATCAAAAATTTACATGCAGGCATCGATGGCAATGAAATCCTGAAAGGGATCAATCTCACGGTAAAAAAAGGTGAGATACACGCCATCATGGGCCCAAACGGTTCCGGGAAATCGACACTGGCAAAAGTTTTGTCAGGCCACCCGGCGTACCAGGTCACCAAAGGCGAAGTGCTTTACGAGGGCAAGAACCTGCTTCAGTTGGCGCCGGACGAGCGCGCGCGTGAAGGCATCTTCATGGCGTTTCAATATCCAATCGAAGTTCCCGGTGTTTCGAACGCGCAGTTTTTGCGACTGGCGTACAACGAAAAACGTAAACACCTCGGCGAAGAAGAGCTCGATCCGCTGGAGTTCAAGGATTTGCTGAAAGAGCGCGCGAAGGTAGTCGAGATGGACGCCAGTTTTATGACTCGTTCCGTTAACGAAGGATTCTCGGGCGGCGAAAAAAAGCGTAACGAAATTCTGCAGATGGCCGTGCTTGAACCCAAGTTGGCAGTGCTTGATGAAACCGATTCAGGTCTCGACATCGACGCGTTAAGGATCGTGGCGGGTGGCGTCAACCAACTGCACAACGCAAACAACGCGGTGATTCTGGTGACGCACTATCAGCGTTTGCTCGATTACATCGTGCCGCAATTTGTTCACGTGCTGGCCAACGGCCGCATCGCCAAAGAGGGCGGCAAAGAGTTGGCGCTCGAACTCGAACAAAAGGGTTATGACTGGTTGAAGGCAGCACCGGAAGGTAGCGGCGCGGGCCTGGGTGCGAACTAGCGATGGTTACTGAACTGCAAAAAGAAAATATCTACCAGGACGCTTTTCAAGCGCTGCAGAAAACCCGCGGAGCAGAAACCTCATGGCTGGACCGGCTGCGCCAGAGCGCGCTGGAAAGGTTTGTAGAACTCGGCTTTCCTTCCGTTAAGGAAGAGGAATGGAAGTATACAAACGTCGCCGCAATCGCGCGGGGTAACTTCCAACCGGCAACTGCTGCCACAAAAACCAAGCAATCGGATGGAGAGTTGGAACAACTCAGTTCCGTTCCCGAAGCTCGCTCGAGCCAGCTAGTTTTCGTTGACGGCGTCCTGCGAATTGATTTGTCTTCAATGAGCGCTCTGCCGTCGGAGGTAGTCGCGATCGATTTGGACCAAGCCTTATCTGATGAGAGTTATAGCGAAATGGTGCGCGCACATTTGTCGGGTCAGGCTGACTATGTCGTAAGCGGTTTCACTGCACTCAACACCGCATTCATTAATCACGGCGCGTTTGTCTACATTCCCAAAGGTGTGACCGTTGCCGCCCCGATCCATTTGCTGTTCATCGCGCAAAGCGAAAAGACGGCAAACTTTCCGCGCGTGCTGATCGTTGCCGCGGAAAACAGCAACGCTACTATTGTTGAAAACTACCTGAGCGCCGCCGCAAACGAGTATTTATCCAATGTGGTGGTCGAGGTTGTGCTTGACGAGGGAGCGCGACTGGAGCACTACAAGGTTCAGCGTGAAAGCGTCGACGCGTTTCACATTGCCACGACCGCCGTCGAATTAGGTCGGAACTCAAGCTACGACACGACCACGATTACGTTTGGCGCCAGGCTTTCACGACACGACGTCGTGGTGACTATGGACCACGAAGGTGCCGAGTGTTGGGTGGACGGTCTTTATCTGGTCACCGGTGACCAGCACGCTGATACGCACTCAGTCATAGATCATCGTCAGCCAAACTGCACCAGCCATCAACTTTACAAAGGTATTTTGGACGGCAAATCGCGAGCTGTCTTTAATGGTAAAGTTTTCGTGCGGCACAACGCGCAGAAGACTGACGCAATGCAGACGAATAAGAATTTGTTGCTCTCGAACGAAGCGCGTGTGGATACCAAGCCGCAGTTGGAGATTTTGGCGGATGACGTTAAATGCGCGCACGGCGCCGCGGTCGGACAGATTGATGAGGACGAATTGTTTTACCTTGAGACACGCGGCATTCATCCCGAACTGGGACGGAACCTGTTGACCTATGGGTTCGCTGAGGAAGTCATAGCAAAAATCAAACTCGATTCAATTCGTAACGAGCTGGACAAGGCTGTGCTGCACCGGTTGAATGCGCGGCTGGAAGCGTAAGCTCATGGCAACGATCGAAAAATCAGTCCCCATTGAACGCCAAGCGGGCAACGGCTTTGACGTGCAGCGAATTCGCGAAGACTTTCCGGTGCTGCGCCAGACCGTTAATGGCAAGCCGCTTGTCTACCTCGACAATGCGGCCTCGTCGCAGGTACCGCAGGTGGTTATCGATCGCGGCAGCATTTATCTCGAAGACGAGCATTCGAACATTCATCGCGGTGTTCATTATTTGAGCCAGAAGGCAACCACTGCCTATGAAGGCGCGCGTGAGAAAGTGAAGCGATTCATCAACGCGCGCGAGTCACGTGAGTGCATTTTTGTCCGCGGCGCGACCGAAGGCATCAACCTCGTGATGCACGGCTATGGGCGGAAGTTCATCGGCGCGGGCGATGAGATCATCATCTCGGCGATGGAGCATCACGCCAACATCGTTCCCTGGCAAATGCTCTGCGAAGAAAAAGGCGCTCGCCTGCGCGTCATTCCGATGAACGATGCTGGAGAGTTGCTGCTTGATGAATATGATGCGCTGCTGAATGAGCGGACAAAGTTGGTGGCGGTAACGCACGTCTCAAACGCGCTGGGCACGGTCAATCCAATCAAGGGGATGATCGATCAGGCGCATAAGTATGGCGTGCCGGTCTTGATCGATGGCGCTCAAAGCGCGCCGCATATGCTGGTCGATGTTCAGGATCTCGACTGCGACTTTTATGCATTCTCGGGTCACAAGATGTTTGCGCCCACCGGCAGCGGCGTTGTCTACGGCAAGGCTGCGCTGTTGGAAACGATGAACCCGTTTCAGGGCGGCGGCGACATGATCAAAAGCGTGACTTTTGAGAAAACAATCTACGGCGATTTGCCGAACAAGTTTGAGGCAGGCACGCCGGCAATCGCTTCGCAAATCGGGCTGGGCGCCGCAATTGACTATCTGAATACGATTGACCGAAAAAAAGCAGCCGCGCACGAAGACGAGCTGCTGCGTTATGCCACCGAAAAGCTGAGCGCAATCGAAGGCGTACGCATCATCGGCACAGCGCGTGAGAAGCTCAGCGTTTTGTCTTTCGTCATCGACGACATTCATCCGCACGACATCGGCACGATCCTCGACCAGGAGGGCATCGCTGTCCGCGCGGGTCATCATTGCGCGCAGCCGGTAATGCAACGTTTTAATGTTCCCGCAACCGCGCGCGCTTCCTTTGCTTTTTACAACACGAAAGAAGAAGTGGACGTGCTGGCGCGAACGATTGAAAAGGTGGTGGAGATTTTCTCGTAAATCGGGAACCGATAACCGGAAGCCGATAAGATGAAACCGGGAACCGGGAACCTGAAACCGGTAACGGGAAAGCTGAATCGCTCATCGCGAAGGCACCACGGTTCACAGTTTACGGATTTCCATATGTCTGAACTCAGCGAGCTCTACCAACAGGTCATCCTGGACCACAATAAGAAGCCGCGGAATTTTCGCAAGCTCGAGGGCGCGAACCATTCAGCGGAAGGCTTTAACCCGCTTTGTGGCGACCATCTGACCGTTTATCTAACTCTTGAAGACGATGCGGTGAAGGAAATAAGTTTCGAAGGCTCGGGTTGCGCCATCTCTAAAGCCGCCGCCAGCATGATGACCCAGGCGGTGAAAGGGAAGAGCAAAGCAGACGCCGAACAGCTTTTCACTTCATTTCATGAGATGGTTACCAGCGATTCGGACGAAGAGAAAGTCGCGGAGCGTTTGGGAAACCTCAAAGTGTTTTCCGGTGTGCGCGAATTTCCGGTGCGCGTGAAATGCGCCACGCTGGCCTGGCACACGATGCACGCGGCGTTGAATAACGAAGCGCTCGTTTCTACGGAATAGAACTGCGGTAAATTGTGAATTGCAAACGGTCGTTGGCGACCGTTTTCTATTTGTAAAGCAAACTGTTGGTTTGCGCTGGCTTGGCGGCACCCAACTTGGGGGGGTAACCAACCACCGCAAACTCACAGTTTGCATTACAACAGCCTGTAAGCTTCCGTTTTGCCGCTGCGGAAAACCTCGGTACGCATGCAATAATATTTCCGCTCCACTTAAATCCGCTAAGGCATTCAAGCGTGTTTATAGCTTCCGTCGAATTACGCGAAATTCGTCTACCGTTGGTGCATCCGTTCGAAACGAGCTTCGGGCGGACTAGCGAGCGCCGCATTGTTCTGGTTCGTGTTACTGATCGTAACGATCAGGAAGGTTGGGGCGAGTGCACGGCAGGTGAGGGCCCATTCTATTGCGAAGAATGGACCGAAAGTGTCTGGCCGACACTGAAAACTTTCCTGGCGCGCATGGTCATCGGCAAGCAAATTGAAAACGCCGCGGACGTTTGGAAGCTAATGCAGCCAGTGCGCGGCAATCGCATGGCTAAAGCCGCACTTGAAACCGCCTGTTGGGATCTGGAAGCCAAACAACTCGGCCTGCCGCTCTGGCAGCATTTAGGTGGTGAACACCGTGAAATTTCCTGCGGGGTTTCAATAGGCATTCAGCACACACGGGAAGATCTGCATGAGAAGATTGAAAGGGAATTAGCCGCCGGCTACCAACGCATCAAGATTAAGATAAAGCCCGGCTGGGACGTGAATATCGTTGAGTTGGTACGCCAGCGCTTTCCCGGCATTCAGTTGATGGTCGACGCTAATTCTGCGTACACGTTGGCCGACGTGGAACTGTTTCGCGAGTTGGACCAGTTTCATCTGATGATGATCGAGCAACCGCTGGCTCATGATGATATTTTCAACCATTCCGAATTACAGAAACAAATTCGTACTGCAGTTTGTCTTGACGAATCCATTCGCTCGTGCGCTGCTGCGGAACACGCGATCGCGCTTGGCGCCTGTCGCATTATCAATGTGAAACTGGGGCGAGTAGGCGGACACGCGCAGGCAAAGGAAGTCGAGCAAACGTGCCGCCGAAACAATATTCCGGTTTGGTGTGGCGGCATGCTCGAGTCCGGGATTGGCCGCGCGCACAACATTGCGATGGCGACGCTTGCCGGCTTTTCGTTACCAGGCGATGTCTCGGCCAGCTCGCGCTACTGGGAAGAAGACCTTATCGATCCGCCGGTAACTGTGAGCACTGCTGGAACAATTACTGCGCCTGAAAAACCGGGTATTGGATTTGAGGCGAATGTGGCCAGGATTGAGAAACTAACGGTAAGAAAAGAATTGATTGCTTAAGTTTGTCTTCTATGAAGCCTCTGGGTAACCGGGCGGCGGGGGCATGCCCCCTTCCCGACCTCGAGCTTATCGGCCTTAACTTTTAGAGCCCAGGGCAGAGTACTTGGTTCAGTTAACTCGATAGATCCAACAGCTCTCCGGTTGGGAAGGGGGCATGCCCCCGCTGGTTGATTAAGTTCAGGCCAAATGCTTTTAGAATCATTGAACGCGTTATGAACAACTCTGCCGTAGACATTACCAATTTGAGTGATTACTTTCTTGGCAGGCAGGACGAAATTGTCGCCTCGATAAGAGCGCTGGTGGAAACAGAATCTCCTTCGGGCGACGAAGCGGGCAGCAGGGATGTTGTTTCCTTGCTGGCGAACACAGCGGAAACGATTCCCGGTATGAAACTCGAGGTGGTGCCGGTTAACAATTATGGTCAGCACCTACGGCTTTTTGCTTTTTCGGATGCGGTCGACGCCGCGCCGGTTCTTTTGTTGGGACACACCGATACGGTTCATGCGCGTGGTTCGATAGTCGAACGACCGTGGCGCATTGAAGGCAACAAAGCCTACGGGCCGGGCGTGTTTGATATGAAGGCGAATTGCGTTCTGGCATTGGAGGTTATTCGCGCGCTTACCCATTTCGGCGTCCAGCCCAGCCGCCCGATTGTTTTGCTGTTAACCTGCGACGAGGAAACCGGCAGCGCCAGCGGACGCCCGCTGGTGGAAGCGGACGCGAGACAGGCGAGCAGCGTTTTGGTGCTTGAGCCTTCCGGCAGCGGCGGCCGCGCAAAGACAGGGCGCAAGGGAACTGGAATTTATTCGCTCGCAGCAATTGGTCGTGCCGCTCACGCGGGTTTGGAACCAGAGAAAGGCGCCAGCGCGGTGCTGGAATTAGCGCGACAGACAGAACGACTACATGCGTTCAATGGCAAGGCGGGCGGTGTCAGCGTCAATGTTGGCGTCTTTCGCGGGGGCACACTATCGAATGTTGTGGCTGCCGAGGCGCGCGCGGAAATTGATGTGCGCTTCACAACCGCGGCGGAGGCCGAGTTGCTTGAGAATGAAATCTTCAAGCTGCAACCGTTTGACGAGCGCGTGCAGCTAAAGTTAACTGGCGGCATCAACCGCCCGCCGCTCGAGCGCACGGAAAAGGTGCTGAAACTTTATCAGCAAGCGAAAGATATTGCGGGCCAGCTCGGTTTCGATCTGGGTGAAACGCAGGTGGGCGGTGCCTCGGATGGAAACTTTGCCGCTGCGGTGGGAGCTGCCGTGCTTGATGGGCTTGGAATCGCCGGCGACGGCGCACACGCAACGCATGAACACATAATTCTTGATGACATTCCGCGCCGTGGTGCGTTGATCGCTGCATTGATAGCTTCGCTCTAGTTCCGAGTTCCGAGTTTCGAGTTTTTCTTGCGGCCTGGAAACTTGCCGGCTGATGTTCTTTTCTGATGGCCCCGGGGTAATTCAACTCGGGCGCCAGGGCTCAGAAGCCTTGAACTCGAAACCCGGAACTCGAAACCACTCAATTATGAAAATCGCAACCTGGAACGTTAACTCAATTCTCGCGCGGCTACCGCACCTGGTTCGTTGGCTGCAGGCAGTCGAACCCGACGTGCTCTGTCTTCAGGAAACCAAGTGCACCGACGACAAGTTTCCTTTTGCTG
>JANMKA010000197.1:0-2103 GCA_031371765.1 Blastocatellia bacterium
TTCGATGATCGTGGCGTATTCGATGTAACCCATGCCGGCGCCGCCGTACTCTTCCGGAAACAAGACGCCGGTCAGTCCCAACTCCGCCAGTTTCGGTTGCAACTCGATCGGAAAGTGCTGCGCTTCATCCCACTCCATCACGTGTGGAGCGATCTCGGCCTCCGCAAATTCGCGCACGCTCGTCTTGATCTGCTGCTGTTCTTCGTTTAGTTCGAAATGCATCTTTTCCGTTCGGCAGACGCGACAAAGGCATCCCGGCCTGCTACATCACAGGCAAGAATGCCTGTCCAAACCAACATTTCCTACGCTCAGATTCTACCTTATTGGCGCGATGAAGCGTGACTGGCCACGCGCGCCGGCCGGCCACCCTTACTCCTGGTCGTAATCGCTCTGACTTCTTCTGCCGAAAGTTTGCGCCAGGTGCCTGGTTTCAATTTGTCATCGCGCAATGGCCCAATTTGCGAGCGGCGCAACTTCATAACTGAATGACCGATAAGGTCGAACATGCGGCGTATCTGCTGGTTCTTTCCTTCATGCAAAATAATTTCAAACCAGGAGTTCGTCTGTGTTTCGTAAACACGTTTTATTTTCGCCGGCGCGGTGCGCGTGCCATCCTCGAGCGTCACACCGCGTCGCAAACGTTCAATCGCCTGCTCGGTCGGCAGGCCCTTTACCTTGGCTTCATAAATTTTTTGGACCTTGTTGCGCGCTGAAGTAATGAAGTTGGTAAAGTCACCATCGTTCGTCAGGAGCAACAAACCCTCAGTATTGAAATCCAGCCGGCCGACTGGATAAAGACGGCCAAGCGAAACAGGCAAATACTGCAGGACGGTCGGTCGGTCTTCCGGATCGGAAACGCTTGAGAGACAACCCTTCGGTTTATTCAATAGCACATGGACCAGGGCGCGTTTCTCAATCGCCGGGTTGATCAGCTTGCCGCGAACCTTGATGTGGTCTTTCGCCGGATCCGCCTTTGTACCAAGTTCGGTCATGACTTTGCCGTTGACGGTGACCTCGCCGGCCGTAATCAATTCTTCGGCGTGACGGCGCGAGGCGATGCCGGCGTTGGCGATTAATTTTTGTAGTCGTTCTTGCATAAAAAACAGTAGGCAGTAGGCACTAAGCAGAAGACAGAAAGAAAACAGGCTCGAATGCTTGCTGCCTACTGCCTTCTGCCTTGTGCCTTCTAGCCTCCACCTGCTAAGTCCTGGAAGTCTTCCATACTGGGCAACTCGGAAAGATCCTTCAAACCAAACTGCATCAGAAAGTCTTTCGAAGTTCCATACATCATTGGCCGGCCAACCGTGTCTTTCCGGCCTTTAGCCACAATCAACTTCTTGTCGAGCAGCGTCTTGATCGACGAGGGAGATTGCACACCGCGAATCTCCAAAATCTCCGGCACAGTAACCGGTTGTTTGTAGGCAATCACCGCCAGCGTTTCTAATGACGCGATGGACAACTTGGCGCTCGGGCGCGAACGCAGAAAGGCGCGCACGTGTTCGTGATACTCCGGACGCGTCGCAAACTGCCAACCGCCGGCGACCTCACGCAACTGCAAACCGCCGTTGCGTCCGTTGAATTCCTGCGAGAGCTCCGCCAGTGCGCCTTCAACCACGCTGCGATCTTCGCGCAACAGCTCGGCAATTGTCTTCGCGCTGATGGGTTCTTCGGAAACAAAGATCAAGGCTTCGATGATGCCGGCGCGCTCGGCAGAACTCTGCACTTGATACGTCGCACCGTCGTCAGGCGAATCCTGTGCTTCAACGCCCGTTGCCTCAGCGGCAACCAGCGCCTCGAGTTCTTTGGCGGCCTCTTCGTTCAGCGCGGCTTCGTCAAGCGACTGATCTGTTTGGTTGTCTATGCTCTCTTCACTCATTGATACTTTCGCTTAGCTCTTCAGTTTAGAGTACAAGCTTTAGCTTGCGTCTTGCCAGGACAGTAACGGAATCACTTTTAACTTGCGACCTTGGCGACGATGTCACCAAAAGTTTCTTTTTGAAATAACTTGATTTCAGTGGAGCGCACCAGTTCCAGCACCGATAGAAAAGCCAGCACTAACTCACGACGTGACTGCGCCCGTTCAAAAAACACACGCAGGTTCAA
>JANMKA010000043.1:0-24850 GCA_031371765.1 Blastocatellia bacterium
AGGGGGAATGCGAAATGCAATGGCGTCGTTGAAGAATCCGACGCTTTCCTTTCACTCTCAGTACAGTTCACGATCAATGTCAAAACATACTTACGAGCGGTGGAGAGGTTTTGGGTTTATCTTTTTTCTATGTCATTAATCCATTGCCGTGGATGATTCTGCTGGCCACAGAATCGTGGTTACCACCCCACGTTTAGCACGGTCCAAGATCGATTACTTCCTCACTTTCAACCAGATGATTCCGGCAGTCGCAACGAAAAATCCCGGCCACCAGGGGAAACGAGACTCTTGCCGTTCTGGCTGCAAGCCGACCGCGGCCCGAGTACTTCGGCTGGAATAGTTTGTGTCGAGACTGCGCAGAAATTCCGCCATGTCTGCTCGCTTTGCGACGTCAGACAAATAAAACGGGTGCGGCGCCAGCGGGCCGCGAACAGGGTTCAGCAGGTTATCCAGGGTAGGCACCGAATTGTCGTGCAGGAACACCGGCTTGCGTGCGAGATCCAACAATAGCGGCAGAGCAATACCGCGCTCTTCGCCGCGCAGGCTGGCATTCACGACCGCCATCTTGTCGTCAAAGATGTTGTTCGCGGTGTTCAAAACTGGATTAAGCGGCGGCATGCGTTGCGCAAGCACTGTCGGGCTATCCCCGGGAAATATCCTTTTCATGGGCACGATAAAGGGCGGCACAAACTTGCCTTGATCCACATTGTGACAACCCGTGCAGCCGACCGTGCGGAACAACTGACGCCCGCGCGCGATCGCTAGCGGATTACCATCCACGCCGGCGGGCGCGGGCAGACTGTCAAGGTAGGCGTTCATGTCGAGCAACTTGGCATTATCTACGCGCACGCCGAGCGGAGCTTCTTCACTGCCTGGCATCGAATGCGCAGTTGCTTTCGCATACGGATAGTTCTTGACGCCAGTGTCTTTCAAGATCTTGACGTAGTCGTCAGCGATCTCATCACCGGCGGCGCCGCCCAACTTATGCAGAAATGCTCGGCCGCCGGGAGTGGTCAACATCGTCTGATCGAACAGTCCCGTGTAGACTAGATTACTGAAGTTATCCAGCTTGGCTATCGTCCCCTCGCTGCCGTACGGAAACGCCAGGTCCTGGCGAAACAGTGGCGAGTTGTGCATCGGATCGCCGTTGCCGTCGAAGGTGTCATCGAACATGCCAACTGGATAAAAAGCCGGATTGCCGAGATAGGCATCCACTTCCTGCTCGCTCGATTTTTCCGTTAGACCCTTTGGCGCGCGTCCGAGAGTTTTATTCCCATTGGCTTTCAGCGAAAGCTGCAGCACGGGGTAAAGAGCACGCGAGTTATCCGCCATGGCAAAAATAGCGCCGAGGTTAATTGTGTGGACCGCGCGCCCATCGAGGCGGCGACCAATCGATCCGCCGTTGGGTAAGTCAAACACCGATTTGTCGGTGATCGTGTGACAGAGCGCGCAACTCACACCGACCTTATCGCCTTTGGGCACCACGCCGATGACTGCGTTGGCTGCAATCAACTTCATGGTCGTTTTGGGATCATTTAGCAGCGGTGCATTTTTCGGCGAGAGGTCAGTCTTAAGTTCCGCGGCGACGGCTTGCTGCGTCGCGGAGTCCAGCGCCTCAACATCCACTGATAGCCCAGCCTTCAGAGCCTGAACTGGCGTCAGCTTCGCGTCTTTAATTCCCTTTGGCAGGCGCACCGCGTCCGTCCAGAAGCCTTCATTGCCGAAAGTCTCAAAGCGGAATACGTCGCGGCCCGCAGCGGCGTTGCCCGTCTCATGTGGAATCGGTTTTTCGCGGGTGTCCGGACCCTCCGGCGTTGCTCGCGGCATTTGACGCTGAGCGGTTGCCTGGCTGCGCTGATAGGCAACGCCAACCAACACTAATGCGGTAAGGCAAAGCACCAGCATTAGCCGGAGAGAGAAGACGAAGCGAGTGGATGTAGGTTGGAGAAACATATGCTGGTTGTCCTTTCACTGTTGAGCGGCGGGCGCAATGCCGCTTCGACGTATCGTCGAAAGTATTCGAGGGGGGAATTGCTTCGTGGGGAAAATCTTCGGGGGGATTGAGCGTTAAAACGCAGGCTTTCAGGCAAAAAAATCTGGCAGTTTGGTTCTCTTAGCTATACCCCTTTGCCAGCGGGAAGATGCCGTTTCAGCACGCTCTCAAGTTGGGTCAAGCCATATGGCTTGATTAGATAATCACTACAGCCGGCTGCAAATGCCTTAACCTCGGCGGCAGGCTGAGCGTGACCGGACATGAACACGATGGGGACCGCACGCGTAGCTGTCAGTTCACGAATCCGTCGCGTCGCTTCATAGCCATCCACCAACGGCAGAGTGCCATCGATCAAAATAAGATCGGGACGAACCTGCTCCGCCAACTCAACTGCCATTTCACCGTTAACCGCTTCAACAACGCTGATGTCGCCACGCATCTCAAGCATTATCCTGAGCATGAAGCGTGTGTCTTCATGATCCTCAACTATTAGTACGCACGACGTTGAAGTCCGCGGCGACTTACCGGGTAAAGGATTTCCAGTTCCTAATGGGGGTGTTTGGTTATGACCGGTTATTGTGACCATAGTTGGGAAAGTGCGGAAATTGTGAGCGAGCCCATTTCGCGGCTGCTTAAGAACATGACGGAGGGTGAAGTCTCGTTAGGCAAACTTCACCCTTACCGTCTCCCCGTGGTCGCTCCCCTGTCTCGTTGCTGAGACAAACGACCGCTCAGAATTCCTGCACTACTTTCAAGGAGCACTTTTCCGCTGTATACGAATGAACTTAGGTTGTAACTCACCCGGCGAATTTTGAATATTGGGAAGGTACGCGAAACTGGTAAGGGTTTTTCCCTAGGCGAGGGAAGAGAAGACGGGAAGAATACTAGGCGTCCTGCAGCCAGCCTTGCAGCAATGCGTAACGCACTATGTCGACACGGCTTTTCATGGCCATTTTCCGCATCGCGTTGGCTTTGTGAACTTCGACGGTCTTGACGCTCACGTTCAGGCGCGCGGCCACTTCCTTGTTGATGTGCCCCCAGGCAATGAGGCGCAGAACTTCTGCCTCGCGGTTACTCAAATTCGCATTGGGAGGCACGCCGCGAGCAGGTCGTTTGCCGCTACGAATTTGAGTGACTGCCTTTCCCGCAATAGCCGGATCGAGATAGGTCTGACCAACAGCGACGGCGCGAATCGCCCGTAACAGTTCCACCGACTTGCTTTGCTTTAACACATAACCGCTTGCTCCGGCCTGTAGCAGTTGTTGCAGATAGCCGTCGTCCGTATGACGCGTCAAGGGCAATACTTTTACCTGCGGACACTTTTCCTTTAGCTTCCTGGTGGCCTGGAGACCGTTGAGCTCCGGCATCGAAACGTCCATGACGACGATATCGGGTTGCAGGTGCTGCGCGAGTTCCACTGCGACGCGCCCGTTGTCAGCAGCGCCGATTACTTCCATATCAGGCTGAGAGTTGATGAGGAGCTTCAACCCATCGCGAATCGTTTCATGATCCTCCGCCAAAAGGATCCGTAGCTTATCCATTCTGCGCTCCTGGCACCGGTACGGCCGACAACGGAATCCGGACGACCACCGTTGCCCCGTCGTTGGGCTGAGATTCAAACTCTATTGTGCCGCCCAGCAGCGCGGCGCGTTCCCGCATTCCGATCAGCCCCAGGCCTTTTTCGCTAGCGACAATTTGGCTCTGCCAGTCAAAACCTATGCCGTCATCCTCGACGATGAGCGAGACTTGACCGGCACGGCGTTCCAGCACGATGGCCACATGAGTAGCGCGAGCGTGCTTGGCCACATTGTTGAGGGCTTCCTGCGCCACGCGATAGAGCGCCGTTTCAATCTCTGGCGTTAGCCGATCTCCTTCCGGGCCGCTAGCATGCATTTGCACTGGCACACCGAAATGTTTGGACCAATTCTGGGTGTAGCTGGAAAGCGCAGCGTCCAATCCGAGATCGTCGAGCGCGGTCGGCCGCATTTCCCAGACCAAGTGGTCGACATCCTCGTCGAGTTGTCTGGCAATGCTTTGCAAGGACTCAACCTGGTCGCTCAGTTTCTTATCGTCACCAAGATCTTCTTTCATCGCGTCAAGCTTTAGATTGAGCGCGGTTAATTGTTGTCCGAACTGATCGTGCATCTCGCGCGCGATACGACGGCGTTCGTCCTCTTGCGCGAAGATTACGCGTCGCAGCAACTCAACGCGTTCTGCCTCGACGCGCCGGCGCTCTGCGACTTCCGCCTGCAAAATGGCATTAACCTCGGAGAGCGCGGCGGTGCGTTCCGTGACCCGCCCTTCGAGTTGTTCGTTGATTTGCCTTAAGGCCGCTTCAGCGCGTTTTCGTTCGGTGATATCGCGGACAATAGATGTAATGTAGGAGTGGCCGGCGACGATGGAGATAGAGGCGGACGCTTCGACCTCGATTAGCGTCCCATCTTTGCGCTTTGCTTTGAACTCGTAAACGGACGGAGGCAATTTGCCACGCAAGCGGCTGTTGCCAAAGTTCAGCAAACGCTCCGTATCTTCAGACGAGATCACTGAGGAGAGGTGCTTGCCGCTTAACTCTTCAGGAGCTTCATAGCCTAACAGGGCAGTGTAGGATTGATTGACAAAGACGATGCGCTCGTCAGCTTCAACCAGAATCCCGTCTCGTGAGGCCTCGAAGATAGCCCGCAGGCGTTCTTCGCTAGCATTCAATTCTTCTTCTGCGCTCCTTCGTTCGATTGCGAGCGCGGCAGTCTTCGCGAGAAATTCCACCGTTTGCTGTTCCAGCTTGGTTGGCTCGCGTTTTTCGCGGAAGTAAGTTCCGAAAGTTCCCAGCACGCGCTTATCCGCCGCCATAATCGGCAGACTCCACGCGGATTGAAAACCAAGTCCCAACGGGAGCTGTTTAAGGTCCCGCCATTTCGGGTCGCCGGCGATGTCGATCGTGATGATCGCTTTGCCGGTTGCCGCTGCCGCGCTGCACGTGCCGACGCTTTCATTTGCCTTGATACCTTCAATTGCCTGTACGTAATCTTCCGGCAAACTTGGGGCGGCGCCGGTATGCAATCGTCCTTCTGCGTCAAGCAGCATAATTGAAGCGATCGAGGAGCCAGCGGATTGATGCTCGACAATGGCGGCGAGGTACTTCAACACTTCGGCTAGCGGCTTGCCGCCCACGACCATTTCCAACGCTTGCTTTTGCGTGTCGAGCAATAATTCGGAATGCTTACGCTCGCTG
The DNA here is from genome assembly GCA_031371765.1 of Blastocatellia bacterium. Classification (GTDB taxonomy): domain Bacteria; phylum Acidobacteriota; class Blastocatellia; order Pyrinomonadales; family Pyrinomonadaceae; genus PSRF01. Next base: position 5,223 of record JANMKA010000043.1, read on the forward strand.
ATGTTTTGTGTGATGCCCGCAAAACGCTGCGGAGCGTTCTGCGCATTTCCTACCAAAATGCCCTGCCCATGCACCCACACAATCTCGCCGCTCTCCGGATTCACCAGGCGAAATTCAGATTTGTAATCTTTGCCTTCCTTCATCGCCTGCCCAATCAACGCCGCTGTTTCTTCGCGGTCTTCGGGGTGTACTGCATTCATAAGGCTGGCAAAATCTGACGGCAACTCAAACCCGATCACCCGTACCAGGTTGTTGGACCACTCGATCTGCTGAGTCGCCAGATTCAATTCCCAGGAATAAATTCTCGCGGCGTTCATCGCCATTTGCAGATGCTCGCGGCTTTCACGCAATGCACTCTCAACCCGCTTGCGCTCGGTGTAGTCGCGCGTGGAACCGGCGACCGCCTCCACTGAACCGTCGGCCGCTTTCACTGGAGTGAAGATGTATTCGTAGAAGCCTTCCCCGCCGCTCGGGCTGGTGTAAGGAGTCTCATCTCTCAGTACCTGCCCGGTCTTAATAACCTGTTGAATTTGTTGCTGTAGCCGCAACGCCAGGTCGGGCGGGTATTGCAGGTCGAAAAAATTCTTGCCCACCGCTTCGTCGAGCTTCAGCCCCCAAAGGTTGAGCAAAGGCTGATTCGCGTAGAGGAAGCGGCCCTCGCGGTCGAAGATGTAGGCAAAGTCGGTGATGGATGAAAGCGTGGTATCAAAGATGTTGGACTGTTGCTCTAATAGCCGCGTAAGCCTTATTAGTGATTCTTCCTGCCGCTTGCGTTCGGTGAGGTCGCGAATAATGGCTTGCAGGACATTCGCTCGAATCATTTTGTCGCAAATTTCCACCGGCAGAAGAACTCCGTCTTTGCGGCGCAAGCGGCGTTCCTTGTGGACTGTTTTCCCGGTAAGTAGCTCATCGAAACGAACCGGATCGACATCAAGGTCCTCAGCCGGTATCAGGTCTTTAACGTTTAGTCGCAGCAGTTCCTCAGAGGTAAACCCGAGCATCTCGCAGAGCCTGGAGTTCGTCTCAAGAATATTTCCCTCCAGGTCGTAAGTGTGAATGCCGTCAGAGGTTTGCTCCACCAGCAAGCGATACATGGTTTCGCTTTCCGGTAGGGCGGCATCTAAGGGCGCGCCTATTTTCGGAGGTTCAGGCTCCGACTGCGGCGCGGGAATTCGTTTGCTACTTTCAGCCATCAGGATTTTTGCTGCTACGTCCAAATCAAAATATTTCATGAATTGTCGAGGTGGACAAGTGCATCGCTCCGGGTATTCCGGAGCCAATTGACTGTTGGGTCTGGGGCAAGCGGGAACGCCGGGCCAAATTGAATGATCTTCACAGCCTGATTGGACCAGTCAGCTCCCGCTAGGTGCAAGCATTCTGTCTTAACGAATTGCTTTACTCTTTACGATCTTCGCGCTCCCAATGACGATGCTGGGCAATCGCCGCAACGAATTCGGCGGCGAAGTTTGCCGTTACCGGACCGCGACTGGTAACCACTCCTTGATCAGAAGCAATCAGCTTGCCGGTGGTGTTTCCTTCGCTAAACTTCGGCCCCAGCGATTTGGCCACCAGGCCGACACCCGCACCGCTGGCCGCAATTGGTTTGCAGTGTTTATAGGCCTCGTTCACAAACTCGGCGGCTTCCGCTTCCTGGTTCAGCGCGGCTACGCTCTGGTCCCCGCCCGGGATATAAACCGCGTCGAACAAAACAGACGCGCCTGTCAGAAAACTAAAGTCGACCTTCAGTTGTGCTCCGTCAGCACCCGTTACAACTCCCAGTCGGGGCGCCCCAATCTTCGGCGTCGCGCCTGCCGTCAACAGCGCCTTAGTCATTTCCGAAACGGCCGCATCGTCAAAGCCATCTGCAAGCAGCATCGCGATCTTGCGCGTCTTGATCGTGTCATTCGGAAAGTTGGGATTGTCGAGCATCCTGAGAGTTGGCGAACTATCGATCTCCTGAGTCGTACGTTTCGGTTGAAACTTTTTCGGATCGCCGTCAGCAGGCACGCTCATGTTCAGAGGCTTGTCCAGTTTGCCGGGAATCTTCGCGCCCAGACCTTCTGCCACCTTATTCGCCAATCGTTTGTCCACTTGGGCCAACAAACCCAGCATGCGTTCCCTGATCGCCGGCGTCTCGAGTTTGCCCAACTCGAATGTTAGAGCACGGATGATATGCAACTGTTCCGGCGCAGACTGGCTGTTGAAGAACAGCGTCGCCTGGCTAAAGTGGTCAAAGAAACTGGCGCTGCGCGCGCGAATTTTCTGGGCGTCAATCCTCTCGGCGTAACTGGTGAACCCGCCCATGTCGACCCCAGCCTGAAACGGACAACCGCCTTTGGTAGTGTTGGGATCGTGCGCCGATTGACCGCGATTGATCGTCTGGCGCATAAAGCCATCGCGCTGATTATTGTGCACCGGCGCGACCGGACGATTAATGGGAATCTCGTGAAAATTTGGACCACCGAGGCGGATCAGTTGCGTGTCGGTGTAAGAGAAGAGCCGGCCTTGCATCAACGGATCATTGGTGAAATCAATTCCAGGAACGACGTTGCCGACGTGAAATGCGACCTGTTCGGTTTCGGCAAAGAAGTTGTCCGGATTGCGGTTAAGCGTAAGCTTTCCGATTCGCTGCACCGGCACCAGCTCCTCAGGAATGACCTTGGTTGGGTCGAGCAGGTCAAAAGAAAACTTGTGCTCGTCCTTTTCCTCGATAATCTGAACGCCAAATTCCCACTCGGGAAAGTCGCCATTCTCGATTGCTTCCCAAAGATCGCGCCGGTGAAAATCCGGATCTTTGCCGGAAATTTTTTGCGCTTCGTCCCAGACAACCGAATGCAGACCTAGCAGCGGCTTCCAGTGATTCTTTACAAAGCGCGCCTTGCCGCGTTCATTGATAAGGCGAAAGGTGTGCACACCGAAACCTTCCATCATGCGCAGACTGCGCGGAATGGCGCGATCCGACATCACCCACATGATCATGTGCATTGATTCAGGCATGAGTGAAATGAAATCCCAGAACGTGTCGTGCGCTGATGCTGCCTGAGGCATTTCATTGTGTGGCTCAGGCTTTACGGCATGGACCAGATCCGGAAACTTCATCGCGTCCTGAATAAAAAAGACGGGAATGTTGTTGCCGACGATATCAAAATTTCCTTCTTCCGTATAAAACTTGACAGCGAAGCCGCGCACATCACGCGCCAGGTCGGATGAGCCGCGCGACCCGGCAACCGTTGAGAAGCGAACAAACACCGGCGTTTTAACCGCCGGGTCCTGCAGAAATCCCGCCCTGGTGTACTGCGCCATCGACTCATAAACCTGGAAATAGCCGTGGGCGGCAGAGCCACGCGCATGGACCACTCTTTCAGGAATGCGCTCATGATCGAAGTGGGTAATTTTTTCGCGCAGGATGAAATCTTCAAGCAGCGTGGCGCCACGGTCTCCGGCTTTCAGCGAGTTCTGATTGTCGTTGATACGCACGCCCTGATTAGTGGTCAGGAATTCACCGCCGCTGTCTTCGGTATTCTTTTGCAGATCATTAATTTTGGCGTCGTTACTCCTCGGGTCGAGTTTCGCGTCCCTGCGCGATTCATCTCGCAACTTCTTTGCTTTGGTCGCAGCTTTGCCGGGAAGTTTCTTAGCAGGTGTCTGGTCTTTTCCCTTGCTGGCTTTTCTTGTCGTCATCGTCTCTCCCTTTGTGAGTTGGTAATGTCGATCTTGGTAAGTTGGTAGTCTTCGCCTGGAGCTAGTTAATCTGAACAGGCGAGCAATGCTAATTTGCAGGTCGGGAACGTGTATGGCTCCGAGTCCTACACCTTCCCAACCTGAAAATTAATGAACGGCACCATTCAGTTCGAATTCAAAAGCTGCTCGCTAATACCTAGGCGTTCTTCGCGCGCGACTTCTTCGCCTGGGCCGCTTCGATAGCGTTCTCTACGTCTTGCTCTTCTTCCGGCGGCGGCAACACAGCGGGCATGCCGAGCGCTTCGATCCAGAGTTCACGGGTCCAGCCGCTGGTGTGATAGAGATGCTCGTCCTCTTCGGGCTCAACTAGATCATGGGCTTCCTTAAATGCCGTCGCCTCGGCGCCGCTTGCCTTCTTCGCGAGTTCACCGATCAAACCCCAGTTAAGGTGATCCTTGGTTTCGGCCAGGGTTACACATTCCGCAGCTACGATTTGCGCAGCCGCGAGGTCAGGTCCTCGCAAAGCCATCTCCATTGCCTGAACCAACGAATCGCCGATGTGGCGCACGATTTTTCGACCGGGCGTTTCCGCCTCCGTGTCCAGGTTCATGCTCTTGAGCATGCCGGAAACAACTTGCACATGCGTCTTGGTCTGCTCTAAGTATTTGTTCCACTCTTCTTTCAAATCTTCGTTCAGAGCGCAGCGCAGTGCGGTCGTATAAATCTGGACGCCCCCCTTCTCGGTTTCAAGCGCTTGATACAACAATTCCGTCACGTGGCTGGTATTCAAATTAGTGCTCTCCATGCTTCCCCCTCGTTGTTGGCTAGTTGGATTGTGTGCGTCAGAAAATGGAAAGATATTCCTAGCAATCTCAGTGCCCATCGTAAACGGGGAGACTTGTTTGCGATCTCGTTCGATAATCGAACGAACACCCCTGGGCATCTTGATGGCGCTGTTCTAAAAGCAGGTTCGGAAAGGATCTGGATAGCCGCGAGGGGAAAATAAGTTTTTCCTCGCCTGAGCATGTTGAGGCCCGCAACACTTGTCGTCGTTGGCGCCTGTGGCGGGCCGCGCCTAGCTGAGGGCTCTGCTGCTGCTGTTTGACGTCGAAGTTTCAAAACCTCAAGATGAATGAAAGGCCTCGGCGGTTAAGAAGCAAAGGAAGAGAACAAATGTTACGAACAAAAGGTTATGCAGTTCAAAATGCGGAGTCGAAATTCGCTCCGTTCGAATTTGATCGTCGGGAGCTTAAAGCAAAAGATGTGTTAATCGAGATCATGTACTGCGGCGTCTGTCACAGCGACATTCACCAGGCGCGCAACGAATGGGCCAACTCGATTTACCCAATGGTGCCCGGTCACGAAATCGTCGGGCGAATCAAACAGATAGGTGCGGAGGTAACAAAATTTAAGACCGGCGATTGCGCGGGGGTTGGCTGTTTCGTTGATTCGTGCCGCACCTGTGACGCTTGTCGTCAGGATGCTGAACAGTTTTGCAAGATCCACGTAGCGGTGACATACAACGGAACGGAGATGGACGAAAAGACTCCGACTTTTGGTGGTTACTCAACCCAGATCGTCGTGGATGAAGCTTACGCGTTGAAGATTAGCCAGCGGGAAAACTTAGCAGCAGTCGCTCCGTTGCTTTGCGCTGGGATCACAACTTATTCGCCGCTCAAACGCTTTAACGTGCGCGCCGGTCAGAAAGTCGGCGTTGTCGGTTTGGGCGGTCTGGGCCACATGGGAGTAAAACTCGCGGTTTCGCTGGGAGCGGATGTAACAGTATTAAGCACGTCACCCTCAAAAGAAGCGGACGCTCGGAAACTGGGCGCGCAGAATTTTGTGGTCACGAAAAATCCGGAGGATATGACCGCGCTCGCCGGAAAATTCGCTTTTATTCTTGACACCGTGAGCGCCCCGCACGACTTGAATGTCTATCTCAATTTGTTGGACGTAAACGGCGCGCTGGTCATCGTGGGCATCCCGCCCTTGCCTGCGGAAGTTGCGGCGTTTTCGGTGATTTCCAACAACCGTACACTTGCCGGTTCGAGTATCGGCGGTATCCGCGAAACGCAGGAAATGCTGGACTACTGTTTTGAGCACAACATCGTCTCGGACATTGAAATAATTCCGATGCAGAAGATCGAAGAGGCGTACGAGCGCACCCTCAATTCCGACGTGCGCTACCGTTTTGTGATTGATATGAAGTCGCTTGCTGAATAACAGCGGAGACCAAATCGATGCTTTTGCCCAAACAGCCACCGTTGCCGGTGGCTGTCTGATTTTGAGATTCGTTGGTGGAGCAGAGGAGGGTCGAACTCCTGGCCTCCGCATTGCGAACGCGGCGCTCTGCCAACTGAGCTACTGCCCCACGCGCATGAGAATACAGTTTCGAGTTTCCAGTTTCAAGTTTGGGACCATCCGTAGAGGCGAAGATTCTCAGGTAAAACAACAAGCCGGAGTGTTTCAGTGGGCGACGCGAATCGAGTCCTCGTTGAACTTTCTCGGTGCGTCCTTCGTGTTCTCCGCGCCTCTTTGGTGAGCAGTGGCCAAAGAAAAATTCACCACAGAGACACAGAGAACACAAAGGACGCACAGACCCTACGGAACGAGGCCCTGTGGGCGCGGCCACCCTTCCATTTGATAAACGCGTTCCCGTGCGAGCTTGTCTTTTGTGGCCGGCCATTTGAGAACCGCTTTCCAGGAGTCTTTCGTTTCGCGCTGCCAGCTGAAGGAGTTTCTCGCCTTCGTGACCGGTTCAAAGTTGATCGAATTTTCGTCGAGCGTGGTTGCCACCCAACGTGACCCCTCGCTGCCGCCGCCAAACTCGCCATCCTTTAACACAAAGAGAGTTGTGTCGGTTACTTTGTCACCCTCGAGAGTATCGACCGCCAGCGTCGTTTCGTTTTCAAAACGATAACGTTCGAAGAAAGCCGCCTGTTGGTCGCCGCTGCCGCGCCACGAGCCTTCAATCCAGCGCAGCTTCTGAAGCTCGACGGCGGTCAACGTTTTTGGTTTTGGCGTCGCCGTCTGCGTACTGGTTTGCGTGCCGGAAAGGCAAAGTAGTACCACTGCGAGTAAATAAGATAAGGTTGGCATGAGTGGAGCTTAAAGAACTTTATCCCAGGTTGGCAAACGGGGTTTATGACAGCAGCTGCAACGCTAACGTCAGTGCTTCCTGAATCTTCTCGACCCCCTTGCCACCGCCTTGCGCGAAATCGGGCTTGCCGCCGCCACGCCCTTCCAACAAAGCACACGCTTCCTTCATCAGTGTGTTCATGTCTCCGGCGGTGTTGGGTGATCGGGCAAACACCAGTCGGGCGGTTTCCTGATCATTCGACGCTAACAATGCCACCACATTCTCGTGACTGATCAAAGCGTGCGCGAGTTGCTTCAGCGATTCGGCGCTTCGGTTTGAATAAACTCTGCTGATGACCTGTTGCGAGGACTCATCCGCCGCCGCGGACCGTACTGACTTCGCTGCAAGAATCAGTTCTTCCGCTTCAATGTCAGCCGCAACGACTTCCAACTCTTTAACACGGCGATGCAGCTCCTTGTTTTCGTCGAGCATGCGCGCAGCTAGCGCCGGCGCGTCGTCGCGAGCGGAGCTAAAAAGAGCAGCGACGTCGCGCGCGGTCCTGTTAGCGCGTCGATAATCGGCGAGCGCGCGCATGCCGGCCACAAACTCAATGCGCGTCAGGCCCTTTGCGCGTTCCCAATGGCGGACGGCGATCATCCCCACCTCGCCGGTGCGAAACGCGTGTGTGCCCCCGCACGGCGTCAGGTCGAACCCTTCGATTTCGATCAATCTCAAATCACCTTCGCGCGCTGGTTCTTTTCTGAGCGGCAGATCGGCGGCTTGCTGCGAGCTTACGGTTTGAATCGTGATCTGCCGATCTTCCCAGATGACGTTGTTGGCCAACTCCACAGCGCGCTCGATCACTTCGTTGCTCGGGTTCGCCAACTCCACATCAATCTCGCAGCATTCCGCCAACACGCGAAAGCCTTTTGTCGCCGCCTTAAAGAGTGTCACAAAAGCCTGCGAAAGAATGTGCTGACCGGTATGTTGTTGTATGTGGTCCAAACGCCGCAACCAATCGACGCGCCCATTTACAACTGTGCCAACTTCGGGCGGCCGTCCCTGAATTACATGCAGCACACCGTTGTCTTCGTCGTCGATGCATTCAACCACGCGCAGGCCGTTAAGTGTGCCGGTGTCGCTCGGTTGTCCGCCGCCAGTCGGATAAAACGCCGTGCGGTCCAGCGTCACCGCGGTCCAGTCGCTAACGCGTTCCGAAATATCCACGACGCGAGCTTCGAATTCGATCAAATGAGAGTCGTTGTAATAGAGGCGTTCGGTAGCCGGCATGTAAGTTTAATAAGCCAACGATGAAAAGCATGCAAGCCAGAATGGATGGGCGAGGTGCAATACCTTGAGGTTGGGAAGGGTGGCTTGCCCCCGCTCTTAAACCTCTCGCATCAAGTGTGCTCCGGCACTAGCGGGGGCATGCCCCTTCCCAACCTCGAGACTTCGCATCGTACTCGTGAACGCTCTGCTTAGTATTTACAAGAACATCTATGCTTTGACAGGCTTTCCCGAAAACCAACATAATCCGCGACAGCTTGCCTAACATCTGATTGCAATTTTTTGGAAACTTCATGAACTTGATCTCGGGACATAAATTAATTCGCAGCCTGTTGTTGCTTTCGTTACTCTTTTCGTCGGCAGCTTTCGCGTTCGCGCAACCGGAACAGCCGCTGCGATCGCTCACCTATCGTCTGACAATGTCGCGTCCTGTTTCTCACCTGTTCGAAGTAATCATGGAAGTTGAATTGCCCGCAGGCCAAGCACCAAAGTCCCTCGACTTTCAAATGGCCAAATGGTCGCCGGGACGTTACGCGGTCTTTGACTTTGCCAAGAACGTGCAGCAGTTTGAAGCACTCGGCGGCATCTGCCCGCGCGGCGCGCAATGCAAGATGGTTCCGTTCCCGGTCACGCGCGTCGATGATCAAACCTGGCGCGTCGCGACGATGAACTCAGCTCGCCTGACAATTCGCTACAAAGTTTTTGGCAACGATTTGTCCGGCACGTTCTCCCAACTGGATTCGCGTCACGCGAATTTCAATGGCGGGACGATCTTCATGTACCTGGTTAATCACAAACAGGATCCCGTCAGTCTCTCGATCGTTCCCCCGAACGGTTGGAAGATTTTCAACGGACGCATGGACCGGCTGGATCAGGGCGAATGGCAGTTTCCCAACTGGGACATTCTGATTGACACCCCAACTGAAGTTGCGCCCGACTTCACGCTCGACGAGTTCAGGGTTGACGGCAAGCTTTATCGCGTTGTGGTCCATTCGTTTGGTGACGAGGGCGGCAAACGCGCGGCGCTGGTCCGCGACATTGAAAAAATTGTGCGGGCAGAAACCGCGATGTGGGGACCGCCGGAGTTTGATTCCTACACTTTTCTTATGCACTTCGCTGCCGACGATCATTCCGGCGACGGCATGGAGCATCTGACTTCCACGCAAATTATAGAGCCGGGGGCGCTGGGTGAGACGGGTGTCTATGGCGACGCGCTCGATACGGTTGCGCACGAATTCTTTCATGTTTGGAATGTGAAACGACTGCGTCCGGTCGAACTTGGACCATGGGATTTCACCCGCCCGGCGAACACGCGCGGGTTGTGGATTGCTGAGGGCTTCACGAATTACTACGGTCATCTGATGATGCGGCGGGCCGGTATCTGGGATGACACGCGTTTCTTCCGCACCGAAAGCCAAACCATCACCGGAATCGAAAATGCTCCAGGCAGTCATCTAATGAGCGCGGTAGAGTCTTCGCTGCAAGCACCGTTTCTCGACGGCGCGCCGCACGCGCAAAAAACTAACCTCGCGAACATTTCGATCAGTTATTACCCGAAAGGTGAGTTAATCTCGCTCGTGCTCGACTTGCTGATTCGCGGCAAGACGGACGGCAAGGCTTCGTTGGACGATGTGATGCGGCGCATGTACGAAGAGTTTTATTTGAAGAGTCCCAACGCCTCCTATTATTTGCGCGGTCGTGGTTACACCAGCGAAGATTTACAACGAGTCGCGTCGGAAGTAAGCGGCTCAGACCTGGATGGTTTTTTCCGGCGCTACGTTCACGGTGTAGAAGTGCTGCCATATGATGAGGCGCTTGCCCCGGTCGGGATGCATCTGGTGCGCGAGCAGGCACGCGAGCCATTCGCTGCCGGAATCAGGGTTAACTGGGAGAACGGCACGTTGACCATCGGCTCGGTCCGCAGCGATTCGCCCGCTGAAGACGCCGGCTTGCAGGAAGGCGATGAAATTGTTTCGCTGGGACGCAAGAATGTGTCGCGCGAAAACTGGTTAGTCGCGCTCGCGCGTTACAAGCAGGGCGACCGCATACCGGTAACGGTGAAGCGCGATCGGCGCACCATTCAAACAACCATGGTGTTGCGCGAGCCGGAACGCTTCGAATACAAGATTGAAGAACGGAAGGACGCAACGGCAAGACAGAAAGCTCTGCGTCAGGCATGGCTTAAGGGCTAACTGCCCGAGACTTCTCATGATCTCGATTCCTTCAACTTCCAGGCCAATCGGCAGCAGAAAGTTTTTACTTCTGTGGCCGCTCTTTTTTCTTATCTGCGGCGGTTTGGGTTATCCGTCGCTGAGCCGGTTCGATCCGCGCGCAATTGAGGGACTACGCGACACGATAAAGTATTACGCGATAACCACCGGCGAGGATCAATCTGGTTTCAGGGAGAACATGCGTTGCCGTGTGCTGGTGCCTTACGTTGCGCGCCCTTTCTATCGTTTCGCGCAAGCGTACCTCCACTCCTGGAATCCGGTATTTTTCGGTTTACTGGTTGCGGCTTCCATTTTTTGCGCCACCACCGCATGTTTGATTGTAAGCATCGGCGCAAGACTGTTTGACGACCTCAATCTCGGTCTGCTTGGCGCGTTGCTTTATCTCTTGAACTTTGCTGTTTCAAACCTGCAACTCGCAGGCATGGTCGATGCAGGTGAAGCATGTCTTATGGCGGCCGTGGTTTGGAGTCTGCTTAACGACAGATGGTGGTTACTGCCGGTGTGGGGCTTATTTGGCGCGGCTGCGAAAGAAACGTTCGTGCCTTTCTCCGGCGCGTTTGCGCTAACGTGGTGGTTCATTGGATATCGTCGCAGAGAAACGCGGCTGAAGGAGCTGTTTTGGGTAATAGCTTTGGCCGTCATAGGGCTTGGTACCGTGCTGGGAATTCGCGCCGCGGTTGTGGGACAGTTTCGTTGGCCCTGGCAAATCGCTGAGCAGGTTATCGGGCGGGAGAGTTACTTTTCGGCAATCGGAAAATTCTTTACGCAAGGCAGCTTCTGGTACATTCTGGGGTGGCTCCTGCCGTTGGGGCTGGTGCGGATAAAAACTTTTCCGCGGACCTGGGTTTTAGCCGCACTCGTCGCATCGGTGGTGGCGCTGGTCCTGGGAGTTGAGATCGATTCCGGTGGGAATGTGGCCCGCGCTCTCTTTAACATTAGCGGACCACTGCTGAGTCTTTCAGTCGCCAGACTGATAACCGGCAAGAGTTCTTCGCTTCAACGCACAACTTAGAAAACCGCCAGGCTCAAGGCGCTTATTCCAATCTGTAGTTGGGCGCTTCCTTAGTGATGATGACGTCGTGCACGTGCGATTCGCGCAGGCCGGCGGAAGTGATGCGAATGAACTGACTCTTCTCCTGAAACTCCTTGATCGAGCGGCAACCGGTGTAACCCATCCCTGAACGCAAGCCACCCACCAACTGCGTCGTCATCTCTGCAATCGTTCCTTTATACGCAACCCGCCCTTCGATTCCTTCCGGCACAAGTTTCGCTTCGCTCTCCGCCATTTCCTGAGCATAGCGATCGCGCGAGCCTTCGCGCATGGCGCCGAGCGAGCCCATGCCGCGATAGGTTTTGAACGAACGACCCTGAAATAAGATTACTTCGCCGGGTGCTTCTTCAGTGCCGGCGAAAAGGGAACCAATCATGACCACGTCAGCCCCAGCCGCCAATGCCTTCGCTACGTCGCCGGAAAATTTCACGCCGCCGTCGGCGATTATGGGAATGCCTTTCGCGCGCGCGGCTTTGACGCAGGATTGAATCGCCGTTATTTGCGGCACGCCGGCGCCGGTGACCACGCGCGTTGTGCAGATTGAGCCGGGCCCAATTCCCACTTTCACGGCATCGACACCGGCCGCGATCAATTCCGCCGCGCCTTCGGTTGTGCCAACGTTACCGGCGATCAAGTCCGTGTTCGGATGACGGTGCTTGATCTCAGCGACCGCTTCGATAACGCGAACTGAATGGCCGTGCGCCGTATCGATCACTAAACAATCGACGCGAGCTTTAACTAATTCATCGGCGCGTTCGCGATAGTCTCCGGTGGCGCCGATCGCCGCGGCCACCCGCAGTCGCCCGAGATCGTCTTTCGCTGCGCTCGGATACTTAATTGCCTTCTGAATGTCCTTGACGGTAATCAGGCCCTTAATTTTTTTGTCATCGTCGACGACTAAAAGTTTTTCGATACGATGCTTTTGCAGCACTGCCTTGGCCTGCTCGAGCGTGGTGCCGACGGGCACCGAAACCAGCGGCTGGGGCGTCATCACTTCCGACACGGGAATATCAAAACGAGTTTCAAATCGCAGATCGCGATTGGTGATGATGCCGACGAGATGACCGTCTTCATCGACAACCGGCACGCCGCTGATGTGAAATCGCTCCATAACCTGCAGTGCTTCACGCACCGGTTTGTTCGGCAGAATTGTGACTGGGTCGACAATCATGCCCGACTCGGAACGCTTTACCTTGTCAACTTCTTCCGCTTGCCGCTCGACGCTCATGTTCTTGTGCACTACGCCGATGCCGCCTTGCTGGGCCAGCGCGATGGCGAGCGCGGCCTCGGTTACGGTGTCCATCGCGGCCGACGTCAACGGAATCTGCAAGCGAATGTTTCGCGTGAATTGCGTCGAGGTGTCAGTTTCCGAAGGCAGCACGTCGGAACGCGCCGGCAATAACAAGACGTCATCAAACGTTAGACCTTCAACTATGTTTGCAGAAATCATGGATGAATTAGTTCTCCTCTAAAATTGAGTGGCACAGACTTTCGGAAGCCTGCTTAAGTCTGCGACGCGTAGCGTCCGTACGAATTTAGCCCGGGCTTTCAAGGCCGGGAACGATCGAGAAGAGCATTCGCGTCGCGTACCGAGGCTTGAAACCAGGGCATACTCAATCGTCCCTACGCGACGAGAACAGAAGAAGGACTTGATCCCGGCGTTGAAACGCCGGGCTAAACTGGTACCGACGCTACGCGTCAAAGGCACTTTGATCAATGAAACCTAACTCCAAAAACACGAACGCCCGCCGGTTACGACGGGCATTGTTCGTTTTGCCTTGCTGACTCCAAACAAGCGGAGCGGCAGAGCGCAGTAAGGCAAGAACTCGTAAGCCAAAAATTATTATTGCCAGACGTTTTCGTAATCAGCTTTCCAACTATCCGTTCTGCCGGCAGGGCTAAATCGGTCAACTTCCGTGGCCACGTTTTCTTTCCTAACTTCAATTATCACTGGTTGATGTTCCATCGCGGCGCGCCGTTGTCCCCATTTCATCAGAGCCAGCGCGATTGCGGAAAGTATTGCCAGGATTACGATTGCCAGCACCAGCGTCAAATAGGGCGACCGGGTGGCGGGCATGTCCGTGTAAACTTTTGAATGAAAAGGCGTGGACCCAACCTCTTCCCCAGTGTCACCCTGGTCACGCATATAGCGTGTGTAAGCTTCGACCGCCTCTTTTTCGTCGTAACCGACGTACTTTGCATAGGCCTTTACAAAGCTGCGGTTGAAGATTCCCCCCGGCAGCCGTTTGTAATCATTTGTTTCGATTGCTTCCAGATAACGCACTTGTATGCGCGTCTGATCTGAGATCTCGCGGAGGGGAATTCCGCGCTCTTCGCGCGCGGTTCGCAACAGTTCGCCGATAGTTGCTGCCATTACCAGTTCGCGTGCGTCCTTAGCGCTTTGTTAGGTGTGCCGGTTGTCAGTTCATTTGAAATAGAGTGCACTTGTTTCCTGGAGCAAGGGGGGCTGTGATCGATCTCGCAAGATCAACTTAACTATTTGGCCGAATATATCTTGCGCGGGCAAACACTGTCAAACATTGAGAGCCTGAGATCAGAGGTCAGAGGTCAGACGATTGATCCGATACATGATGTCTTTCCCATGGTACGAAGCCGCGATTTAGCTGACATCTGATCTCTGACCGCTGCCTTCTGGCCTCTGACTTCTGATCTCTGACCTCTGTTCTTGATTCTTCGCGCCCGCGGTGATAGGTTGACGCCAGAGACTAACAACTCGACTTTAATTTCTACAACGAGAAAAGTGAGGACACTAGAGATGCCGTTAGAAGCACTCGGAATGGTCGAGACCAAAGGTTTTGTCGGCGCTGTTGAAGCTGCGGACGCCATGGTCAAAGCTGCGAATGTTCAACTGCTGGGAAAAGAATATATCGGAGCCGGTTACGTAACGATTTTTGTGCGCGGCGACGTGGGGGCGGTCAAAGCCGCCACCGATGCCGGCGCGGCTGCGGCGCGTAGAGTTGGCGAGTTGATTAGTGTGCACGTTATTCCTCGCCCGCACGCTGAAGTCGAGCGCGTATTGCCGGTTGATGGTCGCACCGGTTTGAGTCCCGACGAGCGTTCGTTGCAAGGTGGCGGCGCGCGCGGTCAGTTGGGACAGGGCGAAGGTCGCTCGTTGCAGGCTGGCGGCGCGCGCGAGGGAAGTAAGGAACGAGCCCGATGATTTGCGCTTGCCGATTGCCGATTAATTAAAACCACAATCATCTGAGCCAATCGCAAATTGGCAAGCGGAAATCGGCAATCGGGCGGAGGTGTTATGTCCACGGATAAAGATCTTCTGTCAGTGCAACAGGCGCGAGATTTAGTTGACGCCGCGCACAAGGCCCAGGCAGAAATTGTGCGCTTTGATCAAGCGAAGATTGATCGCATCTGTGAAGCCATGGCAAAGGCGGCGTTGCGCGAAGCCGCTCGTCTGGGCGCTATGGCCGTGGAAGAGACTGGTTATGGAGTTCCGGACGACAAGCGCGAGAAGAACCGTTTCGCAGCCGAAGATGTTTGGAATTATTTTCGCGGATTGCGCACCGTCGGCGTCGTTTCCGAGTCGAAAGATGTAGTTGAAATCGCCAGCCCACGCGGCGTCGTGGCCGGCATCATTCCTTCCACAAATCCTACCTCGACCGCAATCTTCAAAGTCCTGATCGCCATCAAATCCCGCAACGCTATTGTCTTGTCGCCACATCCTTCGGCGGCCCGTTGTATTAACGAGAGTGTGCGCGTTATGCGCGAAGCCGGTGTCAAGGAAGGCTTGCCCGCCGATGCGATCGGTTGCATGACCACCGCGACGATCGAAGGCACCGAAGCGTTGATGAAGCACAAGCAGACCGCGGTGATCCTGGCGACCGGGGGCATTGGTTTGGTGCGCGCCGCATATTCTTCAGGGAAGCCGGCGTTTGGTGTTGGACCAGGAAACGTTCCAGTTTTCATCGAGCGTTCGGCAGACGTTCCCAAGGCCGTGCAGGATATTTTGACCGGAAAAACTTTTGACAACGGAACAATCTGCGCGTCCGAGCAGGCCGTCGTTTGCGATGCGCCGGTTGAAAGCGCGGTGCGTGAACAATTTAAAGCCCAGGGTGCCTATTTCCTGTCGGCAGCCGAAGCGGATCAGTTAGGCAAGATCGTGGCAACGCCACAACGGTCGTTGAATCCGGGCATCGTCGGCAGGTCGGTTGATGTGATTGCCAAGTTGGCGGGGCTTAACGTGCCGCCGGGCACGCGCTGCCTGATGGCCGACGTTGGCGGCGTAGGGCGCGAGTTTCCGCTGTCGATGGAAAAGCTTTCGCCGATTCTTGCGTTTTATGTAGCTGACGGTCTCGCGGCCGGCGCCGCGCGCTGCTATGAAATCTTGCGCTATGGCGGCATGGGCCACACCGCCGGAGTGCACACGCGTTCGCGCGAAGCTGCGATTCGGTTTGGCAGCGAGATGCCGGCGTCGCGGATTCCCGTCAACACGCCTACGACGCACGGTGCGATCGGTTTTTCGACTGCTCTGCCGCCATCGATGACGCTGGGCTGCGGTTCGTGGGGCGGCAATGTAACCTCCGATAACGTTTCGCCGCTGCATTTGATGGACATCAAACGAGTCGCCTTCGAAACACGACCAGTGAAGAGTTCGAGACCCGCTGTTTCCAGTGCCACCGTCGCTGCGCCAGCCCGGCCGCCAATGCCGCAGCGGGCGCCGGCGCGTGCAACTACAGCGCAACCCGTTGCTGCTTCAGGTCCGGGCAAGATCAATCGCGAAGAAATTGCAGCGATAGTCGATCGCTTCCTCGCTGGCCGCGAACCGCAGCAAGCGCAACCACAACCGTCCGCGCCGCGACAAACCGTCGAAGCCGAAGCCGGCAGCATGTACCGCGCTCCGTCGCAGACGGCTCGGCCGGGTGAACGTTCAGGCGGAAATGGCGGAATTGGCGGGGGTTCATCTGAACGTCGCGCCGTCGCACCGGCATCAGCGAATGGCCACACGACCGTCGACTTCGTTAGTGAAGATGACGTGCGCCGCGCAATCCAAAAAGGCGAGAAGATCTACATCACAGCGAAGACCATTATTACGCCGGCAGCTCGTGACCTTGCCGATCCGGCTGAGATATTTGCTAAAGCGTGAACCGTAAACCGTAAACCGAAAACCGTGGACAGGCGTTTAGTCGCATGTTCTTCGGTTCCCGGTTCCCAAATCACGAAATATGTTCTTAGGAAAAGTCGTTGGCACAGTCTGGTCCACTAAGAAGTCTCCGGATCTTGAAGGCATCCGGTTTCTGGTGGTGCACCCGTACGATCTTGATAAAGAGCCGACGCGAAATATAGTCGTGGTCGCGGACCGGCTCGGCGCGGGCACTGGTGAAATGGTGATTTGCGCTTACGGCAAGGCAGCGCGCACCGCGATTGGCAATCAGGAAATGGCGATTGAGGCGGCGGTTGTCGGCATAGTTGATCGCGTCGATATTACTGACACTACTTCCGAAGAGATGCGCGAGGCTGCGGTGCAGTTAGCGCGCGACAATGGCAGACCCTAGCGAAGTGAAACGTGAAGAGTGAAAAGTAATTTTGACTCTTCACTCTTTACTTTTCACCTTTCACTAGTTACTTCTAATGGCCAATGAAGATCTGATCTATCGACTAACCACCGCCGTCTACAACCGTCTGGGTGGCGCTGCCGATGAGCAGACAGTCGAACAATTGGTTACGGAGCTGTACCACACCGTAGAACCTTTCCTTGGTTCCAACGGCACCTCCTATTCATCAGTCCAATCGCTTCCAACCAGTAGCACTACGGCGGCGGACAGCGAAGGCTCTGCCGACCGCATGATCATTTCCGTGTTTGGCGTGGACCATCCCGGCATCGTTGCCGGTGTTTCCCAAATACTGGCCGCGGCTGACTGCAGCATCGTGGATATCAATCAGACCGTGGTGCAGGGGAAGTTTGCGATGGTGATCATTGCCAACACGGCGAGAGCGCGCGAGAGTGCGGCCGAGCTTAAGGAACGCTTGCGGCGCGAGGGCGAGCAACTCGGCGTGCGCATCTACGCGCAACGCGAAGATCTCTTCAACGCCATGCACCGGATTTGAATTTCGGATTGCGGATTTCGAAATTCGGATTTCCGAACAAAGCAACGGGAGCTAACTGTCAAACTGCTAATTAAGAAACTGAATTCAGAAGTGCAAATCCGAAATCCGAATTCCGCAATCCGAAATTCATATGAGTGACCCGCTAATCGCCCGACGTTGTCCCTGGTGTGGCATTGCCATTCGCGAAGAAGCGTTCTTTTGTCCACAATGTGGCAAGGACCTGACGCAGTTGCATCGCGACTTTAACGCGACGATCGTCGAGTCAGCCCCAGCGAAATCACAACAAAATAACACCGATGAATTAATCCCACCGGCCGCAGTTGAAGATTTGCCAGTTAGAGCCGCGCCGGCCGCGTCGACGCCGGTAAAGAGTCGCAAACCGGCCATTGGCCAACAGGCGTTGGGAAAAATGGGAGCCGGAATTCAAAAAGCTACGCACGTCGCTCGCGACGTTGAAGGCAATGTGGCCCAGCGAGTACAGAAGCTGCGCGACGCTTCGAATGTAGTAATTGACGAAGCGACTTATGATGCCAGCCTGCGTTTCGTCCTGGTCGCAGTCGTGCTGTTTATTTTGTTCCTGGTGATTCTCTTCTTAAGCAAGGTGATTACGTAAGGGAGTTTCGAGTTCACGCACGAGAGTGCCACGGACTTTAGGCGGGGGCTCCTCAGCCACCACAGACTAAGGTCTATGCCACTTCTCTTAACTCGAAACTAGAAACTAGAAACTCGAAACTCGAAACTATTCAATGGAATACTCGCAAGCGGAAATTCTACAGACGGTGGCGATGACCGAGATGGAGCATCTCGACGTGCGCACCGTAACGCTCGGTCTTAGTTTGCGCGACTGCGTCTCAGAAACAATTGAGCGCACCTCCGAACGGGTCTCGGAAAAAATTCATCGCTTTGCCGACAACCTGGTCCAAACCGTCGATCAAATCGGCGACGAGTTTGGCATTCGAGTCGCCAACAAACGAATTGCCATCACACCGGTTTCGATGATTACTGAAGGCGCTAGCGGCGATCCGATAAAACTCGCGCGTGCGATCGACGAAGCAGCCAAAGCGGTGGGCGTTGATTTCATCGGTGGTTACTCCGCGCTGGTCCATAAGGGAGCCACTGACTCGGAACGCGAGTTTCTAAACTCAATTCCCGAAGCCTTGTCCACAACTGAGCGTTTGTGTTCTTCGGTTAACGTTGCCACGACGCGCGCCGGGATCAACATGGACGCAGTGCGGCAGGTTGGCATCATCATTAAGGAAGCCGCGGAACGCACTGGGGACCAGGGCGGCATCGCTTGCGCAAAGTTTGTCTGCTTCGCCAATTCGGTTGAAGACAACCCTTTCATGGCGGGCGCTTTTCATGGCGTTGGCGAACCGGAAGCGGTGATCAATGTCGGCGTGTCTGGGCCGGGCGTTGTTAACTACGCAGTTAGTCGTGCGGCGCGCGATATGCCGCTGCAGGACATTGCTGAAATCATCAAAAAACTTTCATTCAAACTTTCGCGCGCGGGCGAATTGGTGGGCCGGGAAGCCGCACGCCGCCTGGGAATTCCGTTCGGCATAATTGATTTGTCGCTGGCGCCGACGCCGGTGCCGGGAGATTCAGTCGCCAACATTATCGAAGCGATGGGTTTTGAACGAGCGGGCACGCATGGCACCACAGCCGCGCTGGCGCTACTGACCGACGCGGTAAAAAAAGGCGGTGCGATGGCCAGTGGTTCGGTCGGCGGCATGAGTGGCGCTTTCATTCCTGTTTCTGAAGACGCCGGCATGATCGAAGCTGCACAACTTGGCGCGCTATCGCTGGACAAACTCGAAGCATGGACTAGCGTCTGCTCAGTTGGGATCGACATGGTTGCAGTGCCCGGTTCGACCTCAGCGGAAACGATTTCGGCAATCATCGCGGACGAAATGGCGATTGGCGTGATGAATAACAAAACAACTGCGGTGCGCATCATTCCGGTTCCGGGGAAAGAAGTAGGCGAGATGGTTGAGTTTGGCGGCTTGCTGGGCAGCGCGCCCATCATGGCCGTGAACGCTTTTTCCTCGGCTGATTTTATTCGTCGTGGCGGACGCATACCGGCGCCGATTCATTCGCTGCGGAATTAGAAGCCGCGCCATAAGGTCAGTACCGCCTGCGGTAGCGGGTGGGTGCGGTGATTTTCGAATACCAAGTTGCGGTCGACGCCAGCCGCATTCGGCAATTCATAACGGCAAAT
>JANMKA010000126.1:0-2847 GCA_031371765.1 Blastocatellia bacterium
ACGCGAATACTTTTCTGGCTTTTCCCGGCCTTGAAAGGCCGGGCTAAATTCGTGCTGACGCTACGCGTCGAAGACTAAGTGCTGATCCTATTCACTCTACTTAATCAGAGGTTCCTAAAGTAGGTGCTGCTAAAGTTAATAATGTCATGGCCTCTAATCCGTTCCTTTGCTGCCGACACAGCCTAAACTCTGTGCCACTTCACCTACGATTCGCCGGGATCTTTCTTTCAGTGATGGCAATCGAGCGAATCACGTCGCCACGCATGATGTTATCGACGACATCCATGCCGGAAATAACATTTCCGAAAACGGTGTAGCCGCCGTCGAGATGCGGTTGCGGCGAATGCGTCACAAACCACTGCGAGCCGCCGGTATCTTTTCCGGAAAGCGCCATGCCAACCGCGCCACGTTCGTAAGGCGCTTCATTTATCTCGCAACGAATCTGATAGCCTGGACCACCGTTGCCGTCGCCGCGCGGATCGCCGTCCTGGATAACGAAGTTGGGGACGACGCGATGAACGCTAAAGCCGTTAAAGTAGTTTCGCCTGGCAAGCTGAACGAAATTATCGACAGTCAGCGGCGCGTCTTCCGGAAGAAACTCGATCGTGAACGAACCTTTCGTTGTTCTAACAGTCGCGCGCACTTCTTTGCCGCTGCGCGCGATGGCGCGTTCATAGTCCGCTGCGGTGTTGCTGGTCTTGACAGTGCCGATGCGCGCTGAGAAGTCGCCAACGCCGTTCGCCTTTAGCAGCGCAACCGCGCGACGCCTGATGAGATGGTCATTTGAATCAAGCGCAGTCTTGATCGCTTCGTTGGCTTTTGCGGTTTTCTGTTTCGCCAGCGCGTCAAGAATTGAAAGGGCCGCGTCATCTAGTTGCTTATCGGCCAGCGCTACCGGTAAAGCGTCAATTAATGCGCGCTCGTTTGTTTCGTCCGGTGGAAGTTCACCCAACAAATCGGCAGCAGTGCCGCGAATGACGACGTCCGACTCTTTTAGATGATTGCGCAAAACCTCGGCGAGATCTTTCGGCTTGAATGCCGCAAACGCGCGCAGCACATCGGGAACTGCATATTCAGAATGAACGGCGACGAGCGTGTAAATGTGCAGGCCGGAGTTGCGATAGTCGAGCATCTCGCGCAGGAGTTCTGCAGCGCGATCGGTGAGCAACTTCGAATCTTTTCCCGCTGCTGCACGGGTCCCGATTTCGCCCAGCCCCTGGGCGATACTCGAAGCAGCCCGCCAATTCAGCAGCATAGTTGTCTGCACTTTTGTCTTGCCAGGTCGGCCATAGCCAAACTCATCGAGGTAAGCATTTGGCGAGACACGCGCCAGCGCGATGTCAATTTCGGGCGCGGCTTCACCAAACCGATCGCGCGCCGTGTGTAACCAATCGAGCACTTTGCTGTTTACGCTACCCTGCCAAATTCGCCCCAACGCGGTTGCGATTTCCAACACTTCGTTGGCATTGCTCCCGTCCGTTGTGAAATCGATTTTACTAAGCAGAGCACCTCGGCGTAGTAAGGGGTCTGCCGAGCGCAAGTCTTTCAGAGATGCAAGCGCACGAATTGAACTAACGCGAACGCGCGCGTCCTTATCGTTATTTGACCTGTCGACGAGAGACTCAAGAGAAGCACTATCCTCCGTAGCGCCCAGCACACGCGCCGCATTCGCGCGCACGATCGGATCGGGATCGTTCGTCAAAAGTTTTCGTAGTTGTTCGTTGCCATCCTTCAGTTTCAGACGTGCCAATGCATTAGCTGCGTCAGCGCGAAGGCGGGGGTCAGATAAAGTGAGGAACTCAGCGAGGAGTGGGCCAGCGTTTGCCGGTTTAGAGCGCAAGACCGCAGTGATACCGAGTAGCATCGTCAAACGATCTGGCGCCGCGCGACGGTGCGCTATGTGACTTAGCTGATCAAGAAGTGCCGCACTCAGTTCCTTAGCACGGGCTTCCTGTTCCTTTGGCAAGGCAGCAGTGATTTTCCCCAACGCTTCGAGTGCCCGCGGGCGCACCGGGGGAACGTCTTCAACCAATGCCGCCAGCAGCGCGTCGGCTGCTAACGGTGATTCAATTTCGCCAAGCGCAAACGCCGCCATCGCGCGCACATTCCATTCGTCATCGTGACGCAGGAGTTCAGCCAGGTCACTAACTGCAGCTTCGTTGCCAATTCTTCCGGCGGCGAGCGCGGCGCGACTCCGCACATTCGCGTTGCGAGCACGGAACAAGCTGCGCAGATCCTCGTCCCAGCGCCGCTCGTCTTCCGCACGAACAATACGCAGCAATAAAAGCTTGGGCACCGGATCGCCGGAAGTGGGATTGTGCAGTATTTGCTGGCGTCTTTGCGCAAACGCGTTAGGTGAAACGAGCAGCAACACGCTTATAGTCAACAATGAAATTGACCACCAACGCGCGCGGAAACTGTGGCAAAAGAAGAAGGGATTCATTGTCGGTTTCGGGGGACGGTTTCTCTGAATTGGGGGATTGCTTTCTATGTATCAGCGAGAGAGTGTAGCAATGTCAAGCCGTCCGACTTAAGAACTGATGCAGGTTGATTTGAGGCGACTGAGTGTCATGAGGTCAGTACCGTCCGCGGTAGCGGGTGGCTGCATTGATTGCTTATGGGCAATTGGAAGAATCCATCCGCTACCGCGGACGGTACTGACTTCATTGCCTGCAAGGCCTCTGACTCAAACTGCCTCGCTAACCTGATCTCAAAGTGAAAACAAAAGGCGCCTCGCCGTTCTTACGGGCGAAGCGCCTGACAAACTTTCAATTGCGACGCAGTCTTAGCTCGCGACGCTCGAGGCACTCGACATGTTAGCGACCTTCATTTGTTCGCTGCTTGAAT
>JANMKA010000133.1:0-28194 GCA_031371765.1 Blastocatellia bacterium
CTGTCAAGTGCTTAGTGGAGCCGGCGAAGGGACTTGAACCCCCGACCCTCTGATTACAAATCAGATGCTCTACCAACTGAGCTACGCCGGCCCGCTATAGAGTACAAATAGCGCATTCCGACAAAATGCGGATACTAACAACCCGCATAGGAAAACGCAAGTCGCACTCAGGATTGCAGATATCCTAACACTTATGAGAGGAAAAGAATGAATTGCGCGGTTGCAAAACTCGCGCGTGTCAGCTTTGAAAACGACGACACTTGGGAGGAAGTTTCGCTACTACCGGAATATTGCTCTAGTCCTGGCCCGATGTTCGGGTGACCTGTGGACGCGAGATGACGGCCCGGTAAAACGAGCGGAAGTAACCGTACATAGAAAGACACGCCGAGATGACCACCAACCAAAGCAACGCTCGCCCGGCAGTGTAGAGCAGCACTTGCCAATCGTTTCCGGTAACAACTCCGACGGCAAACAGGTGCTGCCAGGCAGTTTGCAATTCGGGCACAGACCAAAACTTGATCGCTGGAAAGGGCTTGCCGAAATTAGCTACTGGCGGTTTCCCGGCAACGCTCGCAACAATCAACAAGGCGACTGTCAGCACCTGCAGCAGCATCTTAAACTTCCCCATCTTCGAAGCGGCGATCACCAACCCATCCGCCGCTGCAATTGAACGCAAGCCGGTGACAGCAAACTCTCGACCAATAATGATCACGACGGCCCAAGCCGGAGCCAACTGATTTTCAACCAGCGAAATCAGCGCGGCGGAGATCAATAACTTGTCGGCAATCGGATCGAGTAACTGGCCCAGGCGCGTGACCTGCTTGCGGCTGCGGGCGAAGTGTCCGTCCAAATAATCTGTCAACGCCGCGCCGAGAAAAAGGACCACGCCAAAGATATGACGCGGAACTCCAAAGCTTTCCGAAAACGGCGTCAACAAAACGACTACGAGAAGGGGAACGATAAAGATGCGCAGGAGCGTCAGGGCATTTGGCAGGTTCACAGTGTATAGCCTTGCGGGCGGCCGGCAAAAACTTCGGATGGCGATTTCCTGCAGTGTAGGGTGCACACAAAAAGACTGTCAAGACGTATGGACTGCCGACTTGCCGTTCAACTTTTGCTGGGCTAAACTTCATGATTCGCTACTTGTCGATATTCTCGTCTGTGGCGTCCTGACTAGTAATTCGTTCCATGGCAATCGACCTAATCACAGTCCGAGGCGCCCGCCAGCACAACCTCAAAAACATTAACGTAGAAATACCCCGCGACCGCTTCACAGTAATTACAGGGCTGTCCGGCTCAGGCAAGTCTTCGCTCGCATTCGACACTATTTATGCCGAGGGACAGCGCCGTTACGTTGAATCGTTGTCTGCCTACGCGCGCCAATTTCTTGATCAACTGGAAAAGCCCGACGTCGATTCCGTCGATGGGCTTTCCCCCGCGATTTCCATCGAACAAAAGACCGTCTCGCGCAGTCCGCGTTCAACCGTCGGCACCGTTACCGAGATTTACGACTACATGCGCTTGCTGTTTTCTTCGATCGGCCTGCCGCACTGTCACAAGTGCGGCGCCGCAATTACGCGCCAGAGTGTCGAACAGATCGTGCAGAACGTGCTTGGTCTTACTGAAGGCGAACGCGTGATGATTCTCGCGCCGATAGTGCGGGGACGAAAAGGTGAGTTCAAGAAAGAACTCGAAAAACTCGCGAAGGACGGTTTCCTGCGCGCGCGCGTCGATGGCGAGCTGTTATCGCTGGATGAAGAGATCAAGCTTGATAAGCGCCGCAATCATTCAATTGAAGCTGTTGTCGATCGCCTTCTAATAAAGCCCGGCATCAATGAGCGTCTTACGGAATCCGTGCGGACAGCACTTAAGTTAACGGGCGGTGCGGTGCTGGTTTCAGTAGTCGACGGCGAAGAAAAACTCTATTCGGAAAAGATGGCCTGCGTGATCTGTGGCATCAACGTGCCGCCGCTCGAGCCGCGTTCGTTCTCGTTCAACTCAGCGTACGGCGCCTGCAAACGTTGTCACGGACTGGGCACCGTGCTTGAAGTCGCTGCCGCCAAGTTAATTTCCGACGCTAACGTCGCGGCTGACAAACTCACCTTCATGGGCCAGGCAGATCGGCAGGGCTCGGCATATTTGAAGAGCGCGCTCGCCGCCGTTGCCAAACATTTCGGTGCTGACCTCAGGAAATCATTCGCCGAGTTGCCGAAGGAAGTTACCGATGGGTTTTTGCGTGGTGTCGCCGGCGAGTTAACTTTCCGCCAGGGACTTTATTCTTATCAGAATCCCTGGAAAGGCGCGGTGCACTGGCTTCACGATCGGCTAAACGAAGCCGCTTCGGAAAAAGTAACCGCGGCGCTTGAAGAACTGGTGTCACCCGTAACCTGTCCCGATTGCAAAGGCAGGCGATTAAGATCTGATTCACTATCGGTCCGACTCGGCGGGCGCGGCATCTCCGAGTACACAGCGCTGCCAATCGAAGATGCTGTGCCTGCCTTCGAAGCAATCAAACTTAACTCGCGCGAAGAACAAATCGCCGGACAAATTTTGCGCGAAATCAAAGACCGCCTGCGTTTTTTGGAGACGGTTGGGCTTGGATACCTAACTCTGGATCGTTCTTCCGCGACCTTGTCGGGCGGTGAAGGCCAGCGCATCCGTCTCGCCACTCAAATAGGTTCACAGCTTCGTGGCGTCCTTTACGTGCTTGACGAACCATCGATCGGCCTTCATCCGCGGGATAACCAAAAACTTCTTGACACACTGACGGCGTTGCGCGATTTGGGAAACACCGTGCTGGTGGTTGAGCACGATGAAGAAACCATTCGGCGCGCTGACTATGTAGTTGATCTTGGACCAGGTGCCGGCGCGCATGGCGGCGAATTAGTTGCTTTCGGAACTGCAGATGACGTCGCCAACAATCCGCGTTCAATCACTGGCCTCTATATTCGCGGCGCGCAAAAAATCGAAGTGCCGACGCATAGGCGTGCGGCAAACGGAAAATATCTGACGGTTCACGAAGCGCGCGCTAATAACTTGAAAGACATCGACGTCTCGTTCCCGCTCGGCTTATTGACAGTTATTACCGGCGTTTCCGGTTCGGGAAAATCCACCTTGATTGGCGACATTCTGTATCCCGCCCTGGCGCGCCATCTTTATGGCTCGCTGGCTGAGGTGGGAACGTGCGCCTCAATCGAGGGTCTCGAGCACATCGACAAAGTGATCGAAATCGATCAGTCACCTATCGGTCGCACGCCGCGGTCAAATCCGGCAACTTATACGGGATTGTTCACACCGCTGCGCGAACTCTACGCGATGCTGCCCGAATCACGCGAGCGTGGTTACAAGGCTGGACGGTTCTCTTTTAATGTGAAAGGCGGCCGCTGCGAAGCCTGCGAAGGCGACGGCATGAAGCGCATCGAGATGAATTTCCTGCCGGACGTCTACGTGCTTTGCGATGTTTGTCGCGGCGCTCGCTATAACCGCGAAACGCTTTCAGTTAAATACAAAGGAAAGTCGATTGCCGAACTGCTGGACACGACGGTTGAAGAAGCGTTGCCGATTTTGGAAAACGTGCCGCAGATTCAACAGAAGTTACAAACGTTGCTCGACGTTGGTTTGGGATATTTGAAGCTGGGCCAATCGGCAACCACTCTGTCGGGCGGTGAAGCGCAGCGCATCAAGTTAGCGAAGGAACTTTCAAAACGCGCGACCGGAAGAACGGTCTACATGTTGGATGAGCCAACCACCGGCCTGCATTTTGCGGATGTGCATAAACTGCTTGACGTATTGCAGCGCCTCGTGTCCCTGGGCAACACCATTATCGTCATCGAACACAATCTCGACGTTATTAAGTCGGCGGACTACATCATTGATCTTGGACCAGAAGGCGGCGAACATGGCGGTCGCGTTGTCGTCGCCGGCACGCCCGAAGACGTTGCCCGCTCGCGTCGTTCGCACACCGGCCAGGCACTACGGCCGCTGCTGAATGGTCGACTCGTGAAAAACGGCAACGGCAATGGGCGCCGCGATGAGAAGAAGATCGCGTGATATACTCCGCCGCGATTTTATTTCGCGCAACTTTCGCTGACAGAGATGTCAATCTACGAAGATAACCTGCGACCGTTGGAGCTGGATAAGGTTCAGACTTATCCGCTCGCCTCCCGTCCCAGCAAAGTTTCATTGGACGACTTTGCGAAACCTATTGCTGCAGATTCATCGTTGAAAGATTTTCTCGCCAGCCTGCCAAACATTCTCGCCGTTCAGAGCCTCCGAAAACTTGCCGGGCAAATTCAGCGCGCGCGGGAGTTACAAAAACCAATCATCTGGGGCATTGGCGGTCATGTGATCAAAACCGGCCTGGCGCCAGTCATCATCGACCTAATGAAGCGCGGGTTCGTAACGGCGATCGCCGCCAACGGTTCGGTGCTGGTCCATGACGCGGAAATCGCGCTGGTCGGATCGACTTCGGAAGACGTTGACGCGACGCTCGGCAAAGGCGCATTTGGTGGCGCTGAGGAAACCGGAAAGCTGTTGAACCAGGCGGCAAAAGAAGGCGCGCGGGACCAGATCGGGTTGGGTGAAGCGATGGGTCGGGCGCTTATTGGTAAAGCCCCGAAGCATGCAAACCATTCTCTGCTGTGCGCAGCTTACGATTCGAAAACTCCCTTCACAGCGCATGTCACAATCGGTGGCGACATTGCACACTTTCATCCTCAAGCTGACGGGGCTGCGCTCGGCGCCACGACGCATACCGACTTTCGTTTGCTTGCGGAACTCGTGCGGCGGATGAACGGCGGCGGCGTTTACTTATACATTGGATCCGCAGTCGTGCTGCCGGAAGTTTTTCTCAAGTGCGTTACCCTGGTGCGCAATCTCGGTCACGAGCTGAACGACATTACCACCGCCAACTTTGACTTCATTCAATCGTATCGACCTTTGACGAACGTCGTGCGCCGCCCCACGGCTGCGGGCGCCGGAGAAGGCTATTCGATTACCGGCCATCACGAACTGACCATCCCGCTACTCGCGGCCGAACTCATTTGCAACCAAGACGCGCGCTAAATCCCACTCATTGGTTCCCTTTAGAATCTCAACGCGTAGTTTAGTCTCAAGTTGCGGCCAATCTCGGGTGCAATATCTTTAATGAATGACAAGTGATTGCGATACAGCCGGTCCGTCAAGTTGTAGCCGCTGAGAGTAATGATGTGAGCAGTTCGTGATTTCATAATTGTGTAGGAAGCATTGAGATTAGCCAATGCGTAGCCTGCGGTGGGCGACTCATTGTCGAATACCCGGTTTTGCCCCCGAGCCAAAACCAATTCAGGTCGAACACTAAAGGCCTGCCAACGCCATTCAATACCCAACGTGCTTCGAAGCGGCGGAATGCGGGGCAGAGGCCTGTCGAGTTTAACGAGATCCGCGCGCACGTAATCGGCCCTGGCGTTTAACCAGACGCGGTTAACAATACGGGCTTCCAGACTTGCTTCTGCGCCGACGTACCGGCTGCTGCTTTGTGCGTAATCCACAATCGGCAGATGTGACGCCGGATCAGTTGCACCGGTGAAGGAAGTGAAAACAAAGTTGCTAAAGTTGTAGTAGTAAATACTGCTTTCCAATCGCAGGCGGGCGCTGGTGTGGCGTAGCGAAAAATCAATGCCATCGCCTTGTTCGGCCTTTAGATTCGGATTGCCTATGTCAAATACAAGCAGCCCCGGATGCGGGCCATTGTTATAAAGTTCTTCGAGCGCCGGTGCCCGAAACGAGTGCTGGTAATTCGCCACAAACGAGGCGCCGTTCCATAGCGCCAGGCGCATACCCGCGCTGCCGGAGAATCCGAGGAAGTTGCGCTTGCGAAAATTCCCTTGAGGACTGTAGCCATTTTGCTCGACGCGCCCGCCGAGCTGAAACCCGACGCGTTCAAAATCGACTCGTTCTAAACCATAAACAGCAAAAGACCGTTGCCTGGTGTGCGGCGCAGGCGCTTCCTTCCCAACCGATTCGTAGTCCCGTGTAAAGCCTGAGACGCCCAAGGTGCCTGATACTCTCCCAAGCCGGCGGTGCTGAAAATTAGCGCGGTAATTTAAGTTCTTATTAGTTGCGAGCGAATCGAGTTCAGTGACGTTCTCATCTGATTCAAACTCGAACTCGCGATTCAAATAAGCGTTGTAGCTGACGGCAAAGTCGCCACCTTCAATGATGCCTTCCCGCTCGCGAAAACCGCCCTTCGCCTCATAGCTGTGGCGGCGCATTCTTAGATACTCAAAATCAATTTCACCCGCCGAAACCGGAATCCCATAGCGGCGGCGATCGTACGCGTAACTAAACGACAGCCATCCCTTGCGAGCAAACCAACCGACGCCACCACTGGCGTTACCGCTTCGCGAGTAGGAATTTAAGACCTCGCCAAGCGGCGTGCGATAGTTATTCGCCTTTTGCATTCCGCCGTTGCCGAAAATTAAGATGTTTCTGAATCCGTATTTGAACCCGGCGCTACCACCCGCTTGCCAGTTATTCGTGCTTCCGAAGGTTGTCAGATAGCCTGACAGCCCTTCCTGGTAAGCGTCATTTGTAGAAATGCCGTTGACCACACCACCAATTGCATTGCTGCCATAGAGTAACGTTGCCGGACCCTTGACAATTTCGACGCGGTCGAGCGACAACACATCGATTGGTTCAACTTCATCGCCCGATTGCGAGGCAATGCCGCCCACGCGCAAACCATTCTGAAGGACCAACACTCGATCACCATCGAAGCCACGAATGACCGGACGGCCGGAGCCGGGACCAAAACTGCGCTTGGCTACGCCCAACTGATACTCAAGTGCCTCGCCAATGGAGGCGGGATTCTTTTGCGCCAGCTCCAAAGCGCCCACTGACGTCACTGATTGGTACGAGGAATTCACGGCTTCTGCCGAACCCGTTGCGGTGATGGTTACCTGTTCGCTCACCGGCGCCAGAGTTAAGCTGAAATTAACGGTTTGGGCGGCGCTCGTCACCTCTACGGTATTGACGACATCAGGCACGCGATCCAAATGAGCGATGATTTGATACTTACCAAAAGGAATATCATTGAACACAACGCCGCCGCGCTCATCGGTCAACCCGGATCGCTTCAGCTCGGCGATTGTAATTACGGCGTTGCGCGCCCTTACTCCTGAGGGTTCGAGCACAACAGTTACGTGAATCGTTGCGGTACCCGCTTGTTTGACGGCTTGCGCGATAGTCACCGCCGGCATCAAGCCAGCGACAATTAAGATACTGAAGCAACAAATAATTCTGGAAATAATCGTAATGCACATGTGGGATTGGCCTTCAAAAAACACCGCTTGATGAAATTGAAAATCGTTTTCATTTTCTACCGGAACATTGAAATTGTCAAGATCTGTTGCCGGGTTCTGTTCGGGCGCAGTTCCCTGATGAAGGTACGGTCGTTGTCGGGGAGTCGTTCGGGGCTAGTCTCCTGAACGTTACCGGCGAGAACCTCGCCTCCAACGTCCAATTGGAAGAGTATTTGTACGGGTTGAATTTTTGTTGTTAACTCCAGATGGTGAGAACTCAAGATTCACAAACGATTCGGGGGCTGGCTGATAGTGCGAAAGAATCGATTCATCGGTGAGCAAGGTGCGCATTACGATAAACAAAGTCATTGCGCTATAATCCGGAGCTCCTAAAAACAGAAGAAAGCAAACAAGGGGAACTAATGCAGCCTGAGAAACTAGCGCGCTTCAAAACCATTCTGCTCGCCGAACTGCAACAGCACACGGAACATGTGCGCGACGATCAGGCCGCGGCGATCGAACTATCTGATGACGGCGTAAAAGACACCGTCGACATGTCGTTGATGGATGTGAACAAGGAGATGGCGCTGCGTTTGGGAGAACGCGAATCGCAAATGATTGCTGACATCGATCAAGCACTGTTGCGAATTGAAGAAGGTTCTTATGGCCAGTGCGCTCGTTGTGGGAAGGTAATCGACGAGCGCCGTTTGGAAGCCTTGCCTACCGCCCGCTATGACGCCGCCTGCCAGGCGATCATTGAAGCCGCTAACGGCGAAGACGAGCACTCAACTTTGTAGTGAAAAGTGAAAAGTAAAGAGTGAAAAGAGAGCAAGTAAAGAAATCCTCGCCGCCTTTTCACGCTTCACTTTTCACTGCCTTCACGCCTTTGGATGTGCCTTGTCGTAAACCTGAATCAGTTTTTCCATTGAGACGTGAGTGTAGATTTGCGTCGTTGAGAGGCGCGCGTGTCCCAGCAGCTCCTGGATATCGCGCAGGTCCGCGCCGCTATCCAGCAAGTGGGTGGCAAAAGAGTGACGCAGCGCGTGCGGACTGATTTCATAACGGCCGGCGCAGATACCTATATATTTCTCAACCATTCGTCCTACCGACCGCGTCGTAATTCTGGTTCCCTGGTAATTTAGAAAAAGCGCTTCCGGTTCGCGTTCGGAAATCGGGGCCGCGTCCAAAAACTTGTCGCGAACGTCCAGATAAGTGCGCAACGCATCGAGGGCCGGCTCACCAAACGGCACGATGCGCTCCTTGCGTCGCTTGCCCGTCACACGAATTAATTTGTTCTTGAAATCGATGTGGCCGAGATTCATCTTCGTCAACTCCGCCACGCGCACGCCGGTCGCATACATCAATTCCAGCATGGCCCGATCCCTTTTACCGAGACCGGTAGTAACGTCCGGTGTTTCAATAAACCTGATTGCTTCTTCAATCGAGAGGTGTACCGGCAGCTTCTTTTCCAGGCGTGGCGTGGCGACAAGTTTCGCGGGATTCATTTCCAGCACACCTTCGCGCACCAGGAATTGGAAAAACGTGCGCAACGCGGCCAGCTTGCGTGCGATTGACGCCTTCTTCTTTTGTGCGGTGTGAAGCGTGGACAGCCATTCGCGAATGGTGATGTGATCTATTGCAGCCAAAGCGGGCGTACTTCTCTTCCCCGTTTTCGGATGCGCGGGAGCAAGATAATCGAGAAACTGTTCCAGGTCGCTCTGGTAATTGCGTAGGGTGTGCTCGCTGACGTTGCGTTCGTAACGCAGGTGCTCGAGAAACTGTGTCAGCAGTTGTTCCATAGACCTTTGCCAGGATTTACAGAATTAACGGGATGGAATAAACACCTTTATCGAATCCTATGAATCTTGTTAATCCTGTCCAATATTTCTGCTTGTTACCTTAATAACGACTCGTTTGCGGCAACATTTGACGGCTTCGGCGAATAATAGCCCTTGCGCGCGCGAACCCGCACGTCTTTTCTCGCCTTCACTCGAAGATCGATCAAATGGAAACGGCCGTCGCGCCGTTCTTCGCCGGGGTAGAAACTAAGTACATACTGCTGGGCCAGGTCTGCGGCGATTTGTTGAAAAGCTGCGTCCAGGTCATCTGTCGTTTTGGGAACGTAAACTGCGCCGCCTGTCTGACCAGACAGTTGTTCCATGCGTCGCTCGGCCGCCAGGGCACGCAGGTTCGCACCTTCGTACAGCCCGGTTTGCACGATGAAGATCTGGCAGTCGTCCGCGAGCACCTGCCGCATCGTAGTCTCGAAATCATTTCTGCTCGTAGTCTCAACGCCATCCGAAACGATTACCAGCACGCGCCGTCCGCTGTAGGGACGCAGATAGGCTGCGGCTTCGATGATGGCATCGAAAAGTGAGGTGGAGCCTTCGGGCCTGCCGAAGCTCTCGATGGTCCGCTCGAGCAAGGAAACATCTTTCGTCAACGGCTGGGCCAGGTAGTTATCGGAACCGATCGAAAAGATTGCGGCTTCATCTACCGGCCGCATGACTTTGCGAAAGAAATGTTTTGCTGCTTGCTTTTCAAACTCGCGCGCGAAATCGATGCTGCCGCTGTTGTCAAACAGCATCGCCATGCGTACGTTTGTTTCGGTGCGCGTCAGGTCTGTGATATTCCGCAACTGTCCGTCGACTCGTAATTCAAAGTCCTCCAGCCGCAATCCGGTCAGCGCGATGCCGCGAGCGTCAAATACCGAAACAGGGATGGGCACGAGATTCGAACTGACCCGCACAATGTCTGTGGAATCAATTTCACCGTTCGCATCGCCAGCGGCTGAGGGTGCGGTCTTGCCGGGACTTGCGGCTGGTGAAGGCTGGACCACCGGGCCGGCCGATGTTTGCGGTTTTTTCGTAGCAGACTTTGGAGTTGGTTTTTTTAGCCGGCCTGATTGCGCAGTTGCGCTTAGTCCACTAAAACAAAACAGCAGACACGCGCTTGAAAGAACGCTGACGCATCGCGACGGACGCCTCCTCAGACGGAAGCTTGCAACGCCGGTTCTCGATTCTGATTTTGCTGCAGCCAAGCGTCCCATTCTTTCAAAGCCAGATTTACTTGTAGTTCGTGGCGATCGCGTTTGCGCTTAATACGCCTTCGCTGCTCCTCGGCCAGCGGCTCGAGTAAAGCGAAAGTGATGTTAACTGGCTGGAAGTTTTTCGTTTCTGCTCGCGAAACATAACGCGCCAGCGCGCCCATGGCACTTAAACGCGGAGCTTCCACCAAATGTTCGCCCGCTGCCAGCCGCGCCGCATTTATTCCCGCCAGCCAACCCATCGCGACTGACTCGACATATCCTTCAACGCCGGTAATCTGCCCGGCAAAAAATATGTTGGGGCGTTCGCGCATTTGCATGGTCGCGGCCAGCACCCGCGGCGAGCAAATGTAGGTATTGCGATGAATCTGGCCAAACTGAAGAAACTCCGCCCGCTCCATTCCCGGAATCAATCGCAACACGCGCGCCTGTTCGCCGTAACGTAGATGATTCTGAAAGCCAACCAGGCTGTACGCATCAGCCATTAAATTTTCCTGCCGTAATTGCACCGCCGCATAAGGCTCGCGGCCAGTGCGCGGATCCACCAAACCGACGGGCTTCATCGGACCAAAGCGCGGCGTGTCGACTCCCCGGCGAGCTAACTCTTCAATCGGCAGACAAGCCTCAAACCAGCGCGTGTCTTCAAACCGCTGCAGCGGAACGCTCTGCGCATGGATCAGGGCGTCATAAAAAGTGGCGTACTGCTCCTCATTAAAGGGACAATTGAGATAGTCATCGCCGCCTTTACCATAACGCGCTGCGAGAAATGCGATTGAGCGATCCACCGAATCGGCCGCTACAATCGGTGCAATCGCATCGTAAAAGTAGAGCTGATCGCTGCCCGTGATCTTCATTATCTCGGCGGTCAAGGCGTCAGACGATAGCGGCCCGGTCGCAATGATCGTTATTTCATCTGCGCGAATCTCCTTCGCTTCTTCCCGAACCAACTCGATGTTCGGATTGCTTTCAATTTTCTCGGTTATCAGTTCTGCAAACTTGTGCCGATCGACGGCCAGCGCGGCGCCGGCAGGGACTTTCGTGGCGGCTGCGCATTCCATTACGAGCGAGCCGGCGCGACGCAGCTCCTCCTTTAGTAAATAAGGAGCCGAACCTGGTTCGTCAGATTTCAGCGAATTTGAACAAACAATTTCCGCGAGCTTGTCGGTGCGATGTGCCGGCGTTTGCTGCACCGGCCGCATTTCAAACAAACGCACCTGCGCTCCGGCGCGGGCCGCTTGCCAGGCGGCCTCGACACCTGCGAATCCACCGCCGATGACGTTTATTTTTTTCATTTGCAACTAAGACAGCCGCAGTCTCACTAATTACTTCTTCTTAGGAGAGCGTTTCGTTGGCGCAGCCTTTGCCGCTTCTTTCTTGCGCTTTTTCTCGACCTTCTTATGAGCGGCCTCCGTCACTTGCGCCACCCGTTCGGCCTGCGTCAATCGTTTGCCACTGCGTCCTTGTTGGCCAGCATGCTCCTGCTCGGTTATCTCGCCCTGAAGTTTTTGATATTCAAATTCGTTTACCGTGTTGCCGGCGCCAACCTTGGCAACGTCAAGG
This sequence comes from Blastocatellia bacterium, assembly GCA_031371765.1. Classification (GTDB taxonomy): domain Bacteria; phylum Acidobacteriota; class Blastocatellia; order Pyrinomonadales; family Pyrinomonadaceae; genus PSRF01. The sequence goes on from JANMKA010000133.1 coordinate 11,887, forward strand.
TTTCTCATCTGCTCTCTGCCCATATTGCTTATGTCCTCTCGTTTGTTATTAGTCTGCTTGACACTCAAAAGCGCGCATTCGTATAGTGCAACTCGCTTTGCAAAATGCCATCACGCGAAGCAATCAGCAGCCGGCTTAGCTCAGTTGGTAGAGCGTCTGATTCGTAATTAGAAGGTCGCCGGTTCAACTCCGGCAGCCGGCTCCAGCAAAATCCAACCTTCCCCAACAGTATAGGTATCAATGTTAAGGGCGGCAAAGTTGAGCTGCTATGCAACTGACTTCCCAACAACTGTCTGACTACGAGCGCGATGGGTTTCTTGTGCTGGCAGATTTTGTGAAAGAAGCAGCCTGCGATGGCTTGCGAGCACGAGCGGAAAAATTGATCCATGATTTTGATCCGCGCGGTGTCGCTTCAATCTTTTCCACTCACGAACAGAACCGGCTAGCCAACGACTACTTTTTTGAGTCAGCCGGGAAGATTCACTTCTTCTTTGAAGAAGATGCTTTTCTGCCGGACGGCTCACTCAAGCAAGATAAGAAACAGTCGATTAACAAGGTCGGGCACGCGCTTCACGATCTCGATTCGGTCTTCAATGAATTCTCGCGCACAGCGGAACTGCAGCAACTAGCAGCGGATCTTGGTTTGGTCGATCCTCTTTTGCTTCAGTCGATGTACATCTTCAAGCAACCACGCATCGGTGGCGAAGTGGGTTGTCACCAGGACAGCACTTTTCTTTACACCGAACCGCAGAACATTCTCGGGCTTTGGTTTGCGCTGGAAGATGCGACGCTTGAGAACGGTTGCCTATGGGCCATCCCCGGCGGCCACAAGCTGGGACTTAAGCAACGCTGGCGGCGCGGCGTATCAGGAATGCAGTTCGAAACTTTTAACTCCGAACCATGGCCTGAAGATAAATTAGTTCCGCTGGAAGTAAGCAAAGGAAGTTTGATCCTGCTTCATGGACTGTTGCCCCATAAGAGTCTGGCCAATCGCTCGGCAAAATCGCGGCACGCCTACACATTGCATCTGATCGACCCCAACAGCACCTACGCCCCGGACAACTGGCTGCAGCGGCCGTCAAACATGCCGTTGCAAGGCCTCGGATAGCACCATTCACTTGCAGAAAAAGGTTCGCGGCTGATGCTTGTTTCTCGGGAAAGGCAGTGCCTAGGGCCTTGTTTTCCTAAATAAATTTAGAGTTTTTGCCGGTTAGGCGGTTGGACGCAGTAAACCGCGGAAGATCCCCTGGACGCTGACTTGATTGGCGGGCAAGGTGAGCGGTTGCAGTTGCGAATTAGCAGGATGCAACTCAACATTGACGCCGCGCCGGTACAGTCTCTTCAGCGTTGCCTGGTTCTGTTCGACCAGAAGCGCAACAACAATTTCGCCGTCGCGCGCGTCGGTGCGATTTTCGATCAAGGCAATGTCGCCGTCACAGATGTGCTCGTCGATCATCGAATCACCCTTGACCTTCAAAGCATAAACTCGTTCGGGTCGCACGCGGCCGAGCAGGAAACGCGGCACCGCCACTGTCTCGTCACATTCAACGACATCGAGCGGCGCGCCGGCGGCGATCCGTCCCAATAGTTTCACTTCACAAAGCGCATTGGGATCGTCAACTTTGACGTTGAGCGCAAACGATCCATCTTCATGCTTGCGGGCCAGCAGTCCACGACGCTCAAGCGCGGCAATGTGTTTTGCGATCGTGGCGCGCGACTTCACGCCAAAGTGCCGCGCGATCTGAGCGTACGAAGGTTCGTAACCATGCCGCTCCGAGAAGCGGGTGATGTAGTCGAGAATGTCTTTCTGTCGTTGAGTGCGTGGCAGCATCAGTTCAATTCAATCGCGGCGGCGCTAATGAAGCAGGACGACCCCTTGGGGTAACGCGCGCATTCTATGGCGCGCTAACCAAAGCGTCAAGTCTTTGTTGTTAGTAACACAGACTTTAGTCGGTGTCTTTTGCGTGACGGGCACAGACTAAAGTCTATGCCACCACACACAGACTAAAGTCTATGCCACTTAAGACAGCTTTTACCGTAGTGAGTAACGCGCCAGCGTGCGCGGAAAGATGCGAACTCCGGCAGGCATCTGGGTTAACGTCATCGCTGGTCCGGTCAACACGTCTTTTGCTTTCTTGGCATAGACCGCTTCGTTGAGATGGTTGTCCGGACTAATCACCGCACCCTTTAGTGCAGCACCGATGAAAGCTCCCTTGCTACGTGAGTATGAAAGAATTCCTGCATCGAGCGTGGCGTTAGTTGACGCTGCCGCTTCGCGTCCAACTGGACCAGCCGCAATACCGACTTCACCGCCAAGCTCAAACTTGTCTTCGAGCAAGCCTTTCAGGCCTTCCTGATTCATGATCAGCAGCACATAGTCAGTCTTCGAGGCTCCTATCTGAGCGCCAAAGCTGCCACCGCTGATATTAAAGAACGCCGGCGCGGACCAACCCCTGGCTGTGCGCCTGCTGATCAGGCCCTGACCGCCCTTGGCGCCAAAGATAAACGCCGCTTTCACCACATCGGGGAAAACCGCGATTGCCTCAGCTTTATCGAGCAATTCCTTGGGAATTGCGCGCTCGCGCACGTTCATAATCTCAGTAAAAACCTCGGCCGCTTCCTGCGCATGGCGGGTCGCATCCTGTAGTCTCGACTGCCTTTTCGCCGTCGCCACGTTGGCAGAAATTGCCAACAACAAGCAGATGCTAAACGTGCAAACCAACCGGTCTCGTAACGAATATTTCATGCTTCAAATCTCCTCGTAAGATGTATCAAGAAGCAGACAACGCAGCGGCACTGTCTGACATTCCCTTTAATTAGTTGAGCGGGGTGCATGTGATAGTACACCCTTGGCACTTGAAAGCGTTAGGATACAACTACAGACAATTCAAATCCGAGCGTTACGCAATCGCAGCGCATTCGCAATCACCGAGACAGAACTAAAACTCATCGCCGCCGCGGCAAGCATCGGGCTCAGCAACACGCCAAAAAAGGGATAGAGGACGCCGGCGGCAACCGGCACGCCCAACGCGTTGTAAACAAATGCGAAGAACAGATTCTGTTTGATGTTTTTCATGGTGGCGCGGCTCAAACGAATCGCGCGCACAATGCCGCGCAAGTCGCCTTTCACCAAAGTGACCGCAGCACTCTCCATCGCCACGTCGGTGCCTGTGCCCATCGCAATCCCGACCTCAGCCTGGGCCAATGCCGGTGCGTCGTTGATGCCGTCGCCGGCCATCGCCACCTTGCGTCCTTCAGCCTGCAAACGTTTCACAACCTCGGCCTTCTGGTTTGGCAAGACTTCGGCGACCACATCGTCAATGGATAGTTTCGCGGCCACGGTTCGCGCAGTCGTCTCACTATCGCCGGTAAGCATTACGATGCGAATGTGTTCCGCGTGAAGTTGCTTGATTGCATCGATACTCGTCGCTTTGATCGGATCGGCAATGCCGATCAAGCCTGCCGCTTTGCCGTCAACACCAATGAACAAGACAGTCTGCCCGTCGGCGCGCAACGCTTCGGCGCGTTCCGTCAAATCATGAACGTCAATTCCTAGTTCCGCCGCCAGCGCACTGTTACCGAGACTTACTTGCCGTCCCTCAACCTCGCCTCTTATTCCCTTGCCAGTCAACGATGCAAAATCTTTTGTATCGGCCGGCCCAATTCCGCGCGCGGCTGCTTCAGCAATGATGGCAGAGGCCAGGGGATGTTCGCTGCTGCGTTCCACGCTCGCAGCCAAGAGCAGCAAAGTTGGCTCAGCGAAACCGGAAAGGGCGATCAGCGAAACTACTTTCGGTTTGCCTTCCGTCAGCGTGCCGGTCTTGTCGACGACCAGGGTATCGATCTGCCGCAACACCTCGATTGCCTCAGCGTTTTTGAATAAAACGCCGGTTTCCGCGCCTTTTCCGCTGGCAACCATGATCGACATCGGCGTCGCCAGGCCCAGCGCGCAGGGACAGGCGATGATCAGCACTGCAACCGCGTTGACCAGACCATGGGCCATGCGCGGCTCTGGTCCCCACAAGCTCCAGACGACAAAAGTCAAAACAGAAATCGCAAAGACCGTGGGAACAAAGTACCCCGAGACGAGGTCGGCGAGTTTTTGAATGGGCGCACGGCTGCGTTGTGCGTCCGCAACCATCTGCACAATTTGCGCCAGCAGGGTTTCGGCTCCGACACGCTCGGCTTGCATGACAAATGAACCGGTACCATTGACCGTGGCGCCAATTACCCGGTCGCCTGGTAGCTTCGCTACCGGAATAGGTTCACCGCTGATCATTGATTCATCAATCGCACTGCCGCCTTCAATGATTACTCCGTCGACGGGAATTTTCTCTCCTGGCCGCACCCGCAATTTGTCGCCGGCGCTGACTTGTTCAAGGGCGACGTCTTCGTCCGAACCATCCGCGCCAACACGTCGCGCCGTCTTCGGCGCCAAACCGAGCAAAGCCTTAATCGCTGTCCCGGTGCGACTGCGCGCGCGCAACTCGAGCACCTGGCCCAACAACACCAGCGTCGTAATCACGGCCGCGGCTTCAAAGTAAACCGGCACGTTGCCCATTGAATCGCGAAACGACTGCGGAAAAATTTCGGGAAAGAGTTTCGCACTCACGCTGAAGAGATAAGCGACCCCGACGCCCACACCAATCAGCGTGAACATGTTGAGCGAGCGGTTGACCAGCGACTGCCAGGCGCGCACAAAGAAAGGCCAGGCGCCCCAAAGTACCACCGGCGTCGCGAGCGCGAGTTCGATCCAACCTCGAATCGTCATTGGCATTAACTTGTCGAGCGGCGCGCCGGGAATCAATTCGCTCATGCCGATCAGCAGCAGGGGAACTGACAACGCAACACACACCCAGAATCTTCGCGACATCTGCCTCAGTTCAGAATTGTCTTCGGCCTCTAGTGAAACTGTGCGCGGCTCGAGCGCCATGCCGCAGATCGGGCAACTGCCCGGCCCATCACGAACGATTTCGGGATGCATCGGACAGGTGTATTCGATCTTTTGCTTTGGAGCCGTGACGGTCGCCGGCTCCAGGGCCATGCCGCATTTTGGACATGAGCCGGGCTTTGCCTGGCGCACTTCGGGATGCATCGGACACGTGAACGCGCTTTTTTCTTCAGCTTTTATGGGGACTTTAGCCCGCTGGATTGCTATCGGCTGAGGCACCGCCGGAACGGCCGGTTTATTGAGAAAGGAGTCCGGATCGCTTTGAAACTTCGCGACACAGTGGTTACTACAGAAATAATAGGTTTGCCCGTCGTGCTTGAAAGAACCGGCCGCAGTCTTTGGCGACACAGTCATCGCGCAAACCGGATCGATTGCGGTATCACTCCGCTCATCTGCTTGTTTATAATCGCCCGTCACTTGTTTCCTCTTAAGTTCGGTTCCCTTTCGCGGCAATTGCTTTTGCTCAGGAAAGGAGTCACTCAAAGCATGATACGCGAATCTACCAGCTTCCCGATTCTTGCACCAATTCGCCAGTGTCGCTGATGATACCAAGTGCGCAAACAGACACGAAAGCTGCGACTGCCGCGCCAGTCGATCAAACGCACAAAAATCGGCTGCCGGAGAATTTTTCTTAAGAACTAACGACTATGCTTGATGCAACCACACTGTTTGACTTTCTGGTGCTACCAAATTTTTTTGCTGAGCAGTGGTCAAAAGCTATGGTGGCAGAGTTACGTTCAGCTCCGGGTAATCAAGCCCCGATCTACGGTCAAAGCGCGTCGGGTTCAGTAGATGAACGAGCGCGCAAGGTAATGCGTCAAACGCTTTCCCAGGAGACTAGCGATTATGTGCAGCGCCGGCTGTGGGAAGTCAAACGAGAGGTAGAGGAGCATTTCAGCATTAGCCTGAGCGAGTCTGAAGAGGTGCAGTTTCTACGTTACCGGGTGGGAGATTTTTTTGTGGCCCACCAGGATGGCAATACCGGGCTGTTGAAGATGGACACGGAGGCACGGCGGGTGTCGGTTGTGATCTTTCTTAATGAACAAACGGATGAGCCGAAGGAAGATGCTTACTGCGGTGGCTCGCTCGTCTTTCATGATTGGCGCGGGGGAAGAGGCAGCGGAGAGTTACCCCAGGCGCGGGCGCCGGGAACCTTCATCGCCTTTCGTTCAGAAAATACGCACGAGGTGACACCCGTAACGCACGGCGAACGCTATTCGATCGTAGGGTGGTACAGGTGAAGACCTAAAAACGGAACAAGGCCGACATCAATCAAGGGCACTATCAATCGTTCAAAAGGCAAGAAATCAACTAAAGGAGATCTAATCATGGTTACTGTAGCGTTGTTTGTACGTTTGGAAGCAAAACCCGGAAAAGAAGCTGAAGTTGAAAGCTTCCTGAACAGCGGACTGGCATTGGTCGAGGCAGAGCCGGAAACAACGGCCTGGTTCGCACTCCGCATGGGTCCGTCAACGTTTGGAATCTTTGACGCGTTCCCTGATGACTCTGGCCGGCAAGCCCACCTTTCGGGCAAAGTGGCCGCAGCCTTAATGGCGAACGCTGCTGAGCTGCTGGCCCAACCGCCCGTAATCGAAAAAGTTGATGTGCTGGCGGCGAAACTTCCTTAACAAGATTTTGGCACACGAAAGCGGCAGAATCAGACTGCCTTCAGGACCGGGAATCGGGTTTGCCAATATTCCTGCTCAGGCGGCAATGCAGTTGACTGCTTGTTACGGGCACGCGTTCATCATTTTTTTGTAGAGAGTCTTCGCACAGTCGGTGCGGCCAAATGCTATGAAGGAACTGGAAGACCTACTTGAAAAAAACAGAGTCTGGGCTGATGGGATCAAAGCGGACGATCCGGAGTTTTTCCACGCTCTCGCGAAACAACAGAACCCGCGCTATCTGTGGATCGGTTGTTCGGATAGTCGCGTGCCTGCGACTCAACTCGTTGGCCTGCAGCCGGGTGAGATGTTCGTTCATCGCAATGTGGCGAACCTGGTGGTCCATACCGACTTCAATTGCCTGTCGGTGATGCAATTCGCGGTGGACGTTCTAGGCGTCAGTCATATTATCGTTTGCGGTCACTATGGTTGCGGCGGAGTGCAAGCGGCGCTGCAGAATTTGCAACTGGGTTTAATAGACAACTGGCTGCGACATGTGCAGGACGTGATGCACAACCATGCGGCGCTGCTGGCAAAAATAGATGACGAAACAGACCGCCTCAATAAGCTTTGTGAGTTAAATGTCATCGAACAGGTGTTGAACGTCAGCCGCACAACGGTCATGCAGAACGCGTGGGCGCGGGGCCAGGAGTTAGCGGTTCATGGGTGGATTTACGGGATTGGCGACGGTTTGCTGCGCGATCTGGACATCTGCGTTTCAAATCAAAACGAACTGGAAGTAGTCTATGAAAAGGCTGCTACCGGCCGTTAAATCGGACTATTCAGAGTTATCGAGGATTGTTTCCTTTCGCTGGCTGTGGTCGATTATTACATCGCTTATATTTTTGAAATTTTCATATCGTCAATTCTCACTTTAACTTTTCATATTCCTGTCTAGCTTCAAGCAGAATTGGAATATTCGCATCGCGTCTTTCCAAAGCGCAAAGAAACCCTGATAGGCCTGGCAAGTCGATTGTAAGCGCTGAGGTTCGTTGACATTAGAATTTACCCACGGACGCTGGATATTTCCCCAAACGCTCGCCAATCCGGGACGCCCCGCCCCAAAAACCCCTCCAACAATACAGAGTATGGGAAGGCATGAGGGTTGCTGTGTGTGTTAGATCACAGACCGCAAAACCTGGATGAGACACGATAGTGAGTTTTCTACCAAGGGACAGTCTCGACTGTTCTGCCTTGTTCTTAATCAATCAGAGGAGAATTTAAAGAGATGAGAGTCAACACACGCGCATTAATGACCACCGCTGTCATCATGCTGGTTCTGACAATTCCGTCCGTAGCTTGGGCGCAACACAAGCACGGCGCACAGAAAACGACCGCCACATCAGGCATGAAAATGGACATGCCGATGATGATGGCAATGATGATGAAATCGCCGGATCACCAGTTGATGGGGGCGTACATGAAGAGTATGTCCGCCTTCGCCACGTCACTCCGGGGTCAGGCAATGAAGCCAAATGCCATCGACGCTGAAGTTGCCCGCGCGACTGTTGCTGAGTTGAGACATAGTCTCGACGCGATGGAGGCCCTCCACCAGAAGCACATGCAGTCGATGAGCGCGGAAATGCAATCAAAGATGAAAATGATGATGGCGAAGATGGAAAAGGACGGCGCCGAGATGAAGAACCAGATAGTAGCGCTGGAAACGAATGTGCAGGCTGACAAACCAGACTCTGCGCAGATCAGCGAACACGCCAACGCATTACTCAAGCACCTCGGCATGATGACAAAGATGCATAGCCCCGGCAGCGCCGCTCACAAGATGCCGATGAAGAAGAAGATGGAAATGAAGATGTAGGCGGCGCACCACAGCCTTCCTAACACAGGAGATTAATGTCATGAACGAATCCAGCAGAACACCCCTGGTCATCGCCTTTGTCGTCGTAGTCGTACTCTTTCTGATCTTCGGCGGCGGGGCCATGACCGGATCAATGATAGGTGGGGGAATGATGGGACAAGCAGGGACCGGCGGATACAGGATGGGCCAGGGATGGATAAACGGCGGGTTCAGTTGGATGTGGCTTCCAACGGTAGCCACCCTGGCTCTGGGCGCCGTACTTGGCTGGCTGATCTTCGGAAGGAGTGGCCCACCTAATAGATGAATCGTGAGGGCTGACAGACGTTAAGTTTTGCTGCCGAGAGGAATCGTCGCCTATGAAGCGTCCTGATCGTCCAGCGCGCCCTTAGATCTGCATACCAACGGCTGAAAGGTAAAGAAGAAGATTGTGAACAACTATGAAAGTTTTTGGACTTCGCGCCGCATGAAATTATTTTTGACCGTCGCTCTTATACCGATGTTCCTGGCAACAGCGGCTACAGCTAATGCGTTTCAGGCTGCGCCGCCGATGCAAATGCCGATGCCCAGCCCCACTCCTAAAGTAGCAGTACAGACTCCAGTGCCTAAATTAGCAGTGACAGCCGAGAAAGCGAACGCTGACTCTGCGCTGAAGCCAACGCCGTCTCCAGCGCCGACACCGATGCCCGGGATGGTTCCGACTCCAACCAAATCGCCGGCCATGGCTGGCATGGATTCCAGCAGTGACACTGCGAAGCAAGCGGGCAGCAGTGACGACATGTCCAACATGAACATGGATCCCTATTTCACTGCGATTAACTATCCGGTGCCACGGGACACGTTGATGGTTATGCTGCTGTCGGACTTTCAGTCTGCGCGAACCGGCCCCAATTTCTTCACCGGCATGGCGATGGTGCAGTACGGCATTACCTCCCGCTGGACAGTGGGACTTATGGCGGAGGGACAGAAAATCTCCGATTTGCCTGCCACCTACGGCGGATTCCGGATCAATAGTTACATTCGCGTTTTCCCACACGACCACCTGCTGAATTTCACTTTGTACGGCGAGTATGAAGGTCTCAACGGCGCGGCGTTGTACAAGATGGAAGTCGCCGGATTCGGTGGCGAAGATTTAGATGAGCCGCTGCTGCCGGCGCGGCGCACGCCGGTTCGGACTTTTGAACAGCGAGCAATCATTTATCACGATTGGAAACGCGTCAACTTTACTTTCAACTTCATCAGCGAGACGGACCTGAAAAGCGGCGAGAACGATTTCGGCTACGCCTGGGGAGTGTTTCGGCAGCCCGCATTTATGGCAATGGAAACAGACAAAGCGATGTCCGGGATGGCGATGCCAAAAAAGAAAGCGCCGCCCGCGTTGTCGTTGCAACGGCTGGGCTATGGGGTCGAAATGATCGGGGCGCTCGGCAACGCTCATCACTTCGGCTTCGACTGGCAACAAGAGCAGCAATATGTGGGGCCAGTCTTCAGCTATTCCTTAGCGAAGCAGTGGACCCTTCACGTGGAACCGGCATTTGGACTCTCCGACGTCAGCGATCCGTTTATGCTGCGAATGGGAGTCGGATATTCGATCGATCACCTGCTACATCGGCGATCAAAAACTCCGTGAGCGACAATGCAGCGTGCCAGTCGTTAACAGGGAATGAGGAGAAAGAAGATGAGTGCTCAGCAACCACAACATTCAAAATACGGATTTAGTAAGACGGTCGATATTCCTTACGCGGAGGCTGTCGAGAAGACGCGGGCCGCGCTCAAAGAAGAAGGCTTCGGCGTGCTCTCTGAGATCGACATCAAGGAGAAACTTAAAGAGAAACTCGGCGTGGATTTCCGCCGCTATGTGATTCTTGGGGCCTGCAACCCTCCGCTTGCATACAAGACACTGCAGCAGGAGTTGGAGATCGGTCTGCTTTTGCCGTGCAACGTGATCGTCTACGAGGCGGACGATACTACTAAATCCGTGGTTTCAGCGGTCGATGCGCAAGCAATGCTTTCGGTTGTCGGAAACAACGCGACGCTCGATCAGGTCGCTAGTGAAGTCAACGAACGTTTGGGGCGTGTGATTAGCAGCCTTTGAGTGTAGCGCAGGCAGTTTGTTAAACGAGACGGATCCATCCTGCTGGCCTGAACGCAGGAAATCTCACTTGGCAGGATTCATTTTCAGCCACTCAGCGCGCAAAAGAAAACTGCCGTTCGTCACGATGCGGTCGCCAACGTTTAGTCCTTCGAACACCTGATAGAGTCCATTCGTTTCCGGACCAAGGCGGACGGTCCGCATTGCAAAGACGTTCGCGTCGCTGGTGGCGACGAAGACCACTTGTTGATTACCCATATTCTGCACTGCGGCTACCGGCACTATGGGAACACTCAATTCTGAACCTCCAAGAGCTGCGAAAGCCACGTTCACATACATCCCGATCTTAAGTTGCTGGCCGGGGTTGGCCAACTCAATACGTGCTTGTGCGGTTCGTGTTTGCGAGTCAATCTTCGGATCAACGTAAGATACCTGGCCACGAAAGACGCGGCCGGGATAGGCGTCGGTGGTGATGCTCGCGCCGCTGCCTATATGAACCTTCCCGAGATCCTTTTCATAAACCTGGGCCACTACCCAAACGCTGGACAAGTCAGTTACACGCAATAGTTCTTTGTTGGCCTCGATGACTTCGCCCGAATTGACCGCGCGGCTGGTCACGGTGCCGGAAGCAGGCGCCGGCAAGCTCACTTGGGAACTGACCTGCGATGTAGAACGAAGCGCGCTGACACGTTGAGAACTTAGACCCAGAAGCAGAAGCCGTTGGCGCAGATTGGCTAATTCCGCCTCCGCTGCTTTCAACTTGTTGGTTGCCTGCTCTAACTCCTCGCGGCTGACGGCACCGATTGCTACTAACTTCTCAGTACGCGCGTGGTGCTTGTGGTGCTCCTCCAATTGTGCAAGTGCCGCGAGATATTTCGTTTGCGAGTCCGCGAGTTCGTTGCTGGACACTACCGCAACTGTTTGACCCTTACGCACATTCTGCCCGAGCTCCGGCCCAACACTACGCACAATTCCACCCACCAGCGACATCACTGGAGTTTCCCGATAAGCATTTGCCTGGACGACTCCCGTCGTTTGTTGGCCACTTGGGCCGGCGGGCATGCGCTCGCCCACTGTTTCGATCTTGATGCCGGCTCGTTGCGCCTGCTCGGGAGCAAGTGTAAGTGTCGACTCTGCGGACGGGGCATTGTTTCCGGGAATTGAGGTTTGCTCAGGGCCGAGGTTGCGTGGCGCAGGCACGGGTCGGCCGGCGTTACCTCGCGGGATGAGTAGCCAGAGAAGCAACGCAATAGCTGCGACAGCAACCACCGCAACGGCGGCGACCGAGGCGATTTTTCTGCGGTTCTGGTTACGATTGAGGTCAGCACTCGCCGTTTGTTCGGTTTCGTCTGGTTCGTTCATCTTTGTGTCACCTGCTGTCTAGTTGGCGGCGGCGAACCAATAGCACGTTCAATCTCGACACGCGCTTTGTAGGTATCGAGCAGCGCGTCAATGTATCCGTTCTGTAATTCGATAAAACGTCGTTGCTCGCCAAGGTAGTCAATCAGCGTCTTTGCACCTAATTCGTAAGTCTGCCTAACGACATCGAGATTAGCGTAGGCCTGATCCTTTACTCCAACGCGGAAAATTTCCGCCGCACGCGCGGTGCTGTTGTACAACGCGTAAGACGAAGCCACTTCCCGCCGCACGGTAAGTTCGAGAAACTCTCGCCGGCGCTTTGCGCCTTCGGCTTCCGCAACAGCCGCTTCAATGGAACCCTGGTTTTTGTTCCGCAGCGGCAATTCCAGAGAGACGCCAACGGTAAAATAATGGAAGGTGCTGCGAATTGGGCTTAGCTGTCCCGCATCGTTGATTCCATTCAGCGGGTAGCTGGAATCCATTCGCTGGTAGCCCGCCGTTAAGCTCGCATCTAACCTTCCCTCAGCGCGTGCCTGCTCGATGCGAGCGGCCGCGAAGCTCTCGGTGGCTTTCGCTAATTTCAGATCCGGTCGCTCTGCAAGTGCCAGCTCGGTGGAACTCGTAAGCGGTGGCAGTGGAGCAATCACATTGTTGAAGTCTCCGCGCAGACGAAGCGGTTCTTCCGGACTCATGCCGATAAGATTGCGCAGTTCAAGCATTTCTATTTGCGCTTTGCCTTCGGCCATTTCGCGCGTCGAACGCAGCCGGTTGAGTTCAACCAGGATCATGTTCTGTTCAAGCGGAGCAGTGCCTCCTTCAGTAACGCGGGCGGTTACGAGGTTAAAGCTGCGCTGACCTGTTGCAATCAGGTCCTCATCCAACCCGAGCTTTATGATGGCCGCCAGAGCTTCGCCAAACTTGAGGCGCGCCTCAGCGGCGAGTAGCCGTTCTCGATTGCTAACATCCTGGCGGCGCATTTCGAGTTCGCGTTCGGCAACCCTGATGCGAGCGGCACGGCGCCCACCAAGCTCAAGCGGCAGCATGCCGTTGAGAGTTATGTTGTTATCCGCGCCGATGACGGTCTTCGAAACACTGGCGTCTACTTTCGGATTTGCGCGCAGCGTCGCTTGCTTTACGAGCGCGCTTGCCGCGTCGATCTCTTTGCGCGACGCCAGCAGTTCCCCGTTATGTTCAAGCGCGTAAGCGACGGTCTGATCAGCGGTAAGTCCTGTCTGTGGGTCGGCATACTTCGCCACCGCTACGTTTGGCACCAGTGACAAACTAATATTCACAGCGAGGCTGCTTTCAGCCGAACTGGCGATTGATTGAGCCGACAAAACAGCGGGACCAAGAACAACCTGGCCCAAGACCAAAACGCCGACTAAAACGACTCTTAAAATGCGGAGTCTATTCATGACTAGCCTCTTTCTCTGTGTCAGTCAGGGATACGCGATCCACCTCTGACGTTTGCCCGCTTGTCTCGTTTCTGAGGTCTTCGCTCAACTCCGCACTTGCGTTTGTGATTCCTTGGTTCTTTAACTGCCTCTTGCGTAACGAGAAGAAGATCACCGGCGTCACTATCAACACATGAAGCAGACTGGAGACCATTCCACCGAGAACCGGTGTTGCCAGCGGCTTCATTACTTCCGAACCAGCACTGGTGCTCCACATTATTGGAAGCAAGCCGGCGACAACGGTCGAGACGGTCATGACCTTTGGCCGCAAACGAAGCAATGCACCTTCGATCACTGCCTCCATCAAAGTCTTTGGCGTTAATAGCCCGACCTCCAGCCGTTTTCTTTCGACCGCCTCCTCGAGATAGATGACCATCACCACGCCTGTCTGGACGGCCGTGCCGAATAGCGCGATAAATCCCACCCAAACGGCTACCGAGAAGTTGTAGCCAAGAAACCAGAGGAGGTAGACGCCTCCCGTTAGAGCAAACGGTACAGCCAGCAACACATGCGCTGCTTCCAAAACGGAGTTGTAGATCATGAAGAGGAGGCCAAAGATGATGACCAGCACTATCGGCACGACGATCAACAGGCGCTGGCGTGCCCGCTGCTGGTTTTCATATTGACCGCTCCACTCGATGTAGTAGCCCGCGGGCAGTTGGAGCTGGTTCGCAACTTTCGGCCGGGCCTCGTCAACAAAGCTGCCCACATCACGACCGCGCACGTTGAGTAGTACCGTTCCCCGCAAAAGCCCGTTCTCGCTTGAGATCATCGTCGGTCCTTCTACGGTTTGAATCTCGGCCAGCTGCGCCAGCGGAATGGACGCGCCGGATGGTGAAGCAATCGGAATCTCACCCAACGCTGCGGCACTGCTGCGATACTGTTGCGCATAGCGAACGCGCACGGGAAAACGGCGGCGGCCTTCGATAGTGACTGTGAGGTTCGATTCCCCAATGCCTTGCTCGATCGCGTCGCCGATGGTGCCAACATCGATGCCGTAACGGGCCGCTGCTGTTCTGTTGATATGAATGTCGATGTAAGGGGCACCACTAATCTGCTCGGGATAGACATCTACCGCGCCTGGCACTGTCTTCACTACCTCAGCGACTCGACGAGAAAGTTCTTCCAGCTGTTTCAAATCATTACCGAAGATCTTCAGACCCACCTGCGAGCGAATTCCGGTGGAAAGCATGTCGATGCGGTTCTGAATCGGCTGCGTCCAGATGTTCGTAACACCGGGCATAGTCAGCTTTTCATTCATCTCGGAGATGAGCTTCGCCCTTGTCATTCCGGCTCGCCATTGTTCGGTAGGTTTCAAATGAACGATTGTTTCGTTCATGTTTACGGGCGAGGGATCGGTCGAAGTGTCAGCTCGTCCAGCCTTGCCGACGCTCCATTCGACTTCCGGCACGCCCTTCAGGATTTCGTCTTGCTTACTAAGAATTCGCAGAGCTTCGTCTATAGAAATGGCCGGGTCGGTTACCGGCATGTACATGACATCGCCCTCGTTAAGCGGAGGCATGAACTCCTTGCCAATTCCAGTAGCCAAAATTATTGCGCCGGTGAATAGCACTAAAGCGATTGATACCGTAATGAGCCGATGACGTAGAGCCAACAGCAGCACGGGTCGATAGATGGCCCCCAGCCCACGCATTATTGGATTTGATTGCTCGGAGTGAAATTTTCCTCCCAAGAGATAGGTGCAGAGCACCGGTACCAGCGTTAGCGCCATGATCGTTGCGCCAAACATGGCGAACGTCTTCGTGAAGGCGAGCGGGTGAAAGAGTTTTCCTTCCTGACCAGTCAGGGAGAAGACTGGAACGAAGGCCAGGATGATGATCGCCATTGAGAAGAAAACCGGTCGCCCTACCAGTTTTGTGGAGTCTTTGACGGTTTCGAAAACCTTCTTCCGATCTTTGGGATCGACTTTCCGCTTTTCCAGAAAGCGAAAGGCGTTCTCGGTAACCACGATACCGGCGTCTACCAAGACACCAATGGCTATGGCAATTCCTGCGAGCGACATCAGGTTCGAACTGATGCCCATGTAATACATGAAGAGGAACGAGGTAAGCACCGCAAGCGGCAGCGGGAGAGTCACGATGAGAATTGAGCGGAAGTGCGCCAGAAATAGGATGTGCGCCAGCGTTACCAGAATCAACTCTTCGATTAGCGCCCGCTTTAAGGTTTGGGTGGCGCGTTGGATTAGCAGCGTGCGATCGTAGAAAGGAACAATCTGCACCCCCGGCGGCAAGCCAGACTTTATAGCCTCAATCCTTTGCTTCACGCTTTGGATTACTGCGAGCGTGTTGACACCGTAACGCGCGATAACCACACCGCCCACCGCTTCTTTACCGTTCTTGTCCAGAACGCCGGTGCGAAACGCATTTCCAAGCTTCACTTCCGCTACGTTGCGCACGTAGATAGCAGTGCCATTCGCTGATCCTATGACGATATTTGCAACATCATCGGTTGATTGGATCAGTCCAATCCCGCGAACAACGGCCCATTGGCCGGCTTGCTCGACGACGTTGCCGCCGACGTTATTGTTGGAGCGTTGCACTGCCTGGACAATCGTAGAGAGCGGGATGTTGTAAGCCTTCAGCTTGTTCGGATCGACATCGACCTGATACTGCTGCACGTAGCCGCCTACTGAGGCAACTTCCGCCACGCCCGGCACCGAATTCAACTGATAGCGTACGAACCAGTCTTGCAACGTGCGCAGGTCTCGCGGATTCATTTGGTCCGATTCGAGCGTATACCAAAAGACTTGCCCAACTCCTGTCGCGTCCGGCCCCAGCGTAGGTACGACACCTTCGGGCAGTTGCTTTGTAACGAGGTTCAGACGTTCGAGGACACGCGTTCGTGCGAAATAAAGGTCGGTGTTGTCCTCGAAGATCACATTGATCATCGAGAAGCCGAATGCCGAACTTGCACGCACGACCCGCACCCCTGCCAAGCCTTGCAGGTTGGTGACG
>JANMKA010000151.1:0-5357 GCA_031371765.1 Blastocatellia bacterium
ATCAGTCCTGAGAAGCAGCAGTTAATCGGAGTCCAGTACGGCACAGTCGAATATCAAACGATTTCCAAGTCGCTACGCGCAGTGGGCAAGGTTGCCTTTGACGAAACAAAGGTCACGCGCATCAGTCCCAAGGTCGAAGGCTGGATTGAGAACGTCTACGTTGATTTCGTTGGCAAGTTAGTAAAGAAGGGCCAGCCAATGATCAGTATCTACAGTCCCGACCTGGTGCAGACGCAGGAAGAGTATCTGCTCGCAATCAAGGGCAGGAGACAACTCGGCGAGAGTCCTTTCGCTGAAGCAGTCAACTTCTCCGAGTCGCTGGTGCAATCAACCAGAAGGCGGCTGGAGTTTTGGGACATCAGCGAAGCGCAGATCCGTGCCCTCGAGAAACGTGGAACGCCGAACAGGGCGATGACCCTTTATGCGCCTGCGAGCGGCTTTGTCACAGCGCGCAACGCCTTTCCAAGGCAGCGGGTGACGCCTGAGACCGAGCTCTACGCCATTTCCGATCTCTCCAAGGTCTGGGTGATTGCCGACATCTACGAGTTCGAAGCCGCCGAGATAAAACTTGGCCAGCCGGCGACGGTGATCCTGTCTTCATATCCGGGGCGTGAGTTCCAGGGAAAAATCACCTACATTTTTCCGCAACTGGATAACGCCACGCGCACGCTCAAGGTAAGAGTCGAGCTTGCGAATAAGGGCTTCGAGCTCAAGCCGGATATGTACGCTGACGTAATTCTAAACATGAGTTACGGAAGGCGTCTGGTAGTACCCCAAGAAGCGGTCATGGATTCCGGAGCGGAGCAGTTGGTGTACGTCTCACTTAACGACGGTTATTTCGAACCACGCAAAGTCCAACTTGGTGCGAAGGTGGACAACAAGTTCATCGTGCTCGCTGGGCTTACGGAAGGCGAGCGAGTCGTCACGTCCGGTAACTTCCTGGTTGACTCTGAGAGCAAGCTGAAATCAGCGGGAGGAGGAATGGGCATGCCCGGCATGGACATGGGTGGTAGCGGATCTAAACCAGGTGAGAAGCCCCCCCAGCAGACTCAACCGCAGAGCCAGCCCACTGACCGCAAGATTCTTTACTGGTACGACCCGATGAACCCCGCTAACAAGTCGGACAAGCCGGGCAAGGCCCCTGATGGTATGGATCTCGTTCCTAAGTACGCCGACAACAAGTAGCTGATTTCAAAGCCAAGCGATGATCAACAAAATAATCGAGGCGTGCGCCAAGAATAAGTTCGTTGTTTTCCTGTTTATCGGGATGCTAACGCTGGCGGGGTTGTGGTGCATCAAGAACATCACTCTGGACGCCATCCCCGATCTTTCAGACACGCAGGTGATCATCTATTCACGTTGGGATCGCAGCCCCGACATCATGGAAGATCAGGTGACCTACCCGATCATCTCTTCATTGCTCGGCGTTCCCAAGGTCAAAGACATTAGAGGGTTTTCAGACTTCGGATTCTCGTATGTCTACATCATTTTTGAAGATGGCACGGATATCTATTGGGCTCGTTCTCGGACGCTTGAGTACCTGAGCAACATCCTGCCGCGTCTCCCGCAGGGCGTAAACGTCGAGCTTGCACGTGACGAGACTGCTGTCGGCTGGGTCTTCGAATACGCGCTGGTTGATAAGACAGGTCAGAACAATCTGGCCCAACTGCGAAGCTTCCAGGATTGGAACCTGCGCTACGCGCTACAGGCGGTGCCAGGAGTCGCGGAAGTTGCGTCACTCGGCGGCTTCGTCAAGCAATACCAGGTCAACGTTGATCCGAACGCTTTGCTTGCCTATGACATTCCGATTGACCGGGTGGTCGAGGCCGTGCGCCAGGGCAACAGCGATGTCGGCGGACGTCTGGTTGAATTCTCGGGACGCGAGTACATGGTGCGCGGACGCGGTTACATCAAGAAGCTCTCCGATGTCGAGGACATCGTCGTAGGGACGAGCAAACAGGGCGGTACGCCTATTCTTATTAGAAATCTTGGCACCGTCACGCTCGGGCCGGACATCCGTCGCGGCATTGCCGACCTGGATGGAGAGGGCGAAACGGTGGGCGCGGTCGTCATCATGCGTTATGGCGAGAACGCGTTAAAAGTCATTGAGAGAGTTCGCGAAAAACTCGCAGATCTAAAGCCGTCGTTGCCACCGGGCGTGGAGGTGGTAACGACCTATGACCGCGCTGAACTTATCGAGCGCGCGATCGAAACGCTGAAGGGAACGCTCATTGAAGAACTGATCATCGTCAGTCTCGTAATTCTCATTTTTCTTTGGCACATCCCGTCAGCGCTGATCCCCATCACGACAATACCAGTCGCCATAATCATTTCTTTTATTCCGATGTACATGATGGGACTGACGGCAAACATCATGAGCCTTGGCGGCATTGCTGTCGCCATAGGGGCAATGGTGGATGCTGTCATTGTTATGGTCGAGCAGACCCACAAGAAGCTGGAACACTGGGAGGCCGAAGGCCGGCCCGTCAATTATAAGGAAGTTGTGATTGGCGCGATCAAGGAAGTCGGTGCTCCGAGCTTCTTTGCTCTGCTTGTGATTGCCGTTTCCTTCATTCCCGTCTTCACGCTTGAAGGACAGGAAGGGCGGTTATTCAAGCCGCTCGCCTATACGAAGAACTTTTCCATGGCGATCTCAGCCTTCCTCGCGATCACGCTCGCCCCGGCGATGTTGTTGCTCTTGATGCGCCGCGATCCGTACAAGATTCGGCCGGGCTGGCTGGGCCGAATTCTAAACCCGGTGCTGATTGGTAAGATTCATAGTGAAGAGACGCACCCTATCAGCCGGCCAATGATGAAGCTCTATCATCCGGTGTGCGACTTCGTGCTTCGGCATCCCTGGGGAACTGTGGCCGTGGCCGTGCTCGCCGTAGTGCTAACAGTGCCGATCTTCAATCGCCTCGGCTCGGAATTCATGCCACCCCTCAACGAAGGCGCCATTCTTTACATGCCGGCGACCCTGCCCGGTATTTCGATTACCCAAACCGGGCGACTGCTTCAGGTGATGGACAAGAAGCTCAAGAGCTTCCCGGAAGTTGCGCGCGTCTTCGGCAAGGCCGGCCGCGCAGAGACAGCCACCGACCCGGCGCCATTCTCGATGATGGAGACAGTGGTTGTACTTAAACCTGAATCCGAATGGCCCAAGGTGCCGCGCTGGTATTCGGCCCGGGCGCCTTCATGGCTGCAGAGAATCCTGCGGAAGGCCTGGCCTGATCACAGGAGTTATGAGGACTTGATCTATGGGCCGGGCGGGATGAATGAAGCCCTCGATCTGCCAGGTGTCTCAAGCGCCTGGACGA
The DNA here is from genome assembly GCA_031371765.1 of Blastocatellia bacterium. Taxonomy (GTDB): domain Bacteria; phylum Acidobacteriota; class Blastocatellia; order Pyrinomonadales; family Pyrinomonadaceae; genus PSRF01. The sequence continues at coordinate 3,318 of JANMKA010000151.1, forward strand.
TGCCGATCAAGGCGCGCGTGGACATGCTGACAACGGGAGTGCGCACACCGATTGGCATAAAGATCATGGGCGCAAATCTGGAGGAAGTACAAAAACTCGGTGAGCATATCGAGATGGCGCTGAAAGATGTTCCCGGCACGAAGAGCGTTTTCGCAGAGCGTACCGCCGGCGGTTATTTCCTCGACTTCACTCTGAAACGCGATCAGCTCGCGCGTTACGGACTCACTGTTGACCAGGCGAACGATGTGGTGATGTCGGCTATCGGCGGCGAGAACGTCACGACCACGGTCGAGGGCCGGGAACGTTATCCCGTTAATGTTCGCTACCAGCGCGACTTTCGCAGCGATCTCGACAAGCTGACCCGCGTGTTTGTGATGGCGCCGAATGGGACCCAGGTCCCAATAGCCCAGATCGCTGACATCGGCGTGGTGAGTGGGCCGGCAATGATCCGCGATGAAAACGGCCGCCTGTCAGGATACGTTTATGTAGACATTGACACGTCCAAGCGCGACATCGGCGGGTACGTTGCCGAAGCCAAGAAAATCCTCCGCGAGAAAGTGCAGCTTCCAACCGGCTATCAACTGATTTGGAGCGGGCAGTTCGAGAACATGGAGCGCGTAAAGGCCCGGCTGATAGTGGTTGTCCCAATAACCATATTTGTAATCTTCCTACTGCTCTATTTCAACACGCGCTCAATAGCAAAGACAGTAATCATTCTGATGGCGGTGCCGTTTTCAGCCGTGGGCGCGGTCTGGTTTCTCTATTTCCTTGGTTACAACATGAGCATCGCGGTGTGGGTTGGTCTCATCGCGCTCATGGGTGTGGACGCAGAGACAGGGATGTTCATGCTGTTGTACCTGGACCTGTCATTTCATGAGCGACAAGCGCAGGGTCAGATGAGGAACTGGAATGACCTTAAGGAAGCAATTCTGCACGGCGCGGTTAAGCGACTAAGACCCAAGGTTATGACCGTCGCTGTAATGTTCATGGGACTCGTACCGATTATGTGGTCAACAGGCAGCGGCGCGGACGTGATGAAGCGCATCGCTGCGCCGATGATCGGGGGCATCTTCACCTCGTTCCTGCTGGAGCTGGCTGTCTACCCGGCGATCTACGCAATTTGGAAGTGGCACTTTGAAGTGAAAAAGCATCCGGGGCCGCCGGTGCTGGAGCCGCAGCCCGCAACCGGCTGATTGGAGTTAACTGTTTTTGATGAACCAGATCGCGCCAGCAGTAATTCTGTTAACAGGTGCACTCCTAATTTTGGGAGGCACGAAGTTGGCCCGTCGTTTCGGCCTGCCCGACGCTTTCGGATGCGGAGTGGCGCTCTGCATCATCGCGATTAGCGTTTGGCTTTTTCCGGTCGACTGGCGGGAGTGGGCGACAGGGGGGTCGCGGGGCGACCGCCTGCTCACCTTTGTTCGAATAGGCGGATTGACGGGGATGCTGTTTCTCGCCGGGACGCGTTTCAATTCTGAACGATTGAGCAAAAAGTCCGGCCTGATGTTTGGGTTTGCGCTCTCCGCCGGAGTGCTGTTTGCCGTTGTAACTCTGCTGCTGAAACTTGTGGGAGGGCTGGATTCAGGACCAATCGTCCTGGTGGCGGCGACGATTATCGCCGGAAGCTTATGGCTTCCCGGAGAACTCTCTCGCCCTTACAAGGGAGACAATGATGTCCCAATTGATTGGCAAGCAGGTGCGGTCGTGTTCACAGCGCTCGCAATGCTGGCAGTTTACTTTTACGACATCTATGCGGTCATCGGGCACGCTCGGGCCGCGACCTCCCTGGCGTACATCGTCGTGGCGTTGTACGAATCAGTAAAGCTGATCGTCCTCTTCGCGTTTGCCTACTTTATCTCCACGCGATTCTTAGCACGCGCTGAAGGCCGAATCTCGGATGCACGCACAACGATCGGGTTTGTACTCATCGCCGTCTTGCTATTCGCGCTTGCAGCTCTGGCCACCAACCAACTTGGCGCGATTGCGTGGGCGTTTGTCGCCGGCGCTTTGTGGCGTCGCAGCGCGATCGGGAAGAGATTT
>JANMKA010000196.1:0-27057 GCA_031371765.1 Blastocatellia bacterium
CAAGATCGAGATCAAATCCGCATCGTAATTCGCAGGCGAACCAATCGGCGCCGCGCCGGTTAAGAAGAGCAGAGGAACAATTTTCATGCCGGCATCCGCTCGCTGGACCTGCGACACAATACGTTTTACGAGAACACGAGCGATGGTTTCATCGATCGGACGTCGATCTCGACATTTGGCCCAAGCACCTGGCGGCGCTTGCAGTCGAGCGCGAGGCCATGCAGCACTGCCAGCGAATTTGAAGGGATGGGAGATCGCAGCCATTGGATGACATAACCATCATCGTCGTAGTGCGACGGCTTGACGAGTACCAGGCAAAAACGTTTTGGGGGTTGCTGATTTGAATTGCTCATGTGCACCGTGAAACGCCGGCAAGAGTTCTGGCCCACCTGATCTGGCGCACAATATCTGATAGAAAGAGGTGAGTCAATGACGGGCTTATAATGAATGGCAGGGTTCCGGCGAGCAGTTCCCACCAACCAGCTTCAATCCGAGCTTTAGGTGTTATCCCAAATTATCGCTAGCTGGTTGGCAAGCAAGGAATCGAGCGAACTAAGATCAGCTTTGTGCTGACACTCGCGGCTCGCGAAAGCCGTGCTAGACTATTTCCAGTTTACCCCCAAATTTTCAAAATCTTACATTTTAGGAGCGACAACTAATGTTGTCGGAATCTGAATTATGAATGACGCCGGAAATGAAACCGGACAGGAGCTTGGCGGTGATGCAGTGGCGCACCAAACGTTAGCGCTGCCGCTGGAGTTGCGCGACGCGATGCGTGATGCGCTGGCCGACGCGGAGGAAGTAGACCTAATCGATCGTGTCTGGAACAAAGACGCGTCGCTTTGGAAAAGTGAACCGCCGCAACAGAAGATCATCAACAACGCGCTGGGCTGGCTGACAGTGCCGCGCCAGCTGCTGGCGAGTGCTGAAGAGCTGAAGACGTTTGCCGACACCGTGCGCGTCTCGCAGCAGTTTCGTCACGTCATGGTCTGCGGCATGGGTGGCTCTTCTTTGTGCCCCGAAGTGCTGCGGCAAACATTTGGCCGGCAGCAGCATTTTCCCGAGCTGCTGGTGCTGGATTCAACTGATCCAGACACGATCAATAACTTTGCGAAGCAGATCGATGTGCAGCATTGTCTTTTTATTGTCGCGTCAAAGTCGGGAACCACGACCGAGCCAATCGTCTTTCACAAATTCTGGTACGACCGGCTGGCCCAGACGGGCGCCAACGCCGGCGAATCGTTCGTTGCCGTTACCGACCCCGGCACACAGATGGTAAAGGCGGCGCAAGCGGACCACTTCCGGAAAATCTTTCTCAATCAGCCGGACATCGGCGGTCGCTATTCAGCGCTTTCGTATTTCGGAATGGCGCCAGCGGCAATAATGGGACTGGATGTTTCTGAATTGTTGAAACGTGCTGTCGCTGCTTCCGAGTTGTGCGGCGCGGATGCGCCAATCGATGAGAATCCCGGCGCGCTGTTGGGAGCGATCATGGCTGAGTGCGCGCTTGCCGGCCGCGACAAGTTGACGATTGTTACCGACGAAAAGCTGGCGAGCCTGGGTTTGTGGATTGAACAGTTGATCGCTGAGAGTACCGGCAAGGAGGGTAAGGGAATAATTCCGATCGCCGGTGAGCCACTCGGTGAGCCAGTCAGTTATGACGACGATCGCTTGTTCGTTTCAATAAGCGTGAAGGGTTCAACTGATGACGCGCGGTTGCAGGCGATCGCGGAAGCAGGTCATCCGGTGGTCTATCGGGTGCTCAGCGACGTATATGACTTGGGCGCGGAGTTTTTCATTTGGGAAACGGCAACAGCGTTTGCCGGTTGGCGACTGGGCATTAATCCATTTGACCAACCAAACGTACAGGAGTCGAAAGACGCCACCAAAGCGTTGCTCGAGAAATACAAGAGCGAGGGAAAACTACCAGAGCAACAAGCTGCTGCCAGCGAGGGCGAATTGACTGTCTATGGAGGCGGTGCGGTTGCCGTGTCGTCCGGCGCGACAGTTCAGGAAGTTCTGCGCGCACATTGTGCCCAGATCAAGCCCGGCGATTATGTGGCGCTGCTGGCATATCTTGAAGAGACGCCGGAACACTCGGCGGCGTTACAGGAAATTCGTTTGACAGTTCGCGAAGCAACTCAAGCAGCCACGACCATGGGCTATGGACCACGCTTCCTGCATTCGACTGGGCAGTTACACAAAGGTGGGCCGGATTCGGGGGTCTTCTTTCAAATAACCGCGCCGGACAAAGTTGACTTTCCGATTCCGGGGGAACCCTACACGTTCAGTGTGCTAAAGAACGCCCAGGCTCTGGGTGATTTTCAGTCGCTGCTGGCGCATGGCCGGCGCGCGATTCGTGTTGACCTGGGCAGTAATGTGTCGGCGGGACTGCAGAAGCTGAATGAGATGATCAGGAAGGCTATTCGGTAACGAAGCAGCGTGGGCATGTCCCTTCCTGACCTTGAGCTAATCAGGACCTCGAGGCTAACCAGACCTTGATGGAAGCATAGAACAATCAGGAGAGTCTCAAAGGTCGGGAAGGCGGGCAGGCCCCCGCTCTTTGTATTCATAAACACTATGACCACAGCAAACATCGGAATGATTGGTCTCGGCGTGATGGGCCAAAACCTGGCGCTGAATATCGAGCGCAATGGTTACTCGGTCGCTGTTTACGACCGCGAGCCGGCTGTCCTTGACGCTTTTATCGCAGCCCACCCCGGCAAACAATTATTTGGTTTTCATTCTCCCCAAGAGTTTGTCGCTTCGCTTGAGCGCCCGCGCAAAATAATTCTTTTGGTAAAAGCCGGCGATCCAGTCGACTGGACTATCAACTTAATCAAACCAGCTCTCGAGCAAGGCGACATCGTTATCGATGGCGGCAACTCCTACTTCAAAGACACCGAACGGCGCGAGAAGGAACTCCAGGCGACGGGCATGTTCATGATTGGTTCCGGGACCTCGGGCGGTGAAAAGGGCGCGCTGCTTGGTCCCAGTCTAATGCCGGGTGGCGACCGCAACGCTTATGAACAGATTCGACCGATTTGGGAAGCGATCGCCGCAAAAGTTCCCGATGGTCCATGTGTTACTTACATCGGCCCCGGTGGCGCCGGCCATTTTGTGAAGATGATTCACAACGGCATTGAGTATGGCGACATGCAACTGATCGCCGAGGCTTACTGGATCATGCATCGTGGCCTCGGCCTCGAGGTTGCGGAGCTGGCGGATATTTTTGACGAGTGGAACCGCGGCGAGCTCGAGTCATATCTCATTGAAATTACCGCTCAGATCCTGCGCGTGAAGGATCCGGAAACCGGCAAACCACTGGTTGACCTCGTGCTCGATAAAGCCGGACAGAAGGGAACTGGAAAGTGGGCTAGCCAGATCGCGCTCGATCTCGGCGTGGCAATCCCGACGATCGACGCGGCGATCGTTGCGCGCAACATTTCAGCGCAAAAGAGCGAACGCGTTGCTGCTGCAAAACAATTCAGCGCGCCGGTTTCAGCGGAGCCGCCGGGAAACAAGCAGGACATGATTGCTGCGGTGCGCGATGCGCTGTATGCATCCAAGATTTGTTCGTACGCGCAGGGCATGAACGTTATTAAGGCTGCTTCCGATCAGTTTGGTTGGAACATCAACCTCAGCGAGACGGCGCGCATCTGGCAGGGCGGTTGTATCATTCGCGCGAAGTTTCTGGGACTCATCAAGGAAGCATATCTGCGCCAGCCCGACCTGGTAAACCTGCTGCTTAACGACAAATTCAAAGCGCGCATCGATCGCTCGCAGGGTGCGTGGCGCCTGATTGCCGCGCACGCGATCAAGATGGGATTGCCTATCCCAGCATTTGCAGCCAGCTTGAGTTATTTCGATCTCTATCGCTCGGCGGATCTGCCGCTGAACCTGACGCAGGCGCAGCGAGACTTTTTCGGCTCGCACACTTATGAGCGAACGGACAAACCGGACCAGGGTTTTGTTCATACTGAGTGGGAACAGCTTCTGAAGCAACAAAAAGGAAGTTAGCAACCTGAACCATGGTGGCAATGAAGTCAGTACCGCCTGCGGTAGCGGGTGGGTTCTGCCTCTTACGTTAACGGGACCTCGGCTGAGCCGAACTCTGAATCTAAACCCACCCACTACCGCGTGGTGGTACTGACCTCAATCCAGCGTCGCATGAACTCAGTCCCAAGCGTTTTTGTCTTCGACACTCCCGAACAGGTTGCACAAGCCGCTGCGGAACGATTCGTCGACTACTCGATCGCCAGTATTCATGACCACGGTTCATTTGCCATCGCGCTCGCCGGCGGTTCGACGCCGCGGCGGGCTTATGAACTGCTCGCCACGGATGACTTCAGAAGTCGCATTGAATGGTCACTTGTTCATCTCTTCTTTGGCGACGAGCGCATGGTCCCACCGGATTCACCTGAAAGCAACTACCGCATGGTGAATGACGCGCTGCTAGCGCGTGTCCCATTGCCGCCGCAGAATGTGCACCGGATAAAAGGTGAAACCACGCCGTACGAATGCGCCGAATCATACGAAGCCGAATTGAAAAGCTTTTTTGGAACGACTGACTGGCCGCGGTTTGATTTGGTGTTGCTGGGAATGGGCGACGATGCTCATACAGCGTCGCTTTTTCCCGGCAGTGATGCTTTGCAGGAAGAAATGAAATGGGTCGTCGCCACTGCGCAGCCTCAATCCCAGCAAGCGCGCATCACTTTAACCCTGCCGGTTATCAATCATGCGGCTCGAGTTACTTTCCTGGTGACGGGAGAAAAAAAAGCAGCGCCGCTCGCGCACGTTTTGCACGGCGACGCCACAAATGAAGAATTGCCGGCGCAGAAGATCAGGCCGGCGCAGGGAATTCTAGAATGGCTGGTTGATCGGTCCGCTGCTGCCGGGCTTTAACAGTGAACGTAACCCAGCAGGTAAAACACGATAATAAAAATCAGGATGGTCGAGATGCAGCCGCCGCCGAATTTCCAGGCGGCCGCACCCGCCAATAGTCCACGTAATGGTCCTTCCATACTTTAACCGCCTTCGTGCTAGTTTTTCGTGTTTAGGTTTTCTAACCAAAAAAGTCGATCAGCTTGCGGCGGCAGCTTTCTGTTCGCCCTTAGCTTTCTCCATGCGCGTGCCTAAGGTCTCGGCGCCGTCTTCGCCCAATACTTTCTTAGCCTTGGGAAACATCTCGCCTTCTTCTTCCTCGACGTGATGCTCGATATTTTCCTTCAGCACCGTAAACTTCGCGGTCCACTCTTCTTTGTCCTTGCCGAGCGATTCCAGTTCACCCAGCAGCGTCTTCACGACCTTGTGCTCCTCAAAAGCTTCGAGTGTGATGTCGCGGGTTTCGTCGGCTTCTTTCAGTGCCGGATAGAAGATGGTCTCTTCAATGCGCGTGTGGATGTCGAGCTCAGTCTTCAGTTGGGTAAAGAGTTCTTCGCGCGTTTTGACGGCGCGCTCGGTCGTCTCGTCGATCTTCTCGAGTATGCCGGCAACTTTTTTGTGATCGGCTTTCAATAAAGTAAAGGCGTTCATAACAGGTTCCTCCCGGTGTGAAAAGTTTTAGTTCAATCGCCTTGGCGATCGAACTGATTGTCTGGGCTTCCAATGTTATCTGGATCTGCCGCGTTTTTTAGTTGTACGTCGCTGCATTTGGTTCGCTAGTTTTTGTCGGGCTGTATCCGTTCAATACCGGCTCTCAAGTGTGCTTGCGAATCTGTACCGTTCGCATGCAAGCAACCAACCAATTGCTTTGGTTTCTGCCAAACGTGCAAGGCCAATGCCACAAGACTTATGAGTAAAACCCTATTGTGTTGGTGCTGCTGCATTCAAGTTTGTAACGCGAACCGAACGGTTGTCTGCTTCTCGTGCCGCTGGAGTGAAAGCGCGTCCACTATTGCGCGCAAGTTGAATTCACCTTATTACTTGGAAGCTGTCTGCTTCATGAACCGCAGCAAGGACTTTTCAGCCGCGTGAAGTTTTTTCCCGCGGTAGGTGATCAATTCGTTCAGGGTGTTGAAGTAGCGGTCGATGATTTTTCCCTTCTCAAAACTGTTGATGATTTCGGGGCAGATGTATGAGCTGCGGCAAACTGCCGGCGTGTTGCCTAACGCTTCAGCCGCCTCTTTAATAGCCGCCACCACTTTTCGCTTGCGCGCCGTCTTCTTCTCAGCGACCTCCGCCCCCGCTTTTGCCAACGCGCAGGCGCACACGAGTGTTCCGGCCCAGGTGCGAAAATCCTTGGCGCTGAATTTTTCACCCATCACTTCGCGGATGTACTCGGTGATGTGACGGCGCTTTACGTCTACGAACTCGCCATTGCCATTCTGGTATTTAAAGACTTCGCGCGCCGGCTGCTTTAGCAAACTCTTTACCACCTTTGCTACCTGCCGATCTTTTAGTTGGCGGACTTGGCGCACGCCGGACTTGCCGGGAAAATCAAACTCGATAACGTCACCTTTAACCTTCACGTGTTTCGGTCGCAGGGTGGCGATGCCGTAACTGCCATTCTCGCTGGCATACACCTGACTGCCCGGACGAATGAAGCAGCTCGAAAGAATGCGTACGATGCTGGCCATCACGCGTTCGCGCCCGAGATCCGGTTGGCGCAGATGTGCGGCGACACTCTTCCGCATCTTTGGCAATGCCTCAGCAAAAGCAACGATGCGGCGAAACTTCTCGGAATCCTGCCGGCGCGTATGCGTCTCGTGGTAGAGATACTGCCAGCGTCCGGCGGCGTCTTTGCCGACCACCTGCAATGCCCCCGCGCCGCGCGGGTTAATTGCAACGTCGGTCCAGGCTGGCGGAATTTTCAAACTCTCAATTCGCTCCCGCTCGGCCGCCGTTACTTTTTTCCCCTCGGCGTCCTTGTAATGAAAACCCCGGGCGGGGCTTCCCAAACGCTTTATTCCGGCTCGCTGCATTTGTTCAAGTCTGGTCATTGGAACTCTGGAAGGAATGGACGGTGTTTTTCGAAAATGAAAAATAATCCTGCCACGTGCGGAGTCTTGCGAAGTTGAACCCCGCACAGCAGGACATTAAGAACCATGAAGAGTGCTTTGGTTAGGAACGCTTTTGATCGCCGCGATCGCCTTGACCAGATTTCACTTCGGTTTTTGCTTTGCGCTTAATATCCTGGGCCAGGGACCGTCCCTGATCGTCGGACTCTTTAAATTGTCCGTTCTCGTCGCGCCGCACATAGCGTTTGTCCGTACCTGTATCGATTAATTCGCGCTTACCACTTCCCGCTTTATTTGCCATATCGGTCTCCTTGATTTTGTGTAGGCTTCCTGTACATCCCACAAGGCCATTTGTTTAGTAACAGACCACCTAGCTGCGTTAACGATGAATCAAGAAGAGCGCTTCGCAAGAGCAGTGCCAGCTTTTTCCTTTGCTAGTTGAGCAATCAGAATCAACAGACGCGAATTTCGACCACGAGAGTCCGCTGGGCGCAGTATTTGCAGAGTTAACAAAAACCATTCGGCGAAAGGACAATAAGGGATGCCAAGGGGAGATAAGGGTGCGTACACCGACAAGCAGAAGAGGCAGGCGGAACACATTGAAGAAGGCTACGAAGACCGCGGTGTTTCAAAGAAGACTGCTAAGGCTCGTGCCTGGGCCACGGTGAATAAAGAATCCGGTGGCGGCAAAAAGAGTGGATCGGGACGCGGAAAAAAGGCAACCAGGAGTTCGTCTAAAAAAGGCGGCAAGAAGGGCGGCGAGAAAGCCGCCAAGAAGTCGAGCCGGAAGTCTTCGCAGAAGAAGTAGAACAGAATTGAATGCCAACCAAACGAAAGAAAGCGACCAAAGGTCGGGCTAGTCGCGCGAACAAAACAGACGCGACAACAGCGATAGCCCCCGCATTTGTTTACTTAGCATCAGAGATTGACTCGAGTTATCTGACCGGAGAAGTTCTAACTTTGCTCGGTGGCGAAACCACCGCAGCTTGATTTTCAAATTCAGTTAAAGCAGGAGGACAAAATTATGGGAGACGGTGATGGTGGAGGTAGTGCCGGCGTAGTCGCGGTGCTGGTTATTTTTGTGATTATTGTGGTTGCCGCGCTGTTTGTTTTTGGCGGCCGCCTTTTCGGCGGAAACAAAAAGGTCGACGTGAACGTAACCGCGCCAGCGCGATAACAGTTCAATCGATTTCATTAACGCATCTGGTCGCGCCGAGTTTGTTTAGAGAATCAGATTGGGACGGCTTTGCTCCTGCTGATTGAATTCATTCAATCCCAGCGGGGGCAAGCCACCGTTCCCATCCTTGGGCCCTCGTTTCTTGAACTCAGCGTGTGAATCGCCACTTGGTATTTGGAATACGACTGGCATTGGCACTTCTTTCATAGTGTCCTCTGAATTATGAAACAGGCCGCACTTACAGCAACCGAGCCTTCGATTGTTTCGTCTGCTTCCTCGCCCGAAGTTGGCGGCCCTTCTCTCAATGATTTCTTCAGCGGCTGGCTGGATTCGGTAGCGCCTGAGCTTTCAGGAGCGAAGCCGCCCAAGAGACGGGTGCGCACCGCTGGCTACCGGAAACTCCCGGTTAGTTCAACCGATATGGTGCGTGTCGACCGTGCGACCGTGCGCGAAAGCACCGCCCATCGTCATTGGCCACCTGAGGTTGTGGCTCAGTTTCTTCAGGCAGAAGTAATCCGCACCAAATCAAAGGCCAGATGATAGACGCGATTCTGCGTCGGCCAATGTACCTCAGCCGAAACAAACGATAAGGAATCCCCGCTACACGATCCCGTATTGGGCTGGAAAGGCCCGAGCAAAAAAAATGTGGAAAGTCGAAGGGTCGCTGTTCTCAGCGGCCCGGCGCGCTGCTTGCTATCGAGGCGCGGCGGAGGATTCAAAATATGTATTCAAACAAAATCAGGAACGGTTTTTGGGGGATATTTCTGGCATTTTCTTTGTTGCTGGGAGTGGGCCTAACAACTGTTTCCACTACTCAGGCACAAGACCGCCGTTGGGACCGCAACCAGGAGCGCGATCGAGATGGCGACAACGACCAGCAGCGCGGAAATCGCGGCCGACGCGATCGCGATAACGATGGCCACCGAGATCGTGATCGCGACGGGAACAACGGTCGCTGGAGTCGCAACAACGGCCAGTACGATGGTTATCGCAACTATGGTCAGTACCGTCGAACCCAGGGCGGTTATGGTCAGAACCGAAACCAGGGTGGGTATGGCAACTACGGTTACAACGTCTATCAGCAAGCCCAACAGCAAGGCTATCAGGATGGACTTTATACCGGTTCAAGCGATGCCCAGCGTGGCCAAAGTTACAACCCGCAACGTTCTCACTACTACAGAAACGCAAATTCAGGTTACAACTCTTCGTACGGCAATCAAGGCCAGTTTCAACAGGCTTATCGCCAGGGATTTCTGCAGGGCTACCGGCAGGGATATCAGCAGTACGGAGGCTACAACAACAACAACAACCGGCGCTGGCCCTGGTAACGTTGTAGAGCAACGGTTGGCTTGCGCTACTGTCTAAAGCGAACATGCCGCGAGTTTTTAAACTCGCGGCATGTTTTCTGTTTAGAGGCTTAACTTTTTACTGAGTGCCGGCTGCCGACCTTCGATTGAGAACGGCAGACGCGGTGATCTGGCGGCTGCCCTGATTGGCATACAGGAAAATCAGTTGGCGACCTATTCGCTCGATTGTCACCAGTCCCTTATCGCTGCATTGGTCCTGCCCATGATCCAGAACTTCTCGAAATCTGGCTTTACTCCGGTTCATGCTCAAGAGCCTCCACTGGCCGCCGCAATTAAGAGACGGGTAGTCGATCAGAACTGCGCCACGGCCACGCTTAACTCTTCCGGCCGTTACCTTCATTGCCCAGGTAGTGTTGTCATCGGTTTGGTAACCGGTTCCTTGCCAGGTGCCGTGAAGCCATGACCTGGATTTGTTCTGTGCCGCCAAATTTGGAACTAGAACGAGGAAGAGTCCGATGAGCAGGACAGCGCGACGCATGACCACTTGAGGTTGAACCACTGTTTACCATCCTTATCGAGTCAGTTTTTTGCCAGTAGGTACTGAACGCGGAACCAGGGATTTAAGATCTTAAAACCCGAGGCTCATGGCTTCTTGTTTTGTTCATCGAGCCACGTCTTCAGCGGCGCGAAGTAATCGATGATCGCCGTCGCATCCATCTTGTCTTCGCCGGTCATCGCCTTGAGTGCTTCCGGCCACGGCTTGCTCAAACCCAGCGCCAGCATCTGCTTCAGTTTTTCGCCCGCCTTCTTGTTGCCATAAATTGAACATTGGTAAAGCGGTCCGTTGAAGCCGGCTTCGTGACAAAGCGCGCGGTGAAACTGAAACTGCAGAATCGCCGCGAGAAAGTAACGAGCATAAGGTGTGTTAGCGGGCACATGATATTTCGCGCCGGCATCGAAGTCCTGCTCCGAACGAGGCGCCGGCGGGGCGACGCCCTGATATTTCAGACGCAGGTCCCACCAGGCTTTGTTGTAATCGTTTGGCCCAACTTCGCCGGAGAAAACTTTCCAACGCCATTGATCCACCAAATAACCGAACGGCAGAAAAGCGACTTTATCGAGCGCGCGTTGCAACAGGAAACCGATGTCAGCGCTCGGATCTGGAACTCTATCGATCAGCCCAATTTGTTTTAGATAAGGCGGCGTAACCGACAAGGCCATAGTGTCGCCAATGGCTTCATGAAAACCATCGTTCGCGCTGTCGCGATAGAGAAACGGTTGACCGGCATAAGCCATTTGATAGTAGTTGTGCCCGAGTTCGTGATGGACCGTGGTGAAGTCTTCCTCGTTTATCTGAATGCACATTTTCAAGCGCACATCTTTTTCGAAATCGATGTCCCAGGCGCTCGCATGGCAGACGGCTTCATGATCGGTTGGCTTGACAAACATCGAGCGTTCCCAAAATGTCTGCGGCAGCGCCTCGAAACCGATGGAAGTAAAAAAGGACTCACCGTAATGAACTAATTGCCTGGCGTCGGTGTTGCGCGCTTTGAGAATCTGCGTCAAGTCGTAACCACGATCGCCAGTGCCTTCAGGTTTGAGCAACGGATAGACGTTGCCCCATTGCTGGGCCCACATGTTGCCGAGCAGGTGCGCCGGAATTGGCCCATCGAGTGTCACTACTTCTTTCCCGTACTTTTCCGAAAGCTTGCGCCGCGTGTAGGTGTAAAGCGAATCGTAAAGCGGTTTGACTTGTAGCCACAGCCGTTCCATCTCGGCAGCAAATGCATCGGGCTCCATGTCATATTTCGCGCGCCACATCGCGCCGGTATCTTTGAAGCCCATCTCTTTCGCGCCTTTGTTACTTAACTCGACAAAGCGCACGTAATCTTTTCGATAAGGTGGCGACACCTGGTGCCATCCCAGCCAAATTCGCTTCAGCTCTTCAGGGTCGCGGCTCGTGCCCATGATCTCTTCCATAGCGCCGAGTGACAGGCACTTCCCTTTGTCACCGTCCGGGCAGTACTTGCCTTTGCCGTAGTCGCCTTCGAGCGAGGCGGCCAGCTTGGTCAATTCATCGCGTTCAGTGGGATCCTTAGGCGCGGGCAAAGTGAGCGACAACCTTAAAAGCTTCAGCTTGCGGGCGACGTCATAAGGCAAATCAAGTCCATCGAAACGACCCGATTGTTCGGCGAGTTCGGTGGTGGCGGCAATTACATCCCTATTCGCATCGGCGGACATCGCTTCAGTATCGTCGGTGATGAAAGTGCTCTTCACCCAATCCGCGCGGCTGTACTTTACGTTCAGATCAAACAAGCGTTTCTCGGCGTCGGCGACGAACTGCTCGGCCTCGTCGGGCGTGCCCTTGGCGCCCGATCTTGAAACCGAAGTTTGATTGTTTGCACAAGATGACATAAGTGAAAGACTGACGATAAGGAAAAGAAACGCACCTGTCCACACGCGACCGCGGCGGCGAAAGAGATTCATATGAGCCTCCATTGGCGTAACCGGTTGGTGATATGTCTGCGGGGATCGAGAAGGATTGTAACCAGCGGCGAACGACTTGAAAAGTCCCAGCCGGCTCGAGAAAAAAGATTTTTTCGCATTTAAGTTGGTTCATGATAAGTTGCGCGGGCACGGAGGATGCGCCCCATGAAATTTTCGTCGGATTCAATTAAGCTAAAATCAAAACCTCAGAACGAGGACTTTTCTCTCGACGTCGAGACACCACGCGGACAATTTTTCGCGCTGCTCGATTTTGGACACCACGACTATGCAAACCTCAACGCCACTCTAAAGGGAAAACTGGAAACCATTGTTGGCTCGTTCGTCACCTTGTCCAGATTTTCCGCCGAGCTGTTTCTTGGATTTCTCGCCAAGGAAATTAATAACTTCCTACACAATCTGGGCGAACAATCCGGCGGCCCCGAATTGTTGGCAAGCGGCGCACTCTGCCTGGTTAACGGTAATCGTCTGACTTACTTCCTTTGCGGCGACGTGCAACTGAACGTGGTCAACAATGGCCGGCTGCTGCCCTTGTTTGGACCAGCCGCCGGTGAGACTGCGACCGCAACTGGAGCTGACCCGGCTATCGAACAACTTGGGGCAGGTAATCGAGAGGCTCCACTAACCGATGTGGTCCAGTCGTTTACTTTGCAGGATGCAGATTTGGTTTTGTTGCTGACGCGCGGGCTTCAGGACGCATTCGCTGGGAAAAAGCTGTCGGATGAGATTGCCAAAATAGGCTCTACTGATCCGCAAGTGATTTGCGCAGCGTTGATGAAGTCTGGTGCTTCTGCACGCGATGATCGCAGCCTGGTCGTGATGTCTGGTCCGTACGAGAAGTATCAGGATCCTGTGCTCGCTGACTTGAGCAAAGCAGTGGCAGCACTTGAATCCCGAATGGAAGCCCTCAATGAAGATCAGTCCCGTGCAGATCAGCTTCAATCTGATTCGAGAATCGCGCAGCAACTCGAAGTCGTGAAAGATGATTTGAGAGGGAAGGCTGCCAGGATAGATCTGCTGGAACTTGACGAGAAAGTGAAAAATCTGAGCGCGGCGTTATTGCAAAAGGCAAACAGCCCCGGGTCCCAACGCGAACTCGCGAGCTCTGATACGCAATCCGGGGGCGCTCATGCAAACGATGCTGCTCGGCGCTCAACGATTCCCATCACAATGGTTGCGATACTGGTTTTGGCCGCGGCGTTAATAGGTTCCGTCATCGGCGGCTGGATTCAATCACGCGGCGCGAAACATGGTCCTGAAGCTTGGTCGGTGAAGACTGCTGGTAATGAAATCACGATTAGCCGATTGGATGGCGAGCAGGCAACCGTAACGTTGGACACGTCGCAGCCAGTCAACGCGACTGGCGAACAACGGTTCTCGTCATTCGCCGATGCTAAGCGATATATTGATACGATTTCCCAAACCGCAGCATCTGTGCCTTCCGCATCGCCCGTCGCCTCACCAGTAGCAAGCGTTTCGCCTGATTCCGTGACCGTAGTCACGGTCAACCGAGGCGATTCGTTGAGGACACTTGCTGAGCAGTACAACGTGCCTCAGGGAAAATTGATCTCTTTGAATCCAGGGATCAGGCGTTGGTCCGCGATACGGAAGGGTCAGCAAATTAGGGTGCCTGCAGCAGGCACGGCGCCAGTGACAAAGCCAACCGCCACGCCTGCGCCAATCTCGTCGCCTGCCGCTCAAGACCAGGCCCTCAACTCTCGACCGAACACGACAGAAATTACAGTCGTGCCTGGAGATTCTTTGAATCGTCTATCCAGCAAATACAAGGTGACCCCGGACCAACTGCGGGAACTCAATCCGCACGTTTCCAACTGGGCCACGATCTTACCGGGTCAAAAGATTTTAGTGCCGGCGCCGCCGGCTGGTTGAGGTTAGTTGCGAACGTCGCCAGTAGGATTCAACGCCGCCGCAACCAGGGCGCGCAGCGCGATGGCCTTAGCGGTATCGATGTCGGGTTCGTAGGGAACCACAACGTAGTGCAAACGATCGCCACCAACATTCAGAAATTGATGATAAGCGAGATAGTGTTTGCGGCCGGTCAAGGTGCCGAGGGTGGAGCGCAGATCCGGCTGAAGAAAAATCACGTAAATCGTGGTGCCCGAAGCCTGCGGCACTGAGCCGTCCCCAACTAACCCCGTGAGTATCGTCTTGATTCCAATGTCGGAAAGCTTTTCGTCGTCGTTGAACTGCGTCAGCACCTCCTGGTTGTAAGTTGGTCCATAGAGGTTATTGATGCCCAGACTATTCAACTTATTGACGTCCGGCTGATTTTGAATTGCCGACAGCAGGTTGCTGAGTTTTGCTTCCCGCGCCCGCAACGAGGGCGTGGCCCAACGGCTGCCGAGGAATATTGTGTACTGCTGCGGTGCCGGTAACGCAGCGGCGCCTGGCAGTCGGCGAAGTTGTGCCAATGATTTTAGTTTCGAATTGACCGTAAACGCCCGTCCGCCATCGTCATCGATCACGGCCTGAACGGCATCGTTAACTGGCGCTTTGTCTTCCGGTTGCTGCGCCCGCGCCGTTCCGCCCACCAACAACAAACTAAAAATTAAGAAGCTGTAACGCATTCTTCAATCCTATTGAATTACATCGAGTGAGAAGTCGTCGATGATGAAAGAAGTTTGGAGTCCCTGGTCTTCGGTACCGACCAGATAAACCTGGATGGTTTGTCCTTTGTATGAGCTGAGATCAAACGAAGCCTGCGCGTAAGGAAACTTTGGACTGAGGTTCGAGTAGTTTGCCAGGGTAGCCAGAACCGTGCCGGACGAACTGCGAATCTGAACAGCCAGTTTGTCGTAAGCGATGGTGGGCGAAGTTTCAGCCGTATAAATATAAATCCAATAAGACAATGTGGCATTGGTAGCGTTGGCTGGAATCGCCACCGTCTGCGCCAGCGTATCCGTATGCGTCGAGCCCCAGCCGTTCATCCATGCTTTCCAGGCGCCGGTGCGGGCCGGTTGCGAGGTGGTGTTATCTATCACGCCAGTAGTGGCCACCCAGGGCGTAGCGTTTGCTCCGTTTTCAAAACTCGGATTGCCGAGAAGTTGTTGAGTACTACCGCCCGCGGCGCTGACTGTCAGGCTGATACCGGTTGAATGCGATTTGCCACCGCCGCTTCCGGTAATCGAAACGTTATAGATTCCGGTGGGCGTCGTGCTGCCAATGCTCATGTTCAGCGAACTTGAACCAGAGCCGGGCGCTGCGATGCTGGCAGGATTGAAAGTGGCAGTTGTGCCGGCCGGCAAGCCGGAAGCGGCAAGCGAAATATTGGAATTGAAACTGCCGCTGAGGGTGGTGCTGACGCTCGTCGAAGTAGAACTTCCCTGCACGGCAGTTAACGTCGCCGGCGTTGCCGCGATCGAGAAATCGTCGGTCGTGGTTGTTGTAGTCGCCACATCGAGCGAAAAGTCGTCGATCAGAAATGAAGTTTGCAGGCCCTGGTCTTCGGTGCCGACCAGATAAACCTGGATGGTTTGTCCTTTGTAGGGAGTGAGATCGAACGAAGCCTGTGCATACGGAAACTTTGGACTGAGGTTCGAGTAGTTTGCCAGGGTAGTCAACACCGTGCCCGACGAATTGCGCAACTGAACAGTCAGAATGTCGTAAGCAGCGCTGCCGGTGGTCTCCGCGGTATAGACGTAAAGCCAATAAGAAAGCGTAGCCTTGGTGGCATCCGCGGGAATCGCGACGGTCTGCGAAAGCGTATCAGTGTGCGTCGAGCCCCAACCATTCATCCATGCTTTCCAGCCGCCGGTGCGAGCGGGTTGCAGCGTGGTGTTGTCTATGACTCCTGAAGTAGCACTCCAGGGCCCAGCATTGACACCATTTTCAAAGCCGGGATTGCCGAGCAGTTGTTGAGTGGTTCCACCCGCGGCGCCGACTGTCAAAGTGATGCTTGCTGTATGGCTCTTGCCACCGCCCGTGCCGGTAAGCGAAATGTTGTAGGTGCCGGTTGGCACTGTATTGCCGACGGTGAGCGTGAGTGTACTTGAGCCATAACCCGGTGCGGCGATGGCGGCAGGGTTGAAGCTGGCGGTTATGCCGGCAGGCAAGCCGGAAGCGGAAAGCGCTACGTTTGAATTGAAACTGCCGCTGACGGTCGTGCTCACAGTCGCGCTCACCGCAGCACCTTGGGTAGTATTTAACGTCGTCGGGGCTGTCTTCAAAGAAAAATCGTTCGTCGGATTGAACACAATATTGAGAATTGGGTGCAATTCGATCCCGTTGGGGGCTACCCCAGTTTGTCCCTCGAGAAAGTCAAAGAACCCGATACCGGTAATTTGAACCGGCACGTTGGCAGTCTTCATCGCAGAAGTCGCAGTGAACTTTGCGTCGAACTGCGCGCGCGCGCGCGACACGCCTGTCCCAAGAGGGTTGCCGGCCGACAGGCACGCCGGCGAAGGTATTTCCGCTATCATCTGGTGCCCAGCGCCATCCGTCAGGACCAGGTGATAATCCATGTCGCTTTGTTTTTGATACTGCTTTAGCGTTGCACTGATTGTCCAAAGCGTAGTTTCGGTAGGCTGAGCTCTTCTGTTGTCTGGTATTGGATTGGGCCGCGTAAGGGCCGTAAGAGCAGCCAGGGTTGTTTGCGAGGCATTGTTGAGATCGATTAAGCCGGCATCTATGTCAGAGCCGATCTTTACTGACCAACGCTCCCCGCCGCACTGGCCGAGTGCTCGAGCGGGTAAGAGTGCGATCGTGACGCCAAGGTAAAATAAGATCAAATACCGATGAGTCTTCATTTATGTCGCTTGGCCCAAAACCACTTCTCAGGAGTTGGCTGGATCACACCGCACCATCGCGGGACAGACTGCGTCTTTATGTAACTTCGTTAAGAATACATTCCTAAAGAGTTTGCGTTTCCAGAGATGGCGAAGGTTAGAAGGTCGCAATAAACCCATTTTCAGCGACCGGGTCTGAAGAATTGTAGGTTGGGTTTCTGCTGGCGGGACTGCTGGGTTCTTAAATTGACTTAGGGTTCGACGATACCCTTCTTGATGTTGCGCTGCCAGGCTTCGTAATTGCGAATGCGGCGTTTCGCCTGCTTGCGCGTTAATTTCATTTCCACGGCTACGTGATCAATGCGCGACGTGCGATCCTTTTTCTTATCATAACGGTCGCCTGGCGCGCGCTGATAGATCTGGTAAGCCTGCGTCCATTCCGACTTAACATCGGCAGTTGCCTGTTTACCTCGTTGTTCCGGCATACACTGTCCTCTCAGGGGTTAGTTCGAACTGAATTCTAGCAGCGATAACGCTTTGGCGGTAGCGGAAAAACTTTTTGCGGATAGATTGTCGCAACCCGGTGCAGCCTCAGCGCGCTGGGCCTCTCGTAAAGCAGCACTTCTTTAATGAACTGATCAAATAACAAAGCAACGCCCCTCCAAAAGTTCTGAAGAAGCGTTGCTGCCGTGGACGACATGCTCTGGCCTTGCGGCCAGGGCCTTTTTAGGATTCGGCATACTTCACCGAATCGCTATCTTTTTCCATCCACTGAACCCCCTTGTTCCGAACTCCATGAAAGCGGGACAGGCAATTCGGTGCCTGTCCGAATCATAGGTCCTCGCGTCCGCGAGCATTCAAGCGTGTGCTTAAACAGCCCGTCGACCCGAGACCAGGTTGATGATGAAAACTATCAGCGCGATCACCAGCAGCAGGTGAATCAGTCCACCGCCGATGTGCCCAAGGAATCCCACTAACCAAAGCACAAGTAAAATCACAAGAATCGTCCACAACATACGTTCTCTCCTTTGTTGGTAGCCTGCGAAATGTCTAAAGCGTCTCTGACAAAGTAGCGAGGAGCAATGCTTATGCCATTTAGCAATGAAGCTAAGTAATTTGTGGCTTTGCTGCCATAAAATAAAGAGTCGGGATCAAAAATGGACCGGGAAACGAGCGATTATCGCGCCAAGCCGATGCGTGTCGTGCATTAGAATCGTTCGTTTCGACTTTGGCCCCGAAACACAGATCGTGCGGATTTCATTCAACGTCGGGTGTCCAATTGATAGCTTCTCGAATAGCTTAGGGACCAGCGGACCAAGGCGCTACTACCGACCCAGGGTCTTGACAAAACGGCCAACTGTAACTATATTTGTTACAGACGTTTCAAGGGATTTCCACTAATGTCAACCAGCAGCAGATTCGCGGTAGCAGTGCACGTGCTCACGCTCATGGCGTGGGCCGACGAAGAGCCGCTGAAATCTGAACAGGTGGCCGAGAGTGTCAACACCAATGCTGTCGTTATTCGGCGCATGTTGTGCGAATTAGCAGAATCTAACCTGGTTGTTTCGCAAACGGGCTCCATGGGCGGATCGAAACTCGCTCGGCTGCCGGAACGGATAACCCTGCTCGACATTTATCAGGCGGTTGAGAGCCGGGGAGTCTTTTCCCTGCATCGTCACCCACCCAACCCCGACTGTCCGGTCGGCGTAAATATTGGCACCGTGCTCAACGATGTTCTGGACGAGGTTGACTCTGCCGTCGAGCGCGTCCTGGCAAACATGACATTGCGGGACGTCGTGTCGCGTTTACAGCCGTGCGTCAGTACAACTAACGGCAAGCGCGCGAGCGTCATGACGAATGGCAAGCGGAAGCAGGTACCGAGGGTGCAGTCAGTGTCTGCAAGAAACTAGTGAATGAACGTCTTCGTATTATGAACAGGAATTGGAGCGAGACAACGTTGCGAGGCTCTCTCCTTGAAAAAACCATATCGCACGAAAGGACGGTCTGAAATTGGCTAGGCTTCCAAAAGATCAGGATGGGGTTGAGCCGATGGACTCGGTGAAACCAGATTTTTCCGGCGCTCATGAAGAGCTGCTGGACGATACAGTTTCAATCGAAGACATCGATGAGGTTCTGGAAAAGCTTGCAACCGCGGGCATTTCCGGCGCCGAAACCGACGAGCCCGTAATGGGCGAGCCATCTTCCGCGGCTGCGCGCGCTGAAGATGAGGACAATGCTCCGGAAGAAATGGAGCTCGATCTGTCAGCAGGTGAACTGGATAAGACTTCGGATCCAGTGCGCGTATACATGCGCGAAATGGGCGTAGTGCCTTTGCTCAAGCGTGAGCAGGAAGTATCAATCGCTAAACGAATTGAATGGGGGCAAAAGCGAGCGCAAAAGGGAATTAGCCGCTCGCCGATTGCCGTCGCGGAACTCTTAAAAATCGGCACCGAGCTGGAAGCGGGCACGATCGGCATTCGTGACGTAATCAACTTTTCCGATCAGACGGAAACGGAAGAGCACGAGGACAAGACTGAAGAGTATTTTCAGTGGACCATTGAAGGCATTCAGAACATCCGCAAGCTTTATAAGCGCGGATTGAAAGAGCTAGGCCAACTAAACGCCCAACAAAAGGTGAAGGGCGGCAAGACTTCGAAGAAGTTGCTGCGGTTGCGGCGCAAGGTGGCGCGCACGCGTCTCGAGATCGTCCAGGAAATCGGCGTACTTCGTCTGAAGGAAGCCATGCGGCAGCGCTTGATAACTTCGATTGCCACGATTCACCGAGAAACTCGCACGCTCGAACGCGAGATTGAAGCTAACAACGTAAAGCTGACCAAGAAAAGAATCAAAGCAGACGACGCGAAAGAGTTTCGTAAGCAGATCTCTGCGGCCAAGCGCCGGCTGAAAGAAATTGAAGTCGAGCATCATGTCTCGCCGCTCGAGATCAAACGATCACATCAGATGATTGTGACGGGCGAAGCACAGGCGGCGCAGGCAAAACACGAGTTGACCGAAGCTAACTTGCGTTTGGTGGTTTCAATTGCCAAGAAGTATCAGAACCGCGGTCTGCAGTTTCTGGATCTAATCCAGGAAGGAAACCTCGGCTTGATGAAGGGCGTGGACAAGTTTGAGTGGCGCCGCGGTTATAAGTTTTCGACTTACGCGACCTGGTGGATTCGCCAGGCGATTACCCGCGCCATCGCCGACCAGGCACGCACCATTCGCATTCCGGTGCATATGATCGAAGTCATCAACAAACTTCGCAACACCTCGCGCGAGCTGGTGCGCGAGCTTGGCCGCGAACCAACAACGGAAGAGATTGCCAAAAAGATGGGCATGTCGGTTGAAAAAGTAAGCAAGGCGCGCAAGTTGGTGCAGCAGCCAGTTTCGCTGGAGACACCAATCGGCGAAAGTGGCGATTCGCAGCTTGGCGATCTGATCGAGGATAAGTCGAGCACCAGCCCGGCTGAACGCGTGATCACTTCAAACCTGCGCGAAATCACGGGCGACGTTCTCCAGACTCTGAGTCCGCGCGAAGAACGTGTCATTCGCATGCGATTCGGTTTGGATCGGGAAGGCCACGAACGCACCCTGGAGGAAGTTGGTCAGGACTTTAACGTAACGCGCGAGCGCATCCGCCAAATTGAAGCCAAGGCACTGAGAAAGCTGCGTCACCCATCACGCGCGCGCGTGTTGAAGAGCTTTATCGAAGGCCAGCGCCAGTAGGTGTGGGGGATAGGCTTTAGTCTGTCCCTGTTGCGGGAATTCAGAAACGGTAGCAACCGAATAAATCAGGAAATTCGAGGAGTCAAGGAAGAACGAATATGAGCGAGAAAGTAAAGTACACAACCGACAGTTCATTTGAAAAAGACGTCTTGCAATCGGCCAAGCCGGTGCTGGTTGATTTTTGGGCCGAGTGGTGTGCGCCTTGCCGGATGATCGCGCCAACCATCGACGCCATTGCGGAACAGTACGCCGAGACAGCCGAAGTCGTGAAGGTAAATGTCGATGACAATACGGGCACGGCCCAACGCTACGGCATTAAAGGGATTCCGACGCTGATTTTGTTTAGCGGCGGCAAGGAAGTTGAGCGCGTCGTCGGCGCCACCAGCAAAGATTCGATCTCGCGCATGATCGAGAAACACGCCGGAGCCAAAGCACAAGCTGGTTGATGTAAAGCAAATAGTTAGTTTGCGATCGTTAGCCTAGATCAACGAAAGGGAAACCACGCTGAGTGGTTTCCCTTTCGGTTTTTAGAGATGATTTTGAAGCCGCCGTCGAACGAATTGCATCAGACAACCAATAGCTTCTAGAAGAGCTGGCAAACCCTTTGAGTTCCCCAACTGCAAACGATTCGCGAAACCCATTCGGCTAAACAAAAGGGAAACTACGTTAAGTGGTTTCCCTTCTTGTGGCTGGAGTCCATCTCACACGTCCGCGGCGACAAGATCGATTCCGGAAGCTGCGAACCGCCGGGCCGCGTCAATGGCTCGAGCGTCGCTTTCGTTTTCCTTTGACCATTGCGCGTGTTTGCACAGCAACGCCAGTTCTGTTGCGCGACCGAGCGTGAGTGAGAAGCGGCGCGCACCAGCTTCGACCACTGGCGTTCCTCCCTTCCTAGCCTCAGCTAACCAGCTTTCGGCGTGCGCTAATGCCGATTGAACGACTCGCGCTGGTTCGACGAGGCGCTGGTTATGGACAGCGGAAAGGCAACGAGTGACTTTAGCTTTTAGTGCGCTGAACGCTCCGTCGTCAGCACCCAAAGCGCGCAGCGCATCCAGTGCCAGCACGTTGGTAGTTCCTTCCCAAATCGGCAGGACCTGTGCGTCGCGCAAGAGTATCGGCAACCCGGTGTCCTCAACGTAGCCTGCGCCGCCAAACGCTTCGAGTGCTTCACTCACAACGGCCACCGCCTGCCGGGCCGTAGTCAACTTCATCAACGGCGTGAGCAGACGAAGCAAGATAGATTGCTCTTCATCTAATTCTCCGGTCTCAGCGCGGCCAGTTAGTTCAGCCACCAGGAAAGCGAAGTGAAACGCTGCCTCAGTTTCAGCCTGCAACCCAGCCAGCGTGTCCATGTGCAAAGGTTTTTCGGAAAGCAGCGAACCAAAAGCTGAGCGTTTGCACGAATAATTAAGGGCGAGTGCGATACTGCGACGCATCAGTGAGACTGCGCTGATACCATTCCAGAGGCGGGTGATGTTGAGCAGCGGCGTGATGTTGCGCACGCCGTCGGTTGTGCCCAGGACCAGTTGCGCCGGTGTGCCGTTCAACGTTAATTCTGCGGTCGGAACTTTGCGCGTGCCGAGCTTGTCTTTCAAACGATCGATCGAGATGTTGTTCAGGCGGCCATGCTCATCTCGCATCTCCAGATAAAAAAGTGCGAGTCCGCGTCCGCCTGCAGGGTTGCCCTCTGGACGTGCCAGCGTCAAAGCGATTTGGGAAGTAGCGGCGGAAGTGAACCACTTGCGACCGTAAAGCAACCAGTTCAGAGTTTCGGGTTTCGAGTTTCGAGTTAAGTCAGGCTTCGCGATTGTTTCTGAAGTCCCCACATCCGAGCCGCCTGTGAGTTCGGTCATCCACTGGCCGCTGGTCCAAAACTCTTTCGGATCGCGGCTGGTAAGGTGCGGCACGGCGCGTTCGATTAGGGCCCGATTACCGGAACCCAGCAGGGTCCGCGCCGCTCCGTCCGTCATCGCCAGGGGACAACTGTAAATGTCGGTTGAAGGCGTAAAAAGATAAGCGAGGGCGCACTGATGCACTCGCGAGAAGCGGCCATGCTTTTGTTCGTAAGCGGTGGCAACGACACCATGCTCCGCAGCAATGCGTTCGGCGACTCGCCACAAAGGCGTCAACTCAATTCGATCGATGCGATTTCCCCAGGCATCCCATTGCGTCAGCGTCGGCTCGTTGAGCCTGTCGGCGAGTTGCATCTGATACAGCTCACCGCCAGCGAGTCTTCCCATCTCGACGAGCGTCGATTCGATCTCGCGCAGCACGTCGGCGGGAATGCTCCGCTTTAAATAGGAACGCAGAACTGAATCGTCTTCGTATTGATTCCCCAAAGCCGGGGGCGTCTGCTGAAACGGCATGATGTTTTGCAGAGCGTAGCGGGAAACGGAAGCGTAAAGCAAACTGTCAGTTCGCGTTGGCTGGTTACCGCTCAAGTTGAATGGAATGCGACCTCTGCAAACTAACCGTTTGCTTACAATGGCTAGGAGATCTTCGGCGCCACAGCAACACGATTGCGCCCGTTGTTCTTCGCGGCATAGAGCGCTTCATCGCTCGCCGCATAGAGGGTCCGCTCGGAATTCGCGTGAGCGGGACAAGCAGCAACGCCGATGCTCACCGTAATGTTTCCCACATTCTCAATCGGTTCCTCAGCCAGGACGGCCCGCAAGCGGTTAGCGGCCAGCTCAGCTTTCTGCTCATTGATCCCGGATAGCAACAGTGCGAACTCTTCGCCTCCCAAACGCGCGGCGGTGTCGTTGTCACGCGAGACTCTGATTAGTGTCTCAGCAATCCCGCGGATAACGAGATCTCCAGCAGGATGACCGTGCGTGTCGTTAATCTTCTTCAAATGATCAATGTCGAGCAAGAGCAGTGCGCAGGGCGCGCCGTAGCGCCGCCATCTCTCAACCTCACGAGAGAGCGCTACCCGAAAGCGTCGTCGGTTCGCAAGCCCCGTCAAGTGATCAAGATCCGCTTCGCCCCGAAGCCGGTCCATCGCCTGATGAAGTTTGATCAGTTGAGTTGCGCTTAGAATTAGTAAATCAGCCTCGGCCGGGAGGCGGAAGTAGTCGAATGCTCCAGCCGACATTGCCGCTCGCCGCAACTCCAACGAGGCTGCTTCTTCTCCAGCTAATATCAAGGGGATGAAATCCTGACTTTGGGCAAGCATTCGGGCCAGCTCCTGGATCGACATACCTTTGAAGGGAACGTTGGCAATGACGAGTTGCGGTCGAGCGCGGCGGAGCAATATCGGCGCTGCTATAGCGCTACAGGAACCTGCGACGTGAATGCCCGCCTCCGCGAGCGCTGCCGGAAACTGAAGCAGCGGCTGATCTGTGATCAGCAGCACACGCCCCTGATCGCGCGAGCGGCTTGAACGCGATCTGTCTATTTGCGCCTTTGCTTTCACTTGGGGTCCTCACCAGAAAGATTTCTGCAAAAACAGTTTTGGAAGTGGTGAGAAATACTGAGTAGGGCAGTCTTAGAATAAGGCAGCGAAAGCAGGAGCTCAACGTTTAACGTGACCCAGCGTGCTTTTTTTCAAGGACGGAGCCGGCCCCGCGTTGTCTAGCGCCACCACGTTCCTCCAGCCTGCACTTGAAAACAAAAACTGCAACCGACCAAACGGATCGCTGTCGCTCAAGCAATCGCTTGTTCGCGCTTGGCATTGATCTTGCTGGGCCACCCGCGGAAGCGAATGTGTGTTCGAATATGTGGCAGCTCTTGCATCGATGAGTGCGAGTTAAGTCAGCACTTGTTCGCATTTGGCTGAAAAGAAAATGATGTGAGGCTGCGGGAATCCAGGAGTTCTAACACCGGGCAGGGAACCACGAGAGGCGAGATGGCAGGTAACAGGGAAGAGCAGCGCGAACCGAGTAAACACGAACTTCAGCGACAGATGGAGCGAACGCGCGAGTCCCTCGCCGAGACCGTCGATGAGATCAAAGAAACCATCGGACAGGAAGTTACCGCCGTAAAGAAGACCGTTAGCGGCGTTCTTGATTATCGCGAAGAGTTTCAGAAGGAGCCGTTGGTTTGGAGTTTGGGCGCGTTGTCGGCGGGCTTTGCTCTTGGGTATACCGTCGGCTATGCGCACAAAAATACTAAAGGCGGCAAACAAACGCCGGTCATCGCCTTTGCCGATAGCATGGTCGAGGAAATGTCCGCTTTGGGAAAGGGACTGGTCATGCCGGCACTCGCTGCCAAAATAAAAGAGTTGTTCGGCTTCGAGTTTTCCGAGTTGCTGGCGCAGGTCGGCGGACCAAAGAAGCGGGCCTCGAAGAGTATTACTAAGCGCGTAAAGTCGCAGACTACAAAGAAGCCGGCAGCGAAAAAGAAATGAGTTTAGGAAACACCCCCTACGGTTTGCATTAAGCTATCGGTGCGATACCGAGATGCGGCGCGGTCAAGCGCCGGCTCGGATTTCATCGGTAAGTAGTTCGGTTTTGTTACGTTCACAGGGAGGAGCAACGAAATGGCAACCAAGAAAAGAGCAGTGAAAAAATCAGGAAAGAAGGCAGGTACCAGGAAGGGCGCTAGCAAAAAGGCCGGCAAGAAGAGTGGCAGCAAGAGTGCTCAAAAGATAACCACTAAGAAAGTGTTAACCAAGGCCAAGAAGATTGCGCGTGAATTACTTCAGGGCGCTGCCGCAGGCGCCGTGCAGGGCGCGGCCGAAGCAGGTGCGAAGGCTGCAGGTGTTGAAGCGCAGGCTGCCGACGCAGCTAAAGGCGGAGCAGCCAAAAAAGGAGCAGCCGAAGGAAAAGGCGCGGCACTGAAGAGCCGCAAGAAATGATCGTTTAACTAAGTATGACGTCTCAAAATAACTATCCGAGCTTGCCCTACGGCGATCGCGGGTAGTTTATTTTGTGTCACTTAGTTTTGCGAAGGCGGGGGCGATCCGAATTAACTTTCTTCTGTCGCGTCCACGGCCCAATCCGCCGGCCGTTAAAAGTTACGTGAAGCGCCCGGGCCGCGGCTTTATCTTCCGATGCGTGGGCATAAATGTTCTCATATCTTGAAAAGTTGGCGACTTCGCGTCCGCCCTAGATCTGGGCCAGTGCCTTTGCAGTCGAATTATGCCCGCCCGCCACTGCCAAAAAGAGCCATGGGGAAATGGATCGGGCTCGCGGCGCGCAGCGCTTGCAGGGGAATTAGCGTCCTCTCTCTTCTTCTTCATCAATGAGTGGTTAGTTTTTGAGAGGCTTTCAGTATTGACTCTTCACCTGTCTAAGCATATCTTCTCGCTGCAACAGACAGACCTGAGCTCGCAAACAACGCGAATACGACTTGCGCAGATGGGTACTCTACGTCTCATCTGCAGAGCCTTCACCCCCTTATTGGAAGACCCCCTTATTGGAAGGAGATAGAAGAAATGAAACAGCTTACACGTGTTCTGCTGATCGCCGTAATGACAACATCATCATCGCTGCTGGCTTTAGGTCAGGGTCAGAGCCAGAACGCGAAGATTGCAGAGGCAGTAATTGCAATGACAAAAGCGGAATGGGCAGCGGACATACGCGACCCCAGTAGCGTCGCTGAACAATCGAAGGACTTGGCCGAAGATTACACCGAGTTTCGGCCAGAATATCCTACCCGCTTGGAAGGTAAGGACATGTACACGCGAATCAACACCGCTGGCGCTACGGGCAGTTCCAGAACGATCTCATCGGAGATGTTCAATCCGAAAGTCCAGGTCTACAACGGAGACGTGGCTATCCTCAGCTACCAGTACGTCGGGATGGACAAAGACAAGGATGGAAAGACTGAGACCACCCGGGTCAAGGTAACTCGCGTCTACGTGAAACGAGACGGAAAGTGGATGCTCGTGCATAAGAATGTGGGAGCAGACCCATTACCCAAGTAAGATTGGGAAAAGCAGAGTGATCCCCTGCTTTGCAGCCTTTCACACCAATTCCCATCTGCCGTCGATTGCCAGAGCGACAGAAAAAGGAGGAAATAATGATCGCGATAATTGGTTGGATTATCTTCGGTTTGATCGCAGGGTTAATCGCTAAGGCAATCATGCCGGGGCGAGATCCCGGTGGAGCCATTATTACGATACTAATCGGTATCGCGGGCTCCGTCATCGGTGGTTTTCTTGGTCAAGCTTTGTTTGGCTATGGCCGCAGTGTCAATGACAGTGGCGACCTGAGCCGCCCTGGCTTTTTGATGAGCTTAGTGCTGTCCGTGATTGGAGCAATCGTGCTGCTGGGTATTTACAGGCTAATCAAAGGGCGCCAAAACCAGGTTTAGTTTCACGGTTAGTGGACGCTCGAAGGATTTCAACGCTTAACCCAAGCCGGGAAACCTTAGCTCTTTTCTGAGCACGACGCCCAAAAACCGAAAGACCAGCTTTAGGGCTGACCTTTCAAGGTTGGGCGGAAGCATTCAGCTTCCAAAAACTCAGCGTCCTCACCCCGCCAAGTATTACCCGAGTGGCAAGGATTTTACAGACTTCTCATCAAAAGTAAACCCCAAAAGAGCCAGCTTGCCCCAGCGGGTTTGTCCCAGCCATTCCGGAATGAACGTTTTGCTTGGTATTTTTCGTGCTGGTTGGCCAAAAAAAAACAAGCAGAGTGAAAACTCGATCAGTTGAGCGGGAGAAATCTCACACAAGAAGGCGTCCCCACCGC
>JANMKA010000036.1:0-5678 GCA_031371765.1 Blastocatellia bacterium
CATTCAATGCAAGCGGGGGCAAGCCACCCTTCCCAACCTGCAATTTCATGGAACGTGAATGTTTGTCCTGCTCGCTGCTCGCATTCGAGAGGCAACCGGATGCTGGCAGCTTAAACCAGTTCGAGTTGACTGAAGAAGTATGCAATTTCAATGGCCGCATTTTCATCGGAATCCGAACCGTGGGTTGCGTTCTCGCCAACCGAAGCGCCAAACTCTTTTCTTAAAGTTCCCTCGTCCGCCTTCGCGGGATCGGTTGCGCCCATCAAATCGCGCCAGGCTTTCACGGCTCCTTCTTTTTCCAAAACCATGACGCAACACGGCGCGCTCGACATGAACTCGGTTAAGCCGGCAAAGAACGGCCGCTCGCGGTGCACGGCGTAAAAGCCTTCCGCTTCAGCCTGGGTCATGTGCATCAACTTCATTGCCCGCAGCTTAAAACCGTTGTCGAGAATGCGTTGAATGATGTGACCAGTGTTTCCCGCGCGCACCGCGTCGGGCTTTATAATTGCGAATGTAAGATTCCCCATCTGCGCTTCTCTGTCTCCTTAAATAGTTCTTGAAAAAGTGCTGCCGCGGGTAAGAATCCTGCCGTGGCTGTTCGCGGATAAACGCGAATCGGAAATGACAACCAACCAATGCGGATTTCTTAACTTACTCCTCTGACCCGCGTGAATCCGCGCGAATTCGCGGCTAAAAATCCTAGGCCACTGTAGAAGCCCCCAAGGCTTCCCTCATGCCTGTGCCAATATCCGCGGGCGACCTAACGACATGAATGCCGGCATCTTCCAGCGCTTTCATTTTTTCCGCCGCGGTTCCTTTCCCTCCGGCGATGATCGCGCCGGCGTGGCCCATGCGACGTCCCGGCGGCGCAGTCTGGCCGGCAATGAACGCAACGATTGGCTTGGTGACGTTTGCTTTCGCAAAAGCCGCGGCCTCTTCTTCGGCAGTTCCGCCAATCTCACCGATCATTACTATGCCATCCGTCTCGTCGTCGTCCTGAAACAAACGCAGAGCATCAACGTGAGTGGTGCCCACAATCGGATCGCCGCCAATACCAATCGCGGTTGATTGGCCCATACCAAGCGCAGTCAGTTGGCCCACCGCTTCATACGTCAACGTTCCCGAACGCGAGACGACGCCGATGCGACCTTCGCGATGAATGTGACCAGGCATGATCCCAATTTTGCATTTGCCGGGACTAATAATTCCCGGACAGTTGGGACCAATCAGACGCGTCGCCTTGTCGCGCAGGTATTCCTTAACTTTAACCATATCCAAGGTCGGGATGCCCTCGGTAATGCAAACGACCACGGGAACTCCAGCCGCAGCGGCTTCCATAATTGCATCCGCAGCGAACGCCGGCGGCACATAGATCACGGCCGCGTTTGCGCCCGCTTCCTTCACCGCATCGCTGACTGTATTGAATACCGGAATGCCTTCATGGGTCGTGCCGCCCTTGCCGGGCGTGACGCCGCCGACCACGTTCGTTCCATATTCAACCATTTGTTTGGTGTGGAACGTTCCCTCTTTGCCGGTGATTCCCTGGACCACCAGGCGCGTGTTTTTATCAACGAGAATGCTCAATTGCTCGGCTCCCGAAATAGAAAGAATGGTTTACGAAATGAGGGCGGAGTATAACAACTGCCGCAAGCAGGCACAAAGAACGGTGAGTGTTCTTATTTTGAATCAGTCTCTGTGCGTCCTCTGTGTTCTTTGTGTCTCAGTGGTGGCTGTATAGCTGTGGTGGGAATTGCTCACCACAGAGACACAAAGAACACAGAGGACGCACAGAGAAACCTGCAGTTAGTCCACCCAAAGAACGCTCTAGCAAACCTATGCCAGTTCAAAGCGCTGACCGTAAATCGGCACGGAAGCCGGCCACGCGAATGTTTCTTTGATATGAGCGGCCATTGCTTCTGCTGCCGCCGGCTCGCCGTGCGTCAGAAAAGTTTGGCGCGGGGCGGTTGGCATTCCTCTTAACCACTCGAGAATCTCTTGCCAGTCGGCATGCGCCGAAAAGCTGCCAATGCGTTCGATCCGGCAGCGAACCGGAACCCATTGGCCCATGATCTTAACTTCCTTCTCCCCGTCGAGAATGCGCCGGCCAGTTGTTCCAGCCGCCTGGTAACCAACAAAGAGCAGCGTCGTATTTGGATCGGGAACTAAGCGCAGCGCGTGATGCAGCACACGTCCCCCGGTCATCATGCCTGAAGCGCTGACAATCACGCGCGCGCCTTGTATCTCGCCGAGACGTTTCGATTCATCGCGGGACGAGCACGTAACCATTGAATGAGTACGCAGCGGATGTTGTGGTCGGGCAAGCACGCTCGCGTAATCTTCGTCCTGCTCCTCGGTGCGCTTTGCATAGGCTACGGTCGCGGCCGCGGCCATCGGCGAGTCAAGGCAAACGGGAAGAATCGGAATCGCTTTTTCATCTTCCAACTCGCGAATCAGATAGATGATTTCCTGCGAGCGACCGACCGCGAACGCCGGAATGAGTATTGGCCCACCGCGTTGCGCCGCGTCGTTGATTATTCTTTTGAGCGCGCTTTTCGGATCTTCCGCGTCGTGGAGTCGATTGCCATAAGTAGATTCGACCAACAGGTAATCGCAGGCGGGCGGCGCAACCGGGTCGCGAATGATTGGCTGATTATAGTGGCCCAGGTCGCCCGAAAACAGAATCCTGCGACCACCATGATCGCTGCCGGCGTTTTCAATCTCCACCAGCACCAGACTTGAACCGAGAATATGTCCGGCGATGCGAAACTCCGCGCGAATACCAGGGGCAACAGTAACCGGCTCGCCAGCGTTCGACAGTGGTTCGATCAACTGGAGAGCGGCGAACGCATCCTTCTCGGTGTACAAGGGAAGGGCTGGGTTGTGCTTTGTCAGCTTGTGGCGGTTGCGGTAGTCGGCATCTTCTTCCTGCAGACGGCCAGCATCCGGCAACAGAATCTTCAGCAGGTCGGAGGTGCCGCGCGAGCAGTAAACCGGACCACGGAAACCCTGGCGCACGAGTCGCGGAAGGTAACCGGTGTGATCGATGTGCGCGTGCGTGATCAGGACCGCACTGAGTGAGCGAGGATCGAAAGGCGGTTCCTGCCAGTTACGCTCACGCAGCGTTTTGAGTCCCTGAAACAGACCACAATCAACCAACACGCGCGCGTGTTCAGTTTCAATTAGATACTTGGAACCGGTTACCGTGCCGACGCCGCCCCAGAATGAAAGTGTTGCCAATATGCTGCTCCAATTCAGGTGGGGTTAGCTACCGGTTCAAAGTTAGCTGCGTCTGGAGATCTTCGGCGATAACCAAACAGCACGATGAGCACAGGAACAAGCAGGGCGAGGTTGCGCAAGGTAGTCTTCACTCCCAATTGGCTCGCGATGATGCCGCCAAAGCAGCCGCACTCGAGCGGTTCACCGTGCAGCACATAAACGTAGTAAAGCGCGTAAGCCGCAAAACCAATTAATAGTGCGCCTGCGAATAACGCTCCCAGGCGGACTTTTTTGGGGATTAATAAAAGGACGGCCGTTATTACTTCCAGCAGAATGACGGCGATGGTTACCGGCCACATCCAGCGAACAGGATTGAAACCCGAGGAGGCGAGCAGTTCAGAAACATTTGCGGCGAAGGCCTTGACGATCCAGAGTTTCGCGCCGGCAGTGAATAAGAACAACGCCGCCAGAGCAAAGCGGCAGATTTGAACAACGATCCGAAATATCCTTTGACGCGTCATCATCCTGCAAGTGGGTTGGCGTGCTGCGCGGCAAAGCCGCGAAATACTAATGCTTACGCCGCGAGCGCAACCACTTTTTCCGCCGCGTCCTTCATTCCGTTAGCGACGGTAAAGTTCATTCCCGAATCGCGGATGACGCGCTGGCCCTCTTCAACGTTTGTTCCTTCGAGCCGCACAACGACCGGCACTTTGATTCCCAGGTTCTTGGCTGCTTCAACCACGCCGCGCGCAACCATATCGCAACGCACGATGCCGCCGAAAATATTTATCAAAACAGCCTTGACGTTTTCGTCGGCCAGCAGAATGCGAAACGCTGCTTCAACTCGTTCCTGCGAAGCGCCGCCGCCGACGTCAAGAAAGTTTGCCGGCTCGCCGCCGGCGAGTTTGATGATGTCCATCGTGGCCATCGCCAGACCAGCGCCGTTAACCATGCAAGCGATGTTGCCGTCGAGCTTGATGTAGTTGAGATCGAATTTCGAAGCTTCAATTTCCAAAGGCTCTTCTTCGTTCAGGTCGCGCAACGCCAGAAAATCTTTATGACGAAACATCGCGTTGTCGTCAAAGTTTACTTTCGCGTCGAGCGCTATCAGTCGTTTGTCTTTGGTCAAGAGAAACGGATTGATTTCCAGCAACGACGCGTCCATCTGTTCATAAGCGAGATAGAGCGACTGCATGAACTTCACGGCTTGGCCAACCAATTCGGCCGGCAGCCCCAAACTAAACGCCAGCTTGCGCGCCTGGAACGCGCGAAACCCGACAGCCGGGTCGATAGTTTCTTTCACGATTTGTTCCGGCGTCTTGGCCGCGACTTCTTCGATGTCCATGCCCCCGGCTGCGGAAGCCATGAAGACGGGCCGGCCCGAAGCACGATCCAAAACGATGCCGAGATAAAATTCTTTATAGATCGGCAAGCCTTCTTCCTCCAGCAGGACGCGCACTTCCCGGCCCTCCGGTCCGGTCTGATGCGTGACCAGTTTCATGCCGAGCATCTGGCTCGCGATCTCGCGCGCTTCCTCGGGACTCTTCGCCAGCTTGACGCCGCCGCCCTTGCCGCGGCCGCCGGCATGAATCTGGGCCTTGACGACAACGATGTCCGTGCCCAATTCTTTGGCTGCCGCAAAAGCTTCTTCCGGCGAACGCGCAACCAGCCCACGCGGCACGGGGACGCCGAAGTTTTTCAATAGTTCTTTGCCTTGATATTCGTGGATCTTCATTAATTTGCCCAGACCGAATGATGATTTTAGTTAGTTGGAAAGCGCGGAGAGTTTAGCCGCACAAAACATGCAACCGCAAGGAGGCCCGCATGGCCGATGTGATCGTCACTTCATTGAGAAACCTGCAAAACGAAGTTCGTTACGGCGAAAACCACGTTTTGCTTACTGATGAACCGCTCGAAGCAGGCGGCGAAGACGCGGGTCCCGATCCGTACACATTGTTGCTCGGGGCGTTGGGCAGTTGCATCTCGATGACGACCACGTTGTACGCCCGAAGAAAAGTGTGGCCACTTGAGCGCGTGACGGTGCGATTACACATGGAAAGAATCCATGGGAGCGATTGTGTTGAATGCACGCACACAACTGAAGGTTACGTGCACCGCATTCAGCGCGCGGTGAGTTTCGACGGCGAACTAACTGGAGAACAACGCGCCCGGCTTCAGGAAATCGCGCATAAGTGTCCGGTGCATAGAGCGCTGACTTCAGAAATTGTGATCACTGAACTCGCTTAGCCGTAAATCTATTCAGCCGCGAATGAACGCTTTTGAACTTTGTACTTCGTGCTGTTTGCTTTGAACTTGGCCTAAGTGTTCCGTCCTCGAGCTGGAACGAGGCACCAAGTACAAAGTTCAAAGTACAAAGTACAAAACAGTAGCGTCTTCTGGAACCTTTCGCTTGAGGGGGTGTCTAACGAAGTCGGGTTGAACTTCATTTCTCTTTGAGGAGA
>JANMKA010000029.1:0-2959 GCA_031371765.1 Blastocatellia bacterium
CGCGGTGCTGGGAAAGATAGCCGGGGACCAGCGCTTTGTAACTGCCAAGCAGAACCAGATGTTCGTGATAATGGAATACTTTGGGTACTTGAGAAGAGATCCGGATGCGGCTGGTTATGAATTCTGGCTGAACAAGTTGAACCAGTTCAATGGCAACTTTGTGCAGGCAGAGATGGTCAAGGCCTTCATCGTTTCCGCCGAGTACCGCGGACGTTTCCCGCGTTGATTTAACTAGTGACCGAACACCACTCGTCCCCGTGACGATTGGTGTTCGGCCAGGCATTCCGAAGTCCGTTTCTCGCGCCGGGCGCAGGCCGCAGCTGACTCTCCCCCAACCGGTTCCTCGTCTACTGTTCGAGCGGCAAATTATGCTATAAAAGCCCGTCTCCGCAAGTCGGGTTGTTGTTACTGAATCGTTATCGTACCGGCGTTAAAATCCGTAAGATATGAAGTTTTATTGTGGTACCAAAGGCTTAGTTCAAAGCCTGACGGCCTTGTCCCTTGGCCTTTGCATGATTATTTCGGTTTGTGTTTCTGCGCCTGCTCGTGCCTTAACAGCACCGCAGGATAAGAACCTCAGCCAAGCGAAAACCGTCAAGCTTTCAACCGCCACCGCAGTCGCCACTACCTCGGGCGTCATTATTCAATGGCGCAGCACTCTCGACGCAGACAATCTGGGATTCAATATTTACCGGCTAAAGGCTGGAGCGCGCGTGCGTGTGAACCGAGAAATTATTCCGGGAGCAGTATTTGTTGCCAACCAACGAACGCGACCGTCAGACAGCTACTCATATTCGTGGTTTGATCGCGGCGGCCCTGCGGATGCGACCTATTACATAGAAGCAGTAAGCGTCGAGGGAATTACAAAGCTCGACGAGCGCGCGATCACGGTTACACCTAATGCGGTTCTCGCTCAAACCGCGGGAACAGTAAACCCACTTTCCGGAGACTCAGCAACGAGCAATGGGGAAAACAGTTCGACACAGAAATCTTTTCCCGCGGCTGAGTCAGCAACGACGTTTAGCCCGAATGGCCCGCTCGACAATCAATGGGCCATCGCTGCAAAGCCGGGACTGAAAATCTCGATAAAGAATGATGGCTGGTATCGTGTCACCCAGCAGGACATGGCTGGCGCAGGTTTCAATCCCACGGTCGACATACGCAACCTGCGCTTGTTCGGCGACGGCCAGGAATTGGCCATCAACACCAGCCAGGCACTCGGTTCTTTCAGCAGCGGCGACTACATTGAATTTTACGGGCGCGGCATCGACGTTCCCACCAGTGACACGCGGACCTATTACCTGATTGCTGACACAGTTCCTGGGAAACGCGTGAGCGGCGCGCTTCACCTTGATGGTGCACTAGCCGCACCGCCTCAGCCTGCGGCGATTCCGGCCGTGCCAGTCACGCCCAAGCCGTCGTGGTTTGGGTTCGTGAGGACGTTTTTGAGCTTGCCCGCCCATCCAATTCCAGCCGCCGCCGCCGCCGAAGTATTAACGGTAAGCGAATCAAAGAGTGCCGGTGAACCTGAAACGGCCAACGACACGGCGACCAGCAGCGACGCGCCGGCGGAGGCTGTAACGCCAGGAACAGGTACTGCGAACTCTACGATGATTTCAGAACCCGCCCGCGGGAATGAGCCAATTGAGCAGCTACGGTCGCTCGAGACTCCCCTGGCACCGCGACTGGCAAAGCAAGAGACTGTGCGAGGAAAAGCGAAGAAGGGGAAGAAGACGAGACGCAAATACAATCACGCGGAAACTGCCAACGCGATTGCGCCTGCTAGTTTCGACTACACCGTGGAGCGAAAGGATCGGTTTAATTATTTTCTTAATGTGCTTAACGGCGACGCTGAGAATTTCTTTGGACGAGTGCTTAGCAGCGTCGCGGTAAACCAAACCATCAATACCGGTAATCCTGAGTCGACTAGCACCGGACCAGCACGATTGGAGATTGCGCTTCAGGGAGTCAGTCTTTTACCGCACCAGGTGAACATCCAGCTCAACAGCCAGAGTCTCGGCTCCTTGAATTACTTTGGCCTGGATCACGCCGTGCAGAGTTTCGATGTCCCGGTCACGTTACTGCAAAATGGCGCCAACACACTGACCTTCACGCCGGTCTCGGGCGGCGGCGTAAGTCTGGTTGACTATGCGCGCCTAACCTATCCCCATGCGTATCGCGCAGATGCCGGTAAGCTGAAGTTCAATCTGCGCGGCACTCAGTCGCTGTCGGTTGACGGCTTTTCCACTCCCAACGTTCGTCTCATCGACTATACCGATCCATTCTCAGTCAGGCTCAGCCAACCGGCTGTCCAGGCGACCGCGTCGGGCTATGCGATCACAGTGCCGACCAGCTCGCCGCGCGCCAAGGCCCAACGCTTGTTATATGCAATTCCGGAAGGACAGTTTGAACTGCCCGCGGGACTGGGTTTGAATCAACCTTCATCGCTTAATTCCGGAAATCCAGCGCCGGGGATAACCAACGGAGCTGACTTTCTAATCGTTTCAACTAAGACAATCATTCCGGCCTTTTCCGCACCAGTGCCTCCGAGCAACGCTTCCTTTATTTCCCAACGACAGTCGCAGGGGCTGACCGTCGCCACGGTTGATGTTGATGATATCTACGACGAGTTTGGCTACGGCCTGCATGGTCCACAGGCGATTAAGGATTTCCTGTCCTTTGCCTCAACGCACTGGTCCATCGCGCCGCGCTACGTCATTTTTGCGGGCGATGCTTCACTGGACCCGCGCAATTACACCTTTGCGGGTAACTTTGATTTGGTGCCGACGAAACTTGTTGATGCAACTTACAACGAAACGGCTTCCGACGATTGGCTCTCGGACTTCAATGACGACGGCACCGCTGATATTGCCATCGGCCGCCTGCCGGTGCGCACGGCGAGCGCAGCCAGCCTGGTGATTTCGAAAATAGTTAACTTCGCGCCCGCCAATGTGCCGCA
>JANMKA010000048.1:0-29815 GCA_031371765.1 Blastocatellia bacterium
ATTTGGTCGTTTGGTCGACCAGGTAAAGACCAAAACTTGCGATCAGGTAACCGAAGCGCCAGCCCATGCGCGTCCGCGCGTCGATGTTCAATTGAGCCTTATCAACCATAGTCTCCATCTGTTAAATCCTCGTGGTCTCGCGGCTTTGCCGCCTCGGTGCGGAAGACTCTGCCGTTCCGCTACAACTCAATTATGTCTAGGCTATGCCACCGGTTTTGAGGCGGAGCCTCCAAGAAAAATATAGCTGCCGGAAAGGCAAAGCCCTTCCGCACGGACTGCGGCAAAGCCGCTAAACCTTGGGCCCCCGCAGAGCATCCTGCTCAATCTCTTCCAGCGCCACAACGCAACGCTCACACACGCTCGGATACTTTTCCGCCTCGCCGACCCGCGTGGAATAGTTCCAGCAGCGTTCGCATTTCGCACCCTCAGCCGGCAAGACTTTTACAACGAAGCCGTCGGCTCCTTGATCCGATCGCGTTACTGCAACCTGCGAAACGATAAAGATATACCGCAACTCGGCGCGGTACTGATGCAGCAGGTCATAACTGGCGCCGGTCGCCGCGATCTCAACACGCGCGTCAAGCGAGCTGCCGATCACTTTCGCGATCCGCGCTTCTTCCAACGTTTGCAACACGTCCTCGCGAATCTCAAACAATCGTTTCCAGTTTGAGGCCAGCTCCTCATCGACTACATCCCCGGCCTCGGGAAACACTGCCAGATGCACAGACTGGGGCCGCGCGCTATCCGCCGGCAAGTTTTCCCAAATCTCGTCCGCAGTAAAAACCAACAGCGGCGCCAGCATCCGAGCCAGCGCATCTGCAATGCGGGCGAGCGCAGTTTG
The DNA here is from genome assembly GCA_031371765.1 of Blastocatellia bacterium. Taxonomy (GTDB): domain Bacteria; phylum Acidobacteriota; class Blastocatellia; order Pyrinomonadales; family Pyrinomonadaceae; genus PSRF01. The sequence continues at coordinate 842 of JANMKA010000048.1, forward strand.
GGCAGCCCGGCGCGCCGGATGACGTGGCGCGAAGGTGTAGAGCCGATCTTTCAGAATATCGAAATAACGCGCCGACAGCGTGACGGTACAAAAACGATAAAGCGCGTGATAAGCGGTGTGAAATTCGTAGACGTCGTAGGCAGCGCGCACCGTTTTTATGACTGCATCAAGCTCAGCCAGCGCCCAACGATCGATTTCCTGCATCTCCGCGGCCGTAACGCTGTCGCGCGCCAGATCGAATCCATGAAGATTGCCAAGCGCATAACGCGCCGTGTTGCGTAGTTTGCGATAGCCATCGGTGACGCGCTGCAAAATCTCCTTCGACGAGCGCATGTCATCGAAATAATTTGAAGATGCACACCACAGCCGCAGAATGTCGGCGCCGGATTCCTTGATCACTTCATCAGGCGGAACGGCGTTGCCACCTGATTTGTGCATTTCCTTGCCTTGGGCATCGACGGTCCAACCGTGGGTGATGACGGCTTTGTAGGGCGCGCGATCGTGCGCCGCGATCCCGACCATCAACGACGAATTGAACCAACCACGAAACTGATCGCCGCCTTCCAGGTAAACGTCGGCGGGCCAACGCAACTCTTCGCGATTCTCCAGCACCGCCACCGACGACGAGCCACTGTCGAACCAGACATCGAGAATGTCGGTCTCCTTGGTCCATTTGGTGGCACCGCATTGCTTACATTCGTAACCCGCAGGCAATAACTCGCGCGCTTCTTTTATAAACCAGGCATCGGACGATTCGCGTTCGAAAATGTCGGCGACGTGGTTGATCACAGCCGGTTCGGCAACAGCTTCGCTGCATTTGGCGCAATAGAAAACGGGAATCGAAACTCCCCACACGCGTTGCCGCGAGACGCACCAGTCCGGTCTACCTTTGAGCATGTTGCCCATGCGCACTTTCCCCCAGGCGGGGAACCATTTCACATCTTCAATCTCGCGCAGGGCAGCGGCGCGCAAAGACGTTTCGCCTTCCGAAAAGTTCTCGGTGAAGTTGCTGCGGTCGCGACCGTCTTCGTCTTTCTCAACCGTCTCGACCACAGCGCCGACAGCCTGGTCCATCGAGATAAACCATTGGGGCGTGGCGCGAAAGATCACCGGGTTCTTGCAGCGCCAACAATGCGGATAGCGATGGCTGAAGCTTTCGGTGAACAGCAACACGCCGCGTTCGCGCATGAACTCAACGATCTTCGGGTTAGCATCGAAGACGCTCTGCCCGGCGAAGTGTTCGACCTCGGGCGTGAAGTGGCCGGCGTGATCGACCGGGCAATAAATTTCCAGCCCATAACGCTTGCCGATAACAAAATCGTCGTGGCCGTGACCGGGCGCAGTGTGCACGGCGCCGGTGCCGGCCTTGCTCGCTGACTGTTTCTCGCGCGCATCTTTAACGTCGAGTTCGGTTTCGGCGTCGGCTTCGCCACCGAGCGTGACGTGTTCGCCAACCATCAATAACGATGGGCGATCAATCCAGGGGTGCCGGCATTCGAGGCGATCCAGTTTGGCGCCGGGAAAGCGCGCCAAAACCTTTACCTCGCCTGGGCCATTGCTTTCGGCCAGTTCACATTTTTCGACGACCGCGTCCAGTAACTCACTCGCGACGATGTAGACTTCGTCGCCGTGTTCAAAGGCGGAATATTGATAATCCGGATGGACTGTGATGCCTAGATTTGCAGGCAGCGTCCACGGCGTCGTGGTCCAAATCAGCACGAATACTTTGCGACCGGCGAGCGCCGGATCGATCAGCGCCGGATCGCTGGCGAGCGGAAACTTCACATAGACCGACGGGCTGGTGTGCTGATGATATTCAACTTCGGCTTCGGCGAGCGCCGTTTGATCGTGAATGCACCAGTACACTGGACGCGCGCCTTTGTAGACGTAACCGCGCTCAACGAAGCGGCCAAACAGTCGCGCTGTTTCCGCTTCGTAATGGTTGGACATCGTTAGATACGGATTGTTCCACTCGCCCAGAATCCCGAGTCGTTGAAAGTCGCGCGTCTGGCGCTTTAGTGCCTGCGCCGCGTGTTCGCGACAGGCCCGGCGAATCGCCACGGCAGGCATGTTCGCCTTCTTCGCACCCAACTTGCGATCGACGTACAACTCAATCGGCAACCCATGACAGTCATAGCCAGGAACGTAGGGCGCGTCATAGCCCATCATGCTGCGCGATTTGACGACGAAGTCTTTCAGGATCTTATTCATCGCGGTGCCGAGATGAATGTCGGCGTTCGCGTAAGGTGGTCCATCGTGCAGGATAAACTTGTCCGCGCCGGCACGCGCCTCGCGAATTAAGTCATAAAGATTTACTTCTGACCATTTTTTTAAACGCGCAGGTTCGGTCTGGGCCAGATTTGCCTTTTGGGAAAATCCGGTCTTCGGCAGGTTGATGGTCTTTTTCAGATCGAGTGGCGTTTCAGTAGACATAGTTTTCCGAATATTAGAATAATTAATACTAACAGCAGTTCACCAAAGAGGCACAGGGGACACGAAGGACGGTAGTGCTGCAGTTTAAGTTAAAGGCCTCGCAGTGGTAATGAGGTCAGTACCGTCTGCGGTAGCGGATGGGTTCCTACGTTGCAAATTTTCGATTGCCGATTGCCAATTGGCCCGATGGCTAGACACCAATCGGAAATTGGCAATTGCCAATCGGCAATCAATGCACCCATCCGCTACCGCGGACGGTACTGACCTCACTACACTCGGTCGCCTCAAATCAAACGGCATCCGTGCTTAAAGGACGCACAGAGAAAACTAAAAACCCGAACCAATCTTCTCCAGGATGAGTGGTTCGGGTTCTTTCAGCCTAAATGGCTTTAGCCGTCAGCCAATAAACATCTCATCCTCTCCGTAAGTCTGATTAATGGGCTTTGGCAGCGGCGCCACGAGAACCTCGAGGCCGCGGCGAAAGCCCGCCATAATCGCGGCGATCTCGCGAGCCGGCTCAACCACGCGGCGCTGAATGAAATCGGTAGTCGTAACTATCTGATCGTGGGTTCGATCGATGGTGCGGCTGACGAGTTCAACCTTGTCGCGCGCTTCGCCGGCCGTCTCGCTAACCATATCCTTCAGCTCGCCGACCTCATCCTTGATGATCGCCAGCGATTCGGAAAGATTCATGGTCGCCGTTGAGAGATGACCGGACACGGCATTGAACTGTTCGGCAATTTGCTTGCCCTGCACCGCGATTTGTTTGCCCTGCTCGCTGATGACGGTGACGCGCTCGATCAGTGGCTCGAGTTTTTGTTCCAGCCGAGTCACCGACTTCACCGCGCGATTAACAAATACCGCAATCGCGATCATGGCCACGGCGATGATGATGAACGACAACGCGATCACCACCATCACCCAGAACATTGGATCGTTAGGATTTATTTGCAGGGCAAGCATCGTTAATTTCCATTGCCGATTTCCGATTTTCAAAACAAATGAGAACTTGCGATTGATTGTTGCCCCTTTGACCTAAGGCCCAATCGGCAATCGGCAATCGGAAATCGCCAATCGGCAATTCGCTAGTTCGCTTTCTCGGTGTACTTCGGCGCTGCTTCAATCCGGCCGGACATTTCCGTCTTGCGCTTTTCTTCCTGGTAAGCCTTTTTGCCGGCGTCAATCGCTGCTGCTACCGTGCTGGTCTGGCGTGTCGCTGTTTCGCGTGCAGTTTGCGCTACCTCGCCAACCTTGCTCGACGCTTGCGTATAGAGGTCGGAAGCTTTCTCGCTGGCTTGCGAGTAGAGTTCGGTCGCGCGCTCACGTGTCGCATCATAATATTCGCCGGCGCGTTCGCCCACTTGTTGCGCCGCCTCGCGCGATTTGTCGATGCCCTTGCGGGTCGCGTCGGCAATGTCGCCGCGCAGCTCCTGGCCTGATTTAGGAGCAAACAGCAGAGCGATAACGGCGCCAATGCCGCCACCAATCAAGAGGTAAGTGAGACGAGTGGAAACGCTGTCGCCAGCGTCTCGTCGATAATCATCGTTTGCCATAACAAAAGTCCTTTCTGGGGAAGCCACGGCCTCCGGGGCCGGGCTGGTTAACATATTGAATTGGAGAATTTCAGACTCGGACTATAACAAACCCACCTGAAGCGGCGCAAGAATGTGGCCCACCTGGCGGTTTCCGCGGCCGGCAATGGGCCAGCGGGACGAAGCCCGATTCCTAGGTGACTTCGTCGCTTGACCCTTTACCGGTGTACTGATCGAGTTTGCGGTAGAGGGTCTTGCGGCCAATGCCCAGGGCACGCGCCGCATGCGTTTTGTCGCCATGCGTGTAGTCAAGCGTCGCTTCAATTGCCTGCTTTTCTATCTCATCCATGGACGACGGCACCGTGACTGCAAACGTGGTCGTCCGACCCTCGCTGGCGGCGCGCGCGCGTTCCACTTTGATCCGATCCTGCTCCTGCAAAGCAATCCGGCTGATTGCTTCCGGCAGATCTTCCAACTCAATCTGCCGGCCCGAAGCAACGATCACCGCCCGCTCGATCGCATTTTCCAGTTCGCGCACATTGCCCGGCCATTCGTAGGTTATCAAAGCCTGCAACGCATCCTTTGAAATTCCGGAAATGAAGCGTCCGGTTTTTTGTTTGTAGTGTTCGAGAAAATGAATGACCAGCGGATGAATATCTTCGGGCCGTTCGCGCAATGGCGGCAGGACAATCGGAAAAACGGAAAGCCGGTAATAGAGGTCGCGCCGAAACGTTCCGACTTCCGTAGCGCGTTCCAGGTCCACGTTCGAAGCGGCGATGATGCGAACGTCAGCCTTTATAACTTCGCTGCCGCCGACGCGCGTAAACTCGCCATCCTGCAAAACACGCAACAGCCGAACCTGCGCCGACAAACTCATCTCACCAACTTCGTCGAGAAACAACGTGCCGCCATTAGACTCTTCAAATCTTCCCTGACGGCGCGCTCGCGCATCGGTAAAGGCGCCTTTCTCGTGGCCAAATAGTTCCGACTCCAGCAGCGTCTCAGGAATCGCACCGCAATTGAGCTTCACATATGGTTGATCTTCGCGGCCGGAGTTGTAATGAATTAAGTTCGCGAGCAGTTCTTTTCCTGTGCCTGACTCGCCCTGAATGAGCACGGTGGTTTGCGTGTCGGCGACGCTTAGCGCCAATTCGATCGCGCGTCGAATGGCTAACGTTTGGCCAATCAGCCGGTCTTCGCCATAGCGTTCATGCAGCGCGTCGCGCAAATGCATCACTTCAGCCGACAGTTGATCTCGTTCCAGCGCGGTGCCGATTTGATCGGCAATGCCTTCGACCAGCGCGACTCCGTGGTCCTGAAAACCGCCCTGGCGCGCTTCGCTCCAAACCAGACCGAGCAATCCGAATACGTGCCCGGCCACGCGAACCGGGGCAACGAGCGCGGCGCGTCCGCCGAGGATGGAATTGAACATCAGACGAAAAGGAAACGGCAGATCGGAATCCAGCAGCCGCAAGGTTTTTCCTTCGGTCAGCACTTCGATCGCTTTCGGGAACTCCGTTAGATCAAGCGACTGTGCGTGTTCTTCAATCAAGCCCTGCACCGATTCGATGGTTGCGTGCGGCGCAGCTTTGAAAGCCACCAGACTAATGCGTCCGCCTTTAGGATCGAGCACGCCCAGCGCCGAATAATCGGCGCCCACCAGTGTGATTGCGCGTTCGAGCACCAGCGACGAAACTTCCCGAAAATCGGATCGGGCATTGATCGCGTTTGCTATTTCCAGCAACGCGCGTTTTGTTTCCGCTTCTCGTTCTTTATCGGTGTAGAGGCGCGTGTATTGGTAACCCACGCCGATTTGCCGCGCAATCGATTCCAGAAATGCAACTTCATCGTCCAGCCAAACGCGCGTCGTGCGCGTCGTGTGCAGGCCCACCAGGCCAAGCACATCTTCGCCAAGCAAAACCGGCACAACCAACAATGAACGCGTGCCCAGGCCTTTGGTCAGCATGCGGAGCTTGGGATCCAAATCCGGCGCCGAGGTGTCGTCAAAACGGATGGGTTTGGTTAGATCTACGCGTTCCGCCAGTTGTCGCAAATCGATCGGAATCGTAGTGCCGAGACTGGCAGGCACGTCGTCTGAAGCCCTCCATTCGTGACTAATGCGCAGCTCGCTGGGTGAAGTTAACTGGATAACGTCGCAGCGGTCGACGTTCATCATGCGCCCCAACTCCGAGACGATAACGGTCAGAAAGCGATCAAGGTTGATTGCGGACGGCAGCGTCAACGCGAGGCGATTGATAATTCCTTCACGCGCCTCGTGCATCTTGATTTTGCGCTCGAGCGAGAGAGATTGGGCGGTGTCTGACATGGGGATTTAGTTCGTCAGGATCATAACGAACGGCTGGCGGGTAAGCAAACTCATCATGACTGAACAAATCTCCGAAAGCTCTGAACAAGTGGCGGCGTCAACTCCTTGGAGTGCGGCGGCCCGGCGACGCTTTGGCCCAACGGACCCAAGTTGGTCGCCACGATTGAATGCTCCTCGATAAGCCGCGCCCGGCCGGCACAGGCCAGACGGCGCCGGGCCGCCGCACCCCAGGGAGTTGACGCTGCCAATTGTTCAGACGTTTCTTCTGTTGAAGGCCGTTATTAACGTTAATCGACAAACCAAAGTTTGTCGGACATAATATTCGTATGCCGATTTACGAGTTTGAATGTAAAAAGTGCAAAGCTCACACCGAAGTCTTTCAGAAGATGAATGACAAGCAGCCGACGAAGTGCCCCAAGTGCGGTGGCCGTTTGGAAAGATTGATTTCAGCGCCGGCGATTCAGTTCAAGGGTTCAGGTTTTTATCTGACCGACTATGGCCGCAGCGGTCAAAAAGCTTTGGAAAAAAAGCAAAGCGAAGCAACCTGCAGCGACGACAAGAAATCTGATAAACCGGAAAAGAAAACTAAAGACACCTCCCCGGGTAAGAAAACTTCCGAAAAAGCTTCCTCAACCAAAGTCTCCACTGGTGATTGAAGCCCGCGCGTTTTGAGTTCATGTCCAACCGATTAACGACGGCAGCCCCAAACAGCAGCCAGAAAAAGGGCAGGCGTCTGTCCGCTTTCTCAGTTTTCATTTGTCTTGTTGCCTTGCTGAGCACGGGTGTGGCGTTGATGGCCCAGGCGGGCCGCAAACCCGCCACCAGCAGCGAAGGCGGCGTGCTGGTAAACGTCGTTGCCAAACGCGCCGACGATTCCGCTCGGCCGATTACTTCCAAACAGCTTTCGGTTTATGACAACGGCATCGAACAAGCCATTCGAAACTTCACCCCCGACCCATCGCCAGCGCGAATCGTGCTGCTGGTTGACAACTCGCTTACCATCCGCGCCGATGTCGAGAAACTCGAACAGGCAGCGCGCGAGTTTGCTTATGAAATTTATGAAGGCGACAAGCTTTTGATAGTCGGTTATGACGAGCAGGCCGAAATCGTTGCTGACTGGACCGATGACGCGAAGGCTATTGACAAGTCACTGAAGCTGTTTCGCAAAAAGGGCCAGCCACATTTGTTTGACGCTGCCAGCGCCGTGATCGAAGAAGCCCTGCGAGCGACGCCTGCCCAAAAACGCGTCATTGTAGTTATCAGCGACGGCCTGGATCGCGGCAGCAAAACTACTTTTGAAAAAATCCTGGCTCAATTGCAGTCGCTGGATATCACCGTTTACGCCGTTCAGGCGCAAGACCGCACGCGCGGCGCGATTCGGCGCGATGTGCCCAAGCCAAAGCAGGTGATCGATAAGCTGGTAGAGGGAACTGGCGGCGTGATTTTCTCGATTGATGAACCGGCGGTGGCGGCTAAGGCGATTTGCGACGAGTTGAAAAAGAATCGTTACGTGCTGTCTTATCTGCCCTCGAGCGCGCCCTTGGGCCAATCGCGAAATCTATTGATTGCCGGCGATGAGGGAATCACGGTGCGGTCGAAGACCGTGCAGCCGCCGAACTAAAGGATAGGGTCAAGCAGTCCAGAGTCCAGCCCAAGTAGTTCAGCGTCCAACCTTCAGGTTGCTCTTTGCTTGGGGGCGCGCAAGCTGAAGCTTGTACTCTGAACTGCTTGTCGCAATCGGATCAGTTTTTTCTTCGTGAGTAAAAGTAGAACAGCACCGCGATAATGATCAGCACCAGGCTTTCCATGAAGACGAAGAAGCGCGGAACGAAAACTCCATCCTCGTCATGAGCATCTGAAAACGACACAAACGTCCCGACGATCAATCCCGCCGCCAACCACACGATTTGTCGTCTGCGATCCCACATATTCAGTAAACAGCAAACAGCAAACAGTAAACAGCAAACAGTGAACCGTGAACACTAAACCGTGAACCCTGCGACGAATCGGCTCACAACCGAATCGACTGTTTACTGTTCACGGTTTACTGTTCACAGTTCACTGTTTGCTGTTTACTATTTCAAGAGTCCCGACAGCCAATGCATGATGTTTAGCGCAAACTGCCGGTTGTCGTTGCCCGCCACGTTCATTCCCATCTTGAAATTATCCGGACCCGCCACCTGCGCCGAGAGCATGGCGGCCTCGCCGAGCATAACCACGCGGCCCTTGCCCAGTTTGAACGCGATCCCTTGCGCCTGCCCAGCTACGGATTTCTTTTCGCCACCCATCGGGTCGGCTTGATCGGTTGCCGTCGCTGCTAAAGCCATCAGTTGCGTAGCTCCCTGCGGCCCTTTCAACGCCTGGCCGGTAAAGGTCTGCACTCGATTGATTCGCTCGCTGTCATTGCGTCCCTGCGTGATCGGGTGGTCCAGCAGCAGCTTGTTCTCTCGCGAAAAAATCAGCAGCGACGGATTGTTCGGCACGGAGTGGTCCGGATCGAAGACATAGCCTTTGCTCATCTCGACATCGAAACGCTTGGCCAGAATCTGCGCAGCGGCGCCAAAGGGGGCATGATCGGCGATCAGCAACAGCGCGCCCCCATTGCTAACCCACTCGCGAACAGCATTGCATTCCAGCTCGGTAAAAGCGGGCTTGTCCGCGCCCTCGTCATCCATTTCCTCGGCGCCGAGTGCATTGGCGATGATCAGAATTTTGTAAGTCTGCAATGACTCCCTGGTGAACGGCTTGCGGTTTGCGGCAATTTGATAACCATCGCTGAACACTAGATCGACAAAAGGTTTATAACGACCAGTGGCCGTATGAAAGTTGTTATGAGCTTCATCAAACAACACGCGCGGAAAGTTCTTGGTGTAGGCCGGGTGCTCGACGTGCGGGTTGAAGTTGGGGTCAGAACTCTGCTGAGCAATGGTGGCGCAAGAGAGAATGATCATGAATCCAAAAACATAAGAGACCCGTGCGACATTATGAATTATAAGTTTGCCAGGAAGTGTTTTTGTCATGAAACGATCCACGAGCCGTATCAGAGTTTGTTCCCAAAAAGACTTAGTAGTTGGCCGGCGGTTAATCGCCCGCTGCCCTTGCCAAGCCGCGAAACGGAGGCGGCAGAGCCGCGAAAGCAAGACGGCATTGCCACAGTTAAGTCAGATTCTGGCGTATAGTTTCTCGAGTCTTTCCGCCGCTAGTTGCAACGTCTCGTCCTTCTTACAAAAACAAAATCGCACCTGCTGCGCGCCGCGTTCAGGCACGCTGTAGAAACTCGAACCCGGCACACACGCGACACCAACTTCGCGTATCAGGTGTTTGGTGAACTCGATGTCGTTCGCAAATCCGAAAGCACGGATGTCGGTCATGATGTAGTAAGCGCCGTCGGGCCGAAACGCGCCAAAGCCGGCTTTCTCAAGCACCGGCAAAAGCAGATCGCGGCGCGCGCGATAATCCGCCTGCAATCGATCGTAGTATTCCGCAGGCAACGCCAGCGCGTAAGCGCCAGCACTTTGCAGCGGAGCAGCCGCGCCCACAGTTAGAAAGTCATGGACCTTGCGAATCGCGCTCGTGATCTCCGGCGCGGCGATGCAGTAGCCCACCCGCCAGCCGGTGACTGAATAGGTTTTCGACATCGAGTTAACGATCACCGTGCGTTCGCGCATGCCGGGCAACTGGGCCATGGAAATGTGCGCGATCTCAGCGCCTTCACGCGGATATAGAATGTGTTCGTAAATCTCGTCGGTAAAACAGAGTGCATCAAACTCTTGACAAAGTCCGGCAATGAATTCCATTTCCGCGCGCGTGAAAACTTTGCCCGTCGGATTGTTGGGATTGCAAAGAATTATCGCGCGCGTTTTTGCATTGAAAACTGAACGCAGCTCATCAGGGTCGAAACTCCAATCCGGCTCGCGCAACGGCACATAACGCGGTGTGGCATCGGAAAGGATCGCGTCGGGCGCGTAGTTTTCGTAAAACGGTTCAAAGATGACGACTTCGTCGCCCGGGTCGACCGTTGCCATCATCGCCGCGATCATTCCTTCGGTTGAACCGCAGGTAACCGTCAGTTCTGTTTCCGGATCAACGTCGAGGCCTAGATACCATTTTGTCTTGCGCGCAATCGCTTCGCGAAAATCGCGCGCGCCCCAGGTGATCGCATACTGGTTAATATCGTCTGCGATGGCCTGCATCGCGACGCGCTTGATGTCTTCGGGTGCAGCAAAATCAGGAAAGCCCTGCGAAAGATTTACGGCGCCATGTTTCAGCGCCTCGCGCGTCATCTCGCGAATGACGGATTCGGTGAAGAGACTTGCCTTCTTTGAAACACGATGGGATTTGGAAACTATTGGTCTAGTCATAACAGTTTTTGAATGGCATCTCTCTGTGTAACCTTTGTGTTCTCGGTGTCTTTTGTGGTGAATAAACAAGAGACCCACCACAAAGACACGACGTCCACAGAGATTGCACAGAATGGTTCTTTAACCGGGGCTGGTTGAGTTCATAATTCTTCGTTACTCATTACTCTTCATCATCGGAATCGCGATGTCCTTCTCAACAGCGGTTTTTTCAGCCTCTTCATACCCGGCATCAACGTGCCGCGCAACTCCCAGACCTGGATCATTTGTCAGTACACGATTGAGACGCTTCGCTGCTTCGTCAGTGCCATCGGCAACCGACACCTGGCCGGCATGCAACGAGTAACCGATGCCCACGCCGCCGCCATGATGAAACGAAACCCAGCTCGCGCCGCTGGCGGTATTCAACAGCGCATTGAGAATGGGCCAGTCGGCAACCGCGTCCGATCCGTCTTTCATCGCTTCCGTTTCGCGAAACGGCGACGCGACTGAGCCGGTGTCGAGATGGTCACGGCCGATTGCGATTGGCGCTTGCAAATCCCCGCGCTTCACCAGTTCGTTGATTGCTTCGCCCATCTCGGCGCGTTCGCCGTAACCAAGCCAGCAGATGCGCGCCGGCAGTCCTTGAAACTGGACGCGATCGCGCGCGAGTCGCAGCCAGCGATTCAGAGTGCGGTCCTCAGGAAAAAGTTCAAGCGCGAGATCGTCAGTCTTTTGAATATCTGACGCGTCGCCGGACAATGCTACCCAACGGAACGGACCCTTGCCTTCACAAAAAAGCGGCCGGATGTATTCCGGCACAAAGCCGGGAATTTCAAAAGCGTCTTGGCAGCCGGCGTCGAACGCCATCTTGCGAATGTTGTTGCCATAGTCGAACACGACTGAGCCCGCGCGCTTTAGGGCCAGCATCGCTTCCACATGATCCGCCATTGAGAGCATGGCACGATTGATGTAGGAACGCGGATCGCTTTGCCGCAACGCATCAGCCTCTGCCAACGTCAGACCGGCAGGCACATAACCGTTCAAAGGATCATGCGCGCTGGTTTGATCTGTAACCACATCGACCTTGATGCCGCGGCGTACAATTTCAGGAAGAACTTCAGCGCAGTTGCCCACCAGACCAACTGAAACCGCTCGTTTCTGTGCGCGCGCGTCTTCAATGATATCGACGGCTTCATCCAACGTCAGCGCCAGGCGATCGCAGTAGCCGTTATGCACGCGGCGTTCGATACGCGCGGGGTCAATGTCGACTCCCAAAAACACCGCGCCGTTAAGCGTCGCCGCCAGCGGTTGCGCGCCACCCATGCCGCCCATGCCTCCGGACAAGACGAGCTTGCCGCTCAGGTCGCCGCCGAAATGTTTGTCTGCCATCGCCGCAAACGTTTCAAACGTTCCCTGCACAATGCCCTGCGTGCCGATGTAGATCCTACTTCCGGCAGTCATCTGGCCGTACATCATCAGACCCTTGCGTTCGAGTTCGTGGAAGTGTTCCCAGTTGGCCCAGGCGCCGACCAGGTTGGAATTGGCGATCAAAACTCGCGGCGCGTATTCGTGAGTGCGGAAAACGCCGACAGGTTTACCTGATTGGATTAGCAGCGTCTCGTCGTTTTCGAGTTGCTGCAATTCGCGGACGATCGCGTCAAACGAAGCCCAATTGCGCGCTGCTTTTCCGGCGCCGCCATAGACAATCAGCTCCTCCGGTTTCTCAGCAACGTCCGGATCGAGATTGTTCATCAGGCAGCGCAGCGCCGCTTCCTGATGCCAGCTCTTGCAATTGAGTTTGTTGCCGCGCGGCGCGCGCACTGTTCGCTGAGACATGATGGTTAGCGTTACGTTTACGAGTTGCCCCAAAGCCGGCCAAAGAATGAACCACTCTCGCGTTTTGTCAGTTGCTCCAGCTCGCCTGAGTCGAGCCAAACGCCGCCGCATTTGTCACACCTATCTATCGAGACGTCGTCTACCTTCGTTTCCGTCAACGTGCCGTCGCACCTGGGGCATTGCAGGGCCGCTGTGGCCGTGGCTTTCGCTGCCGCCGACGCTTTCATCTGCGCTCGCAGTTTTTCAATGGCCTCCTGGTTCTTGCGGTGAAAATATTCTTCTTCCAAACCTTTTCTGCGATCGTCAAATGCGTCTGACATTCAGTCTCCTCTCGGTCTACGTCGGGCACTATTTATAGGTGCTTATGGTAAATCAAACTCGCCGGATTCAATTGCCGCAACCACGCGTTCAATGTCGGCCGACATAGGACGATCATCATCCAAAGGCTTGACCAGGGCGCGCACAATTTCAAAAGCCACTCTTACGCCGTCTCCGGGCGCGAGTGGTTTGCGATGTTCCAACCCTTCCGCGGCGGTAATTAACTCGATCGCAATGACCTGCTCCACAAGATTAACTATCGAGCGCAACTTCGTCGCTGCCGTCATGCCCATCGAGACGTGATCTTCTTTGCCGCCATCAGTCGGAACATTGTCAGCGCTTGCTGGATGGGCGAGAATTTTAGCCTCGCTCAGCAGTGCCACTGCAGTCACTTGCAGCATCATGAAGCCGGAAGCAATGCCCGCATGCTTGGTTAGAAACGGAGGCAGGTCTTCGTTGGCATCGGGATTTACGAGGCGGTCGATGCGGCGTTCAGTGATGCTGATCAAATCCGTTAAGGCAATAGCCGCATAGTCGAAGGCTAAACCCAGTGGCGCGCCATGAAAATTTCCACCGGACAAGACTTCTTCAGTCTCAGCGAAAACCAGCGGGTTGTCGGTCGCGCTGCCGGTTTCAGTTTCCACCACTCCGCGCGCGTAGTTGAGCGTGTCGCGGACCGCGCCGTGAACCTGGGGCATGCAGCGCAAACTGTAAGCGTCCTGAACGCGCGGATCGTTTTGTAAATGCGAGTCGCGAATCTCGCTGCCGTTAAGCAGGGCCCGCAAGTGAGCGGCAACTTCACCTTGTCCTGAATGAGCGCGCGCCGCGTGAATGCGTTCGTCAAAAGCGACGGGCGTGCCTTTCAACGCTTCGAGCGACATCGCGCCGGCTACATCTGCGAGTCGAGTCAGTTGCTCGGCGCGCTGCAGTGCCAGGCCACCGACTGCGCCCATCGCCTGTGTCCCATTTAATAGTGCCAGGCCTTCCTTAACTTCAAGTTGCAGCGGCTCGATGCCCGCTTGTTTCAAAGCATCTGCGCTCGGCAAGCGCGCGCCCTGGTAGAACGCTTCGCCTTCGCCGATAGCGCACAGCGCCAGATGGCCCAGCGGCGCCAGATCGCCACTCGCGCCAACCGATCCCTTTTCCGGAATAACAGGTGTGACGCCACGTTCGAGCATCGCCACCAGTGTTTCAGCGGCAACGGGTCGCGCGCCACTCAAGCCACAGGCGAGCACGTTTGCGCGCAACAGCAGCATCGCGCGCGCTTCGGCGATAGAGAGCGGATTGCCTAAACCACACGAATGACTGCGCACCAGGTTCAGTTGCAACCTGCGCAACTGACTCGGCTCGATACGCACATCTGACAATTTGCCGAAGCCGGTGTTGACGCCATAGACGGTGCGGTTTTCGGAAACGATTTTTTCGACTACGCGCCGTGATTGTTCCATGCGGCTGCGGGCGTCGTCGGCCAGCGCCACCTGCTCGCGGTTATGTGCGACCGCTGCGACTTGCTCGAGAGTTAATTTTTGTCCGCGAAGTTGAAGCATGAAAAGACAGAAGTCAGCAGGACAGAAGTCAGAGATCAGAGATCAGAGATCAGAAGTCAGAGATCGGAAGTTCGAGATCGGAAGTTCGAGATCAAGTCAGCAAACAGAGTCTCGCAAGCCCAAACTAAGAGCATCCATCCCGGCAAATAAGCCGATACTCCTGCGGCGAGTCAATTCGGGTTTCTGACCTCTGATCTCTGACTTCTGACCTCTGACTTCTGGCCTCTGCTTTCCGGCGTTTCGCTGATGTCGATCTTCTTGAACTCGCCCGTAGTGGCGCCGCTGCGAACACGTTGCCGCGCTCGCTTGGCGCGGACGGTCGTGCGAGCTGCGCCAGTCGCGCCGCGTGTCCACCGGCTCATTGTTTTAAGCGGGCGTAAAGCAAATTGATGCTGTGGCAGAACTTCGCCGGTTGCCTCGCGCAGGCGCACGGTACCAATCGCAAAGATAGCGATGGCGGCATTGAAAATCACGCCCACTACAAAAACGAACCAGCCGGGCACAATGCCAACTGCCGCCCGATCGATAAAGCTATTGAAGTCGTGCGCCGGAGTTGGATGCAGGTAAACTTTTAAATTCCAACTAAGCGCCAGCAGCGCAAAGATCCACAGATAATTTCGGCGCAGTCGTCGGCCCACTGCTTCCCATTCGGTAATAGTGAAGTGGGGCGTGATCAAATCAGCCGCCAGATGTTCCGCCCAGGCTTCGTCAGGCGGCACGCCTTCCGGCGCCAACATTTGCGCAAAATATCCAGTCTCAATTATGCGCACACGGCTGGACCAGATTTCGTAATAGCGATAACGGCGCGCCTCCATCAATAGAAAAATTGCGACCAGCACTGAGTTGATGGGAATAACAAAATGCGGATTAGTCCCGGAACTAAAAACGAACGATAAGGTTGCCCCGGCAGTCAGTACGGCCCAGTTTGTTGTAGTGTCGAGACGATTGCGCCAGGTGTTTGAACGTTGCACTTCACCGCGATAGAAATGAACCATCGCCGTGTTGAATTCCGCCGCCGCCAGCCGGCGCATGTGCGCACCCGGTGTTTGGAACACTCGTTCCGGCAGCGCTGCTTCGGGCGCCGGCGTGGGTCGCAGGCGCGGTTGCACTCGATCTGCCGACAGCGGTCCGCTTACTTTTGGCTGGACTTCAGTGGTCATTAGAAAGCTCGATGACAGGACCGGAGAATGTTAGCGCGGAGAATTCCGACTCCAGCGGTAATATAACACGCTGCGAACAGCTGCTCGTAGTTGTGATCGATCGCGTAACGCGATTTTTGTGCAGCAAAAGCGCGGGTCTACTCACTGGCTGAGCGCTGCGCTTGCAAGAATAATGACTCGCTTGACAGTGTTTGACAGCGCCACCTATAGTTCATTTTTCCGCTGTTTGACGCGAATTGTTTCTGTTATGACCGCTGCAGCGCAAAGCGAAACGGACGCGTACTGGATGCGCCTGGCAATAGGGGCGGCGCGAGATGCGGCACAGCTCGGTGAAGTTCCGATCGGCACGTGCATCGTTGTAGGCGCCACGGTTCTTGCCGTCGCCGGCAACAGAACCCGCATTGATAACGATCCGACGGCCCACGCGGAGCTGGTAGCGCTGCGAGCCGCGGCCAAAGAGGCGACCAACTATCGTTTGTCAGACGCGATTGTTTATTCGACCATCGAACCTTGCGTGATGTGTGCCGGCGCGTTGATACAGGCTAGAGTGCAACGTCTGGTTTATGGTGCGCACGACGAACGAGCTGGCGCGGTGGAATCACACTTTCGAGTTTGTGATACAGATTTTTTGAATCATCGAATTGAAGTGAGCCCCGGGGTACTGGAAGACGAGTGCCGGGAAATAATGCAGGAGTTTTTTCGCGTCCGTCGGAAAGACCAGATGTCAGATGTCAGAGGTCAGATATCAGAATGAGCGCCGGCGGGACTTAAGATGGACTTTCCGGCTCGGAAGGATAATCAGGTCACAATCGGGCAGTTGCTGACCTCTGACATCTGATATCTGACATCAATTTTGGAGAGGTCGCATAGTGGCTTAGTGCACCGGTCTCGAAAACCGGAGTGGGGGAAACTCCACCGTGGGTTCAAATCCCACCCTCTCCGCCATAACATTTTCGATTGCCGATTTCCAATTGCCAATTGATGCCAATTGATGCCAGGCGTATCTCGTTTTTCAATCGGCAATTGGCAATCGCAAATCGGCAATTTCTCGGGAGAGGTGCAAGAGTGGTTGAATTGGCAGCACTGGAAATGCTGTGAGCGGGAAACCGTTCCGTGGGTTCGAATCCCACCCTCTCCGCCAGTTAAATTCCGACCGCGGATTTTGCTTCAGAATGAAAGTGATGGTAGCGGCGATGAAGTCAACGAGAAGCTTATTAGTTTCAATCGGAGTGCTTTTGTCTTTGAGCAGCGCTGTTATCGCTCAGTCGCACGCCAAGCCCAGGCGCGCCAGCGCGGCCGCGATTTGTGGCAATCCCAGGGTGGCCTGCAAAACAAGTGTCACCTTTTCGCCGCACGATCTGCCGTTCCGTGTGCCGGCTAACGCGGTCATTTTCGACACCGAACTTTTCTACGTCGTGATACTTAAGAGCATGCCCGCCGCTGATGATAGTTGCGATGTGTTCATCCCGGAAACTGAACGGCTGGCAGCGCAGGCATTGTTTCCCGATCGCAAAGTCTTCGCCTCGCGTTGCGTCGAACCCGGCGAATTGTTCTATACCAATGTCGGTGAGAACCAGAGAATGCTGGGCGTCTATGGCGGCTCAACGCTGGCGGAAGCAAAGCGTGTTCTTGCGGCGGTCAAAGCAACTGGAAAATTTCCCGGCGCAAATCTGCGGCGCATACGCACCGGCTTTAACGGCACTTAAGTAGGACAGACTTTCCCGTCTGTCCCTTTTTGGTTTCAGTGCCCGGGTAACGTTGGACACGCAGCAATGCCTGTCCTACTATTCAAACATGGACGACAAACTAGCAGCAGACGAAGCAAGGCGATCGGTTCAGCATGAAACCGTGAAGTCGCAGGTTGAAGGCGAAGTGCAAGCTGAGATTGCGGATCAAGCCCAGGCTCCGGTGGCCGGTGAGTCGCAAAGAATTCAGAACGTGGCCGGACAGTTTCGCGCCAAGGCGGTCGACGAAGTAATCGATACTGAGCGCGAGGTTGAGCGCGGCCGCGGCGCTGCACGAATTTCGCAAATCGTAGATTACTTCTTCTATCTGCTCTACGCATTGCTCGCAATGAGGTTTTTGCTGGCCTTGCTGGCTGCTCACAGTAATGCGGGCTTTGTTCAGTTCATCGTGGCTGTGACCAACCCGTTTTATGCGCCATTTAGAGGCATTGTGAACAGTCCCAGCACGAACGAAGGACACACGTTGTTGTTGCCGATCGTTATCGCGATCATTGCTTACGTTATTTTGCATTTGGCCATCAATGGTTTGCTGCGCATGATCGCGCACCGCAAGACAGCCATCTGATTGCCGATTGCCAAATGCCGATTGCCGATTTGCTCTGGATTGGTCCAGAATGGTTTCTGTGTTTTGAAAAATCGCCGAGTCAGCCGCTGGTCGCGTGCGCAAGCAAACCAATCGGCAAGCGGCAATTGAAAATCGGCATTCTCTTGACAAGTTATCAGACTTCGGGCTCCGCACAACGCAGCGCCGGTGAACCCCGCCAGGCCGGGAACGGAGCAACGGTAGCCAAGCGCGCGTGTGTTGCGGGTAAGTCCGGAGTCTGGCCAAATCTCCGTAAACGGTAAACCGGGAACCGTGAACCGAAACGCCTCTTCCGTTCACGATTCCCGGTTCCCGGTTCACGCTTCTTTATGACCTACCAGGTAATCGCACGCAAATGGCGCCCGCAGACCTTCGCTGAAGTCACCGGGCAGGAACCGATCACGCGCACGCTGCGCAACGCGATCGAGCACCAGCGCCTGCACCACGCCTATCTTTTTTCAGGCGCGCGCGGCGTCGGCAAAACCACTTCGGCGCGTTTGTTCGCGAAGGCTCTGAACTGCCACAAATCGCCGGTGCCCACGCCGACTCCCTGCCGCAGCGACGATCCCACCGCCTGCGCCTCTTGCAGTGAAATTACTGAAAGCCGCTCGATTGACGTGCTCGAGATTGACGCCGCTTCGCATACCGGCGTGGACAACGTGCGCGACTCAATTATCGAAACCGTCGGCTTTGCACCCGCGCGCGATCGCTACAAGATTTTTATCATTGACGAAGTGCACATGCTGTCTAAGCCGGCGTTTAATGCGCTGCTGAAGACGATTGAAGAGCCGCCCGAGCGTGTTGTCTTCATCATGGCTACGACCGAAAAGCAGAAAGTGCCGGAAACGATTCTTTCACGTTGCCAGCAATTCGAATTTCGCACCATCGCGACCGCAAGAATTCTCGACCGACTGCGTTTGATTGCGGAAGCGGAAAATATTTCCATTCCGGACGATGCGTTGCGCGAGATTGCGCGTTCCGGCGAAGGCTCGATGCGCGACGCGCAATCGGCTTTCGATCAAGTCATCAGTTTTGCCGGCACGACGATCAAGAAAGAAGACATCGAGCTGGCCCTCGGCGTTGCGGGTGCTGACATTCTGATTCGCATCGTCAACGGTATCGCGAATAATCAACCCGCCGAGGCGCTGGCGGTCGTTGACGACGTCGTCATGCGCGGCCACGACTTGCGTAACTTCTGCCGCGATCTGCTGGCCCACTTCAGAGATTTGCTGGTCGCGAAAGTGTCGGGTAGCGAAGAGTTGTTGGAAGCGGCGATCTGCGATAGCGCCGAACTCAAACGCCAGGCGGCATTGTTTTCGGAAACGGACCTGGTTCGGTTTTTCAATTCGCTGGCCGACACGGAAAATCTTTTGCGCACAGCCTCGCACCCGCGCTATCAGGTTGAAATTGGCCTGGTAAAGTTGATGGAGATGCGCCGGCTCGAGCCGCTCAGTTCATTAATGGACCGGCTCAACGCTTTGGAGACAGCGTTGCGCACCGGCAAGCCTCTCGTTCCAGGCAAAGCAGGCGCATCCGAATCATCGCGAGCTGTGACAGCTGGTTCATCATCGGCCACTCCGACTGCGGCGAACAAAACAACGGCAGCAGTTGCGTCAGGCCCCACTTTTGGAAGTGGTCCCGCGGCCGGTGCGGCGACGCGCACGGCTTTCGCAGCAAAGTCCGAATTCGAAATCGCCGGAGGCATTTCTGAAGCGGTTCCTGTTAACGTTGCTACTGAGTCACCGGATTCGGGAGCAGAGTTGAAGGTGAAACCAGCCAGCGGTTCGGCAATCGATCAGATCAAAGCTTCACTCGAGCAGAAACGGAAAATGTTTTTGGTGACCGCGTTGGAAGGCGCCAGCCGCGCTGCGATCGAAAACAACGAGTTGTTCCTTGAGTTTGCGCCAGCCGACCGCCACCTGCGCGACACCTTGTCCAAAAGCGACAACATCAAAATCCTGCGCGAAGCTTGCAAAGATGTAACCGGCAACGATCTGGGCGTGCGCTTTGTGATTGCTGATGGCCAGGCAGCCGCTGCTCCCCCTTCAAAAGAAGAAACCGAGCGGCGTGAAAAACAGGATCTGCGCGCCCAGGCGGAAAAGGATCCGGTCGTGCAGCAGATGCTGAAAACGTTTCGGGGCGAGATTGTCGACGTGAAACGTGTGGATCGCGATTAAGATTCGCGGGCATCGCATTGTTTGGTGCTGTGTTGGATTCGACGGTGACGCATTTTTGAAATTCTAAGAAAACAAAGACCGGCACGCTGTGGGAGCCAATGCCGGTCTTGTCCCCGCCACGTTCACCCTTTTGACGTGGCGGTAATGGGACACTTTAGTTCCATGAAAACTAAAGTGCCCGCCTGGGGTGCACGCCGCTAAAAGTGCACCCCGGCTCCTTAATCACTCTGCGGACTTCCATTCACTTCCACGCCTTTATGTTTTTGCGAGCGCCGGTGAATCGGCGAACGCGCTTTCAGCAAGTCGTGGTGCCTTGAACCGATCACATAGGCGAGACCCTGATAGGTCATCCCCAGCAAATGGGCGGCGTGGGTAACGCTGCCGTTTGCCTGCGCCAGCGCCTGTCGAATCAACCCCGATTCAAACTTCAGGACTTCCAGCGGGAAAGTGCAGGGCGTATTGAAAACGATCTCGGTAGCAGCTTCCGGTTTCAATTCGCCGCGAATGTTGGTGAACACTTTGCGCGCGGCGGCGTTGAGGCGCAGCATGATGTCCTGGCTTTGGGATTTTGCCAGCCAGTCGCTGGCGCGATCATAAGCGGCATACAGAGTTTCGGCCGGGAGGTCGTCGAGTTCTTCGATCAAGGTAAGCGCGGCGAGGCCGGCTTTGTTAAGCGCGCCCACCTGATGGCCAATCTCGATAGCCTTTTGAAAAGTAAACTGCGCACGTTCGGATTGTTTGAGCCGGGCGATGGCGATGCCGTGAGTGATGAGCGCATCAGCGAGCAGGCATTGATGTCCGCTCTTTTCCAGCACGCGCACCGCGCCACGCCCAACTGCTTCGGCTTCTTTGAATTTCTGCTCGGCGATCAGGACCTGCGCCCGCGTGTCGTCGATTTGCGCGACACCGACTTTGTCTTTGACGCGAACTCGCAAGCGCCGGGCTTGCTCAAGGTATGAGAGTGCTTCTGGGAGCCGCGAGAGTTTGTAGAGCAACAATCCAATGTTATTCCTGACGTCGGCTCGGTAAGGATTGTTATGAGCTAGTTTGAAATGAGAATCAGCTTCTTGATATTCAGTGATAGCGCGGTGAAAATATTCCTCTCGCTTTTCAGAAACCGCTAGTTCCTGCAATATTATTCCAAGCTGATTATGGTAAGAACCAGTAGTCGTGTGATTTGCAATTCTTTGGAATAAGGGTTCATTCTCGGTCAAGAGTCTCAGCGCAAAATCGGATCGGGAGGCTGACCACTCAACGATCCCTAATCTCAAGACCGCTTTCGCTCGGGTATTACCTGGAATCGTTAGTTTTTCTAAGGCTGAATGGAGAGTTACCCTGGCTTCATCCAACGCACCTTCCCTCCAGTAGCAGCAAGCTAACTCTACCCGTGCGCTCGCCACTTTCCTCGCGTCTCCGATTGATTCGAAAGCGGAGATACTCCCTGTTATTAGGTTCTTCGCGATTTCCTGAGCGCCCTCGACGCGGTTCTTACTGCCTATCCACCTCGTTAACACCCCTACGCACAGTAGTAATTCCGCCGCCACTGTTTGGTGCAGCCCTTTGGTCTGGGGGCCGTCACCAATTCTTCTCCACAACGGCCGCATTACATCTTGAACGCCGAGGAAATCGCCCCTATCTTTTAGTTCGAAGGCAGTCTGACATCGCAACAGTGTTTCTTCGTTTGCGCTAAGGTGGGTGGTGTTGAGTTTTCGTGAGGTTATCCTCATGAGAATTAGACCCTTCCTAGTGAGTGTAAGAGAGCTTGCAATCTACGCTCGCGGATATTAGTTCGACGTGCCTCCTCCTTGCAAGAACTTCCTGAACTTGGTCTATTCTGTTTTATGTAAGAAGTCTTGCATCTCACCTCGGAGGAGAAGAACATGAAACACTTCATTTTGGTACTAGTGATAGCTTGCGCGTCGGCGTTACCCGTAATGGCGGGTGCGATCCCAACCGATGGGTCACCCGAACCGCCGCCGACCTCAACCAATCAAGCGACTAGCGCTCCGGGTGAAACCCCGAGTGATGGCAAGATGTCAGAAGCTGCGCTTTCAGCTTTGTTGACTGCTCTAGGCCTAGCCTTGATCTAACAGAGCGGAATCGGCAATGGTTTTGAAAGAGAGATTTTTCGCGGTGTGCTTTTCTAACCCTTCACCGCACTCACCCTAACATTACCGATTCGCTCTTCCGGCTGGACGCGACAATCTAACTCAATTTAGCCGCCTCACGGCAGCAGGGAGTAGTGTGTCTCGGAGTGTAAAGAAAACTGTTAGTTTGCGGTGGTTCGTTGCCGCCCAGGTTGAATCACTTGGCAACAGCCCCACAAATAGTTTGCACTGCGTTAAAAAAATGTTAGTGCCCTAAGTTGAAGGGATGGCGACCACCGCAAACTTACAGTTTGCTTTACGACGCGCCGAGATCATCCGTGCCAAAGCGCGGGAACAAACCCGATCCGACCGTCGTATTAATCACGCAACGAAGGGCAGCAACGATGCGTGATCCATTTACCGCAGGCATTCTTAGTTTTCTTATTCCTGGTCTCGGCCAGCTTTACAACGGCCGCATACTGGCCGGCATTCTCTGGCTGATCATCACGCCCGGCCTGTGGATTGGCAGTGGCGGCACGCTCGGTTGGGTTTGTCACATCATCGCCGCCTACACCGCGTACTCTTTCGCAAAAGATCGTCCGGTTCGTGCCTGATTTTCAAGTGAAGCGGCGGGCCTCCCTCAGAGTAACCCGCCGCTTCTGGCCTGGTCCTCGTACTCACCCAGTCGTCAAATGAATACCAGCGCCGGCTTGTGAATGCACTCAGTTCGTCTCTGCCTGCGCCGCGCCGTCGTGTTATTCTTCCTCCATCGTTACTAACCTTCAGGAACAATCTGTCCCGGCAAAAGTCGAGACCGCTGAAAATCCTTTGCGCGCGGGCATGCGGCTTGAGCGCGTCGCGCCCCCGTGTGTCGTGGTCATTTTTGGCGCCACCGGCGATCTGACGCGCCGCAAACTCTTGCCTGCTCTCTATCGCTTAACTGAACAGAGATTGATACCCGCGGAGTTTGCGATCCTCGGCACCGCGCGCCAGCTGATGAGCGATGACGAATTTCGCGCGCAAATGCAGGCAGCGATAAAAGAATTTGCGGCCGATGAAAATTTTGACGAGGCAACCTGGCAGAGTTTTGCCAAACGACTCTTCTACCTCGGCGGAGAGTTTGACGACGCGGCGCTGTACGGAAAGTTAAAGACCAAGGTTGACGAGATCGACGCGGAATGCAGTACGCGTGGCAACCGTTTGTTTTATCTGGCAACCGCGCCTGATTTCTTTGGAGTAATCGCCGGGCAACTTGGCCAGGCCGAATTGGCGGCACCCAAAGAGGGAAGCTGGACGCGCATCATTGTCGAAAAGCCATTTGGCCACGATCTCGAAAGCGCGCGCGCATTGAATCAGGAACTGGCGGAAGTTTTTGCAGAGAAACAGATCTATCGCATCGATCATTATCTCGGTAAAGAGACGGTGCAGAACCTGTTGGTCTTTCGTTTCGCGAACAGCATCTTCGAACCACTCTGGAACCGCCAGTACATCGATCACATTCAGATCACCAACGCCGAAGCGATCGGGGTCGAAGGCCGCGGCGCCTATTATGAAAAAGCCGGCGCGCTGCGCGACATGATTCAGAACCACGTGTTCCAGGTGACGTCGTTGATAGCGATGGAGCCGCCGGCTTCGTTATCGGCGAACGGCGTGCGCGATGAAAAGATCAAGGCAATGCAGTCCGTGCGTCCGTTGCCCGCGGAGCAAATAGAAAAATTCACGGTGCGTGGCCAGTATGGACCAGGCACGGTGTTGGGCGACACGGTGCCGGGTTACCGCCAGGAGCCGGGCGTCGCTCCCAACTCTTCCACCGAAACTTTTACCGCGCTGAAACTTTATTTCGACAATTGGCGCTGGGCCGGTGTGCCTTTTTATCTGCGTTCGGGCAAGCGCCTGCAGAAACACCTTACCGAGATATCAATTCAGTTTAAGGATGTGCCGCATCGTTTGTTCACCGACGCCGACGCGCCGCTGCAGCCGAACGTGCTGGTCATTCGCATTCAACCAAACGAAGGCATCACGTTGCGGTTTGGCGCCAAGCTGCCGGGCCAGGCGATGCGCATTCGTTCGGTGAACATGGACTTTCGCTACGGCTCGTCGTTTGGAGTAAAGCCGCCGGAAGCCTACGAGCGCTTGTTGCTCGATTGCATGTTGGGCGATTCCACGCTCTACGCGCGCCGCGACATGGTTGAGCGCGGCTGGGAAATTGTTTCGCCGATCATTGCAGCCTGGCAGAAGCCGGCGACGGACTTTCCCAACTACGAAGCGGGTTCATGGGGACCGCAGGCGGCGTTTGAGTTGATCGAGCGCGATGGGAGAAAGTGGCGGCGACTGTGAAAAGACAGAGGTCAGAGGACAGCGGTCAGAAGAGCAGAAGGCGGAAGGCAGCAGGCAGAAGGCAAAAAGAAATTTCAATTCTGGGCCAGTTTCTGACCTCTGACCTCTGGTTCATTATGCAGCAAATCCCATTAGGAAAAACTTTGGACGTTGAGATCGTCGAGCAGGAACTCGACGCGCTGTGGCAGGACAGCACTACCGTCGCGCGATCTCAGCCGGTTGCCGGTAACGGGCGCGCGGATGATGAGCGTCCGGATGACGAGACACCGGTACTGCGCGCGCGTGCCGCAAACTTGTTGGTGTATGTCAGCGATGACAAGTCGCTCGAGGAAGTTCATCAACTGTTGCAGGAATTGACGAGTGTGCATCCCAGCCGCGTGTTGACGATGTTCGGCGAGCCCGACGCGCCCGATAACGATATCGAAATGTTCGTGTCGGCTCTCAGCCAAAAAGAAAAGCTCGGCGGCCAGAAACGTTTGTGCTGTGAAGAGGTCACGTTGAAAGCGCAGGGAAGTTTTGTCTCAGAACTGCCGAGCGCGGCGTTGCCCCTGCTCGTTTCCGACCTGCCGACATTTCTTTGGTGGCGCGCCGAGGTTGATAGCAGCCAAAAAGTTTTCCGGAATTTGTTGCATGCTTCTGATCGTTTGATTGTTGACTCGGTTGGGTTTGGAAAGCCGGGGGGCGAACTGTTGGCAGTAAACAAGATTTTCCAAAAGGACTATGAAACTGCGGTTGGCATCAGCGATTTGAACTGGGCCAGGTTGACGTCGTGGCGCGGTTTGCTGGCCGACTTTTACGATGTGCCGGAATATCGCGCAGCACTCGAAGAAATCGACAACGTTTGTATTAGTTATGTGGCGCCGCAAACAGAGGCAAACGCAATCGCGCCGCAAGCGTTATTGCTGGCTGGTTGGCTGGCCAGTCGTCTGCAATGGGCAATAAAGGACAAGCCCGGTACTCAGGAAAGTGAACGAATGCGGCTTGAGTTTAGCAATCAGCGCGGTGGGACAATTACAGTTGAACTGCTTTGCGTAAAAGAAGCGGGGATAAACCCCGGACGACTGGCGCGCGTGGAATTGCAGTCGCAGGCGGATGGCTCAGCTTTTAAAGTCGAACGCAGCGCTGATTTGCAGCGCGTGTTGACTGAAGCCAATCTTGGTTCAAACATCAACCGCGGCCGCGTGTTGCCGGTGCGCAATCGCAGCACGGCGCAATTGCTCAGCCGCGAGATGGAAATTCTCTGCAACGATCAGATTTATGAGGAAGCGATCAGCATGGCGGCAAGAATGATCGAACCGTAAACCGTGAACAGGAAACCGTGAACAGGAAACCGTGAACCGGGAACGGTAAACCGGGAATAGTAAACAGCAAACAGGAAACAGGGAACAGTAAACCGTACCAGTCGGTTCCTGTTTCCCGGTTCACGGTTCCCGGTTTACCGGCTTCTTAGGAGGCACAGCGCGCGGAATGTCGCCATCGTCGATGGTTTGCGCGCTTTGCAGTTTTGGTGGGCCACCGAGTAGGCCCGGCGGCAATTTCGGCGTGGGTATCTTGACAGTCGCGACCGCTTCGGTACGTCGCAGAATTGCGCCGCCGCGGCCGGCCACCCAAATGTTGTTCCCACCGCGATAGGCGATGGAGTAAAGCGGCACGCTGGTAATGCTCGGTTGAATTTCCCAGTTTGCGCCGGCGTCTTTGCTGTAAATGATCCGGCCCTGATCGCCGGTCACAATCACTTCATCGCGCCCGCCCACCGCAACGGAAAAAAGATTACCGTTCAAGCCGCTTTCAAGATCTTTCCAGGTAGCGCCGCCATCGTCCGTGCGCAAAATGATGCCGCGCGCGCCGACCGCGTAACCGCGTTTCGCATCGGCAAAGGCGAGCGCGTACAGCCACTCTTTCAAGTTTTTATCAACACGTTTCCAATTATCGCCGCCGTCTTCAGTTTGCAGAATGGTGCCACTCGAGCCGACTGCAATGCCATGTTGCGGATCGGTGAAGCTAACATCCTCGAGCCAACTAAAAGTATTTACGCGCTGGGTGTGCCAGGTCTCGCCCGCATCTTTTGTGTTTAGGATGATGCCGCGCGCGCCGACTATCCAGCCAAGTTCCGGTGTGACGAAGTGAACACTAAAAAGATCTTCAGTCGGTTCAATTGGCACGCTGGCCCAGGTAACGCCGCCGGTGACCGAGCGCAGGATGGTGCCGCGATCGCCAACCGCGATGCCAATCTTTTGATTAATAAACTGGATGGAGTTTAAGCGATTGGTGGTGCCCGAAGGCCGCACCGTCCAATTCTTTCCGCCCGAGCTGGTGAACAGAATTTTCCCGCGCGCGCCAACCGCCCAACCGTGCGAGTTGTCCCAAAAGAATAGTTGCGAAACGTCGTCGCGCCCGCCTTCAGTCAATCGCCGCCAGGAAAAACCACCATCGTCCGTGCGCAATACGAGACCATCATCGCCGGCGGCCCAGCCCAGCGTCTCATCAGCGAAATAGACGGTACTAAGTTTGGGATTCGTGCGCACATTCACCGGCAACCAGATCGTGCCGCCGTCCGCGGTCGACAGCACAACGCCGCTGTCGCCTGCCGCC
This sequence comes from Blastocatellia bacterium, assembly GCA_031371765.1. Lineage (GTDB taxonomy): Bacteria > Acidobacteriota > Blastocatellia > Pyrinomonadales > Pyrinomonadaceae > PSRF01. The sequence goes on from JANMKA010000048.1 coordinate 27,855, forward strand.
CAACCATGCTTCTCATCCGTAAAGAAAACTGAAAACAGATCGGTGTTAACCAGCGAGTTCAAAGCCTGCCAGCTGGCGCCGCCATCGTCCGTCTGCAGAATCGTTCCCTGGTAACCGACTACGACGGCCCGTTTGGCCGAGATGAAAGAGACGCCGGTCAACACTACACTTGCCAGATCGCTATGCGCTTTCCAGTCGGCGCCGCCATCTTTGGTAACGAGCAAAGTGCCGCGCGAGCCGACTGCGATGCCGTTCTTCGCGTCAAAAAATGCAACCCCGAACAGATGCGCGTTGGTTTTTGTTTTCTGCGCTTTCCAGGTTAGCCCACCGTCTGTGGTGGCGATCAGCGAACCAAAGGTGCCGGCGGCCCAACCGCGCATTGGATCCTGTGGTGCAAAGGTAACCGCGAATAAGTGGTCCCTCGTTCCCGTCGATCGTTGCACCCATTTGGTGCCGCCGTTCGTGGTCGTCAGAATCACACCGCCGGCGCCGGAGATCACTGCCCGCGCTTTACTTTGCACATAAAGACCGTACAGCGTGGTTGAAGCCGGCGAGATTTGAGCTTCCCAGCTAAAGCCGCCGTTGCGCGTGCGCAGGATCGAACCATCGCTGCCGATGGCCCACCCATGCGTCTTGTCGTTAGCAAACTTGACCGAGTTGAGGGCATTGCCTTGCGGCAGCGGGTTTTGCCATTGCCAGGCGGGAAGTTGTTGCGCGTAACTCGCGATTGTCAGTAATGACAGCACAACGGTTGGCAACAACGCGCGGCCGCTGCGAGAGCGCACTAAAAACTTAAACCTGGAAATCGAGCGGGTGAAATTCATTATTACTGGTGGAAGCGCGTTTCGGGGAGTCACTCGGAATAACAGAATGCAGAATTATAATGATCGAGTAGTTCGAAAGCGAATGAGCAGGACTGATCGTTTCGAGTTTCGAGTTCGCTCGGATGCGGCACATCCGGCGGGTCATTTCACGGCCGGGGGACGATAGCGGCGGTCAACTCGCCAACCGCTCGCGCTTCTGCGCAAACGCGCGATGGTCAACGGGTGACGATTGCCGCAGGAAAGCCAGCGGCCGCGCAGGTGGCGGTGTTTGTAATTGCAATTCTGTTCCGAGAACTCCAGCACCACAACTTCGCGAATGATCGTTGCTTCTTTCGTGGTCGCCTCCTGGTTCAGTTCCTGCTCAACGAAACGCGCGTTCACATAAGCGGTCTGCCAGCCTGCAGGCGGATCAGTTAAAGTTTCATTTGAAGCGACCACCAGCTCGTTGCCTTCACAATCCAGCGCCAGGCCCGCACTGACGACGACTTTGCCCGACTCAACCGACACGCGTAGCCCGGAAACGATTCCGAACCCATGCAGCGCCCGGTTATGAAGTTTCTGCTTACCGCGCACGTAATTTTGCTCGAGCGCGAAGTCGCCGGCAGTCAACAGCCGGCTGGCAAAAAAGCGCGGCCGCTCAAATGGTTTTGCATCGCTCATCGGCCTATTCACTTTCCGTTTCTACGGCGAGCGGATCGATGTCGCCAACTTTGTCGATCGCAGCGGTCAGCACTTCTTGATCGACGTGACCCAGGGCTGCGATCTTGCGCGCAGCTTTATCAACTGCTTCCTGGACCACGTGGCCGCTGTGTCCACGAGTCCATTGCCAGATGACTTCGTGACGCTGCGCAGCCTGGTCCAGGCGCTGCCACCAGTCGTGATTCGTTTTGCGGCGAAAGCGTCCGCCCATTGTTTCGACTACGTAACGCGAGTCGGTAAACAAATGAACCCGGCACGGTTCCTTCAGCGACTCCAGACCTAACGCGGCCGCCGCTACTTCCGCCTGCTGATTCGTGGCCTGGCCCAGGTAAGTGCCGACAGCGCGCCACAGTCCGCGATAACCAAGCAACGCCACGGCCGCCGCGCGCGTTGATGACTGGCCATTACCGAGACTCGAGCCATCGCAAAAGATCGTGA
>JANMKA010000035.1:0-3589 GCA_031371765.1 Blastocatellia bacterium
TCATCGCGCGCGAAACATTAGTCGCCGCGAAAGTCCTGCCGAAACGATGATCGCGATCTTCCAAAGCGGCCATGCTCAGCCCCGGCCCTAGTTTCGTCTGGTCCAAATAACCTCCAAAACGCGGCGAGCCATAACTGCGAAAGCGCGCATTCACAATCTCGACTGCCTCGAGCTCGGCCGCGCTAACGCTGCCAGCTTGGGGAAATATTGGCAGGACGCCGCTCTTGTGACACAGCGCGCAATTGTCGTCGCCTTCACCCAAGTCCCAGCGACCCTTGATAGTGATCATGCCTTTGCGGCCGTAAGTTCTGAAATAGTCTTTGAAGTAAGCATCGAAAGTTCCGTCCGTTTTTGTCAGCGCCGAAACGACCGACAGGTTGCGAGTGAGCACGCGCTGGCCCGGATCGCTGATGCCAAACTGCACCCACTTGTCGGGAATCCCGAGCGCTCCATTTCCCGGCACGACAATTAAGAGCCGGCGAAAACTATCGTCGTTATCGGGCGTGCCCAAATGACGCGAGCTGTAACTAAAGAAAACTAATTGATCGTTAGCAGCGCGCTTTGAGTTGAGTTGGCGCAGAAACGCTTTCGCTTTGTCGAGTGTTTCCCAGCGGCTTACCAATTCAAGAAACGACGGCTGCAATAAGTAGGCGGGAATCTCGACGAATGAGGCTGTCTCTTCAAAGTATTGTTTATCGGGCACGTTGAAACCAAGTTCGTGATCCGGCTTACGATCCAGAGAAATTGTTTCTACGTACTCGACAAATTCGCGATGGCGATTGCTGAAGTCGGCGTCCTGGGAAAGTTTGCAACGCTGCAAGGTGCTGTTAATTCCGTCCAGCACGCGATGATAAGCGGGCAGCGCAGCGTCGGATTCATACGCAGCGCGCGCGGAAGTTACCAGAGAATTCACGCGCGCGGTTACCCAGTTATCTGATCGTGTTTTTATGAGGGCGCAGCCTGAAGGCGTTCTTGCAAACGTAGGTTGCGCGAGTAAAAGAAGACAGCAGGCGGTGGCGGTTAGGGCAAGCCTCATATCCAAAAACTTCCTGGTATTACTTAATTTCTCTGTGCGTCCTTTGTGAACTCTGTGTCTCCGTGGTGGCTCTCGTTTGGCCCAAAAAGCAAATCCACCACGGAGACACAAAGAACACAGAGGACGCACAGAGAAAGCCTTGCAGTGCGCTTGCTGTCAAGGGATTTTTTCGCTGCCCTAAGAGTGTCCGGCTTTTCCTTTCCGGCTCACAAGACGGTCAAGGACATATCCAATCAAGATCGCTTGCAAAGAACTGAAAACCAGAATGCCAATGATCTCTAACCGGAAAACAGTGCAATTACAAAGCGACGAAAACGAATGAACCAACGGAACAACCGTAAGTCGATTCAGAATATCGGGAAATATGTAAATAAAACCCCCAACCATGAAGCCGGTTGTAAATAGGAAGTGGCAATCGGCGGAATCCGAAACGCGGGCTTCTGCAACCGAAGAACATCCTGACCCACCTTGCGACTCTCGCCACCAACTAGACGCGCCATAAATGAACAAGCAAAGATTAAGTGCGAACAGGAGCGTCGCAATTCGGTTGCGCAATAATAGCTGCCAGAGATTCACATTTAACCTTTGATATTTCAAAGTCACCGAACTGCTATTTCATCTTCGAAATAATCGCGTCCGCAAACTCGGCAGTCTTGGCTGTGCCGCCGATATCGCGAGTGCGCACTTTGCCTTCAGAAAAAACTTCGAACATCGCGTTTTCAGTTCTGTCTGCAGCTTCGCGTTCGCCCAGATGACGCAACATGAGAATTCCGGATTGCAGCAATGCGGTCGGGTTCGCGATTCCCTGACCGGCAATGTCCGGCGCCGAGCCATGCACCGCTTCAAAGACCGCGCCTTGCTCGCCTATGTTTGCGCCGGGCACCAAGCCAAGCCCGCCAATCAAACCCGCGCAGAGATCCGAAACGATGTCGCCGTAAAGATTCTCAAGCAGCATCATGTCAAACTGTTGAGGCCGCATCACAAGCTGCATGCAGGCGTTGTCGATGATCTTGTCGTCGGCTTCGATCTCGGGGTATTCCATTGCCACTTTGCGGAAGCAGTCGAGAAAAAGCCCATCCGACAATTTCATGATGTTTGCTTTGTGGCCGCAGGTGATTTTCTTTCGTCCTTCGCGCCGCGCAAACTCAAACGCAAACCGGGACACCCGCGTCGATGCTTTCTCGGTGATGATCTTTAAACTCTCAACCACGCCCGGAACGACGATGTGCTCAAGCCCGGCATACAAACTTTCCGTGTTCTCGCGGACAATGACCAGGTCGAGTTCGGGGAAGCGGCAGGGCACGCCGGGAAGCGCGCGAATAGGTCGCACGTTGGCATAAAGATCGAGCGCTTTGCGGAGACCGACGTTAACGGAAGTAAACCCTTTTCCGATTGGAGTAGTGACAGGCCCCTTCAGCGCGACCTTGTTGCGCTTGATCGATTCGAGCAGCTCTTTCGGCAGCGTCTCGCCAAACTTTTCGACCGCTTGCGCGCCGGCATAATGCGTCTCCCATTCAATCTCGGCGCCCGCGGCTTCAATGATGTGCACAACGCTGGCGGCGACTTCCGGTCCGATGCCGTCGCCTGGAATCAGTGTGATACGATGTTTCATAATTTCTTAGGTCTTTGGTTTTCGGTCTTTGGACTTTGTTTAGAAGGCCTAAGCATAATAGTTCAAAGACCAAAGACCAAAGCCCAAAGACCTCCCCAGTGTTAATTAACAACAAACAACATGACCGATCCGATAAAAACTGCCGGCGTAGCAATTATCGGGGGTGGCGTCATCGGCCTGGGTGTCGCGCGCGCTCTTGCCCAGCGTGGGGTGCGCGAGGTGTTGATTGTCGAGCGCTCGAATTTGGGAGCCGAAGCATCGTCTGCTGCGGCCGGCATGCTGGCGCCGCAGGCCGAAGCCGACAGTGCCGATGATTTCTTCCGACTCTGCTGCCAAAGCCGCGATCTTTATCCCGCCTTCGCGCAATCTCTCCAGAACGAAACCGGCATCGACATCGAGCTTGAAACTTCGGGCACGTTGTATTTGGCGTTCACTGAAGAAGACGAACGGGAACTTGATGCGCGCTACGAGTGGCAAACGAGTGCGGGCCTGGCAGTGGAAAAGTTGTCGGGCGATTTGGCAAAACTGCTGGAACCGTCAATCTCCACCGGCGTGCGCGCAGCGCTGAGATTTCCGCTCGACACGCAGGTGGAAAATCGCAGACTGATAAGTGCGCTGGCAACGGCGAATGAGTCGCTTGGCGTCAAGGTATTGACCGGCGTCTCGGTTGATTCGCTGAACATCAAACGCAATCGCGTTACCGGCATTGAAACATCGCGCGGTTTTATCAGCTGCGAAACAGTTGTAATCGCCGGCGGCGCCTGGACCAGCCAGGTGATAAACGAAGTGCTCCCAAATCCGCGCATCGAACCGGTCCGCGGCCAGATGGTTTCATTCGAAGCGACGCCGCAAATTGCGCGACACGTAATTTACAGCCCACGGGGTTACATCGTGCCGCGCCGCGATGGCAGACTATTGGCCGGTTCAACCACCGAACACGC
>JANMKA010000071.1:0-2516 GCA_031371765.1 Blastocatellia bacterium
ATACTACGCTCCATCATTTTCGCTGTCAATACCAAAATCCGCGAAAATCTGGAGTTTTTGCGTGTTTCGTCGCTGGAAGACAAAGTTACTGTTCGCCTGTTGTCGGCCTTGGCTGCCGGCGAATCGTGCGCTGAACCTGGCCCTCGTAGCCGAGTGCGATGGCTTGTTGTATATTGGCGCGCCCGTTTTGGGGAAACGAGCTCGCACAAACTAAACAATGAATCTTGATTCCGGGGGATTTGTCGCCCTTCTCTTCTTTGGCCTGCTGGCCGCCGCTGCAAACCTTGTCGGCGGTTTTGTCCTTATTAAATCCGGCGCACATCGCTTTGGCGAGCGCTTTCTAAAGTATCTGGTAGCGCTGGGCGCCGGCTTCATGTTGGCTGCGATCTTTCTTGAAATCGTGCCCGAGACGATTGGCATTTGGACCGAAAATCTTGGCGGCAAGACTGCGGCCGAAGCCATCATCGGCGCCATGACCCTGCTCCTGGGCGGTTATTTGGTCATTCAACTCTTCGAACACACCATCGCGCCTCACTTTCACTTTGGCGCGGAAACCCATCCGGAATCTTTCATGAAACCTTCAGCGGCATACGCTGCAGTCGGGGGACTCTGGATTCATACTTTCTTTGATGGCGTTTCGATCGCTGCAGCATTCCTGGTGAACTTTCGCGTTGGCTTCCTGGTGTTCATCGCCATCCTGCTGCACAAGATGCCCGAAGGATTTACGGTTGCCTCGATCATGCTGGCGTCCGGGCGCTCGTCGAGAATTGCTTTGTGGGCCACAGCAGCCATCGGCGCGGCAACGCTGGCGGGAGTCATTGCGGTCGCATTATTGAACACAAAAATCAGCGGCGCGGTTGGTTACGCGCTTCCCTTTTCGGCTGGCGTTACGCTCTACGTCGCTGCCAGCGACCTGATTCCAGAGGTGAATCACAAAGAAGAACGAAACCCCATGGTCTCAATTGTCGTTTTTGTAGGTGTGGCGCTTTTCTACTTATTGCACCTGGTGATTGAAGGATAGATTCAGATCTCAATTGTCATTGAAAAGACATTAGGCCCTTGTATCAAGCTAGTTATCAATAATTGATTAAGAAGCTCCACAAAACTTGCATTACCGAGCGCGGTTTGTTCCTCCAGGCGCTCATCTTTGCGATCCTGCTGCTGACTTTTCAAAGCGCAGCCAGAGCACAAACCGGGCAATCCCCCATCCCGCTGCCCACTCCTTTTACTCCGATCGTCGATTACGCGAACGTCATCGATGCCGACACAGAGCAAAAGCTCGGCTCGATTTATCTCAATCTGAAACAGCGCGCGGATATTGAGTTTGCGGTTGTCACCGTCGACACCACCGGCGATCAGGATATTTACGATTACTCGCTGGCGATTGCGCGCGGTTGGGGAATTGGCTCTAAAGGCGGTGAGAAAAACGGGTTTCTGCTCGTAGTCGCGGTTAAGGATCGGAAGTACTTTACCCAGGTCAGCGATCATCTGGAAGGCGATCTTAATGACGGACTCGTCGGCGAGATTCAGCGCACGCGCCTGGTGCCGCAATTCAAAAAGGGGAATTATGGCCAGGGAATCTACGACACGATCCAAACCTATGTTGCCACGTTGGCAGAAAAGCGCGCGTTTAATATCGACGGCATCGATCAGCGTTATGCCTATCGCGAGGCGCCCGCCCAGCCGGCCACAAGTTCGCGGCCGGGAGGACTTTCCTCTTCATGCTGCACGCTGATCATTATTCTGTTCGTTATTGCGCTGGTCTTGTCATCGTTCCGCAAGGGCGGCAAAGGCGGCGGTGGGTGTCTCAACATGTTTCTGTTGGGCTCGCTGCTTAACAGCGGCAGTCGTGGTGGTTGGGGTGGATCGAGCAGCGGTTGGGGCGGTGGTGGTTTTGGTGGTGGCGGTGGGAGTGGTGGTGGTTTCGGTGGCGGCTTTGGCGGCGGCGGAAGTTTCGGAGGCGGTGGCGCCGGCGGCGGCTGGTAAGTAGGCCAGGCATTCCTGCCGGTCGGTTCTGAGCAGAGAATTCTGTTAGTATTCAGTTCAAACGCGATGGCCAAGACAGTTATCCAGGAGGCACTAAACGGTCTCATCGGAGATTTGCTCACAACGCATGGCGACAACCTCGCTTCTGTTGTGCTGTACGGATCCGCGGCTGCGGGCGATCATGTTGAGTTGCGTTCTGACTACAACCTGCTAATCACTCTCAATCGCATAACTCCCGAGGACCTGCGTTTGGCGCAGGCGCCGATGCGCGAATGGCAGCGACTCGGCCATCCGCTCCCGGTTTACTTCACAACTGAGGAACTGTCAGACGCCGCTGACGTATTTCCGATTGAGTTTAATCAGATGGCCAAGGCGCGCGTCGTGCTTTTCGGCAGGGATCCGTTTGAGTTTGTGACGTTGTCGGATGCGAATCTGCGACATCAAACGGAATATGAGCTGCGTAGCAAGCTGATTCAGCTTCGCCGGCTGTACATTCCGGCGTCAGTTTCGATTGAGAAGTTGTGCGATTT
>JANMKA010000078.1:0-32465 GCA_031371765.1 Blastocatellia bacterium
GCGGCGGCGTGGATGCCGGCGGATCTTCACCACTCTTCGTTCCTGTTTGGCCGAGCACTTCTTTTATCGCCCCGACGCTTGAGAGCATCGCCGACGTTTCCACCGGCATAAAAATTACTTTCGAATTGTTGGTGCGCGTCATGTCGCGCAAGCTTTCAATGTAGCGAGTGGTAATCAAATACTGCGCGGGGTTGCCGTGCTCGTGCATCGCTTCGGCCACCAGCGCGATTGCCTGCGCTTCGCCCTGTGCATTTCGTTGTCGCGCTTCGGCCGCGCCTTCGGCAGAGAGAATGGCCGACTGCTTTTCGCCTTCGGCGCGTGTGACTGCCGCTTGCTTTTCACCTTCGGCGCGTGTGATTGCGGCCTGGCGATCGCCTTCGGCTTGCAGCACCAGCGCGCGTCGATTGCGCTCCGCGGTCATCTGCTTCTCCATCGTGATGCGCACATCTTCCGGCGGGTTAATGTTCTTTACGTCAACGCGCGTTACTTTCACGCCCCACTTGTCCGTTGCTTCATCGAGAATGATTCGCAGCTTCGCGTTGATCTGATCGCGTTGCGACAAGGTGTGATCGAGGTCCATATCGCCCATCACCGCGCGCATGCCGGTGATGGTTAACTGCACAATGCCGCCCACTAGGTCGTTCATTTCGTACACAGCTTTCACCGCGTCGGTTATTTGCCAATAGACAACCGAGTCAACGTGAATTGTTACGTTATCGCGAGTGATGACTGGCTGCGGCGGCAGGTCGATGTACTGCTCGCGCAAGTCGATGGAAGTCATACCGGGCCGCGAGTTGGTCCAATAGACTGCGCGCGGGCGGTCCATGAACGGTATCAAAATGTTCAGACCGCTGCTGGCAACTTTATCGAAACGGCCAAGCCGTTCGACCAGCATTACGGTTGCCTGCGGCACGATGCGAATTGTTTTGATGGCAATGACCAGCAGTACGATGGCGATGAAACCAAAAAACAGAAAGGCGACGGCAGTGGAAAGGGGATCCATAAGCGAACTCCTGAATGAAATTGTTTCGGGTCCGACAAGCTATGGCGGGAAACTATATCGGATCGGTTGGGGCGCGACAAACTTGAGTCTATTTGTCTTGGATCGGAGTGGTAAGATTTTTTTGAGCTAATGTGGTTTCTACCGCGAAGCGGTTGGGTAACTTAGCCCAGGGTTGCCGGGCCGCGCGGCTACCCTGGGTAAAAGACCAACCATAGGTATGACCACCCCAACGGGGTTGTGTCGGTGATCTCGTTTGAAGAGACGCGACCCCTTCGGGGTGGGCCTTCCTTTACCATTCGAACCCAGGGTAGCCGCGCCGCGCGGCAACCCTGGGCTAAGTTACCCAACCGCCTTGCGGTACAAACCGAAGATGTCGCCGATCGGGATTTCGTGAAGTTTTTCGATCAGTCAACGATAGCTAAAGTGCGTCGCCCAATGCCTCCTCAACAATCGCAGCAGCGGCGAGGACAGTCTGCTCTGCAGAAGGCCGCCCCACAATTTGAACACCGATGGGCAGTCCTTCCGCGGAGCGACCGGCCGGAACCGCGACCGACGGCAAATCGAAAACATTAAAAGTCTGCGAATAACTGAAAGCGCGGAAGCTGCTAAACGTCTTGGCGCCAACCGTCAACTTGTGGGTGCCGTGCGCATATGCCGGCGTGGCTCCTACCGGTGCGATCAGCAATGGCGCGTCCTGCATCCATTCCACCAACTCCGCGCGCAGCCGATCGCGTTCCATCCACCAACTGAAATATTCGTCGAGCGCCGGCTCTTTTTCAGCCACCGCCCGATCCAATCTCCAACGCACAAAATCGCCACCCTGATCTTCGTGGTCTTCATAAATGTCGCGAAGTTGGACCACCGTGGCTCGTGAAAATAGCTTCAGCCAGAGGTCATGCCCGAGCTCTATTCCGGGCGGTCGACCTTCAGCAACCAACAACCCAGCTTCCGCCAACGCGCGCGCCGCAGCTTCTACAGCCAAACGAGTTTCGTTAGTAACCGGCGTTACGGTGTCGTCGGTGTACCACGCCACGCGCTGCCCGGCTAGTTGATTGGTTTCAATTTTCGGGATTGAATTTCCGGACAACACATTGAAAAGCAAACGAAGATCTTCCACGCGCCTCGCCATTGGGCCAATCGACGAGCCTAGCGCATACGGACCAGTGTTCGGTGGAAACTGACCACCACCCGGCACCTGGCCAACCGTTGGCTTCAGCCCAACGATGCCGCAGAAATGCGCAGGAATCCGAATCGAGCCCGCAAGATCGCTGCCCAATCCGCATGGCGACATGTAACTCGCAATCGCCGCCGCCTCACCGCCGCTTGATCCGCCCGGCGTAAGTGAAACATCCAGCGGATGATTAGTTCGGCCAAACACTTTGTTGTCGGCCGTGTACTCCATCGCCAACTCCGCCGTGTTTGTCTTCCCCAGAACAATAGCGCCCGCTTCTTTCAACCTTCGCACCGCCGGCGCATCGCTCGCAGGAACAAAATCCGCGCGCATTAACGAGCCGCTGGTAGCTCTCAGTCCCGCGGTTTCGATTGTGTCTTTGATGGTTACCGGCAAGCCGTGCAAGGGCCCGAGCGCATCGCCACGCATGACCGCGGCCTCTGCCTCGCCGGCACGCTGCAAAAGATCGGGCGCGACCGTGACGATCGCATTCAGCCTGGGATTGGTTTGAGCAATGACTTCCAGATGGGCCTTCATTACTTCAACTGGCGAAACAGAACCATCTGAGATCAGTCGCACCAGCGCGCTGGCGGAGTGTGAAGTAAGTTCAGACATGTTAGCGAGTTTGGCTTTTCCGAAAGTTGTTCATATAATTTCCCTGTTCTGAAAAAACTCGTTCACAACTTGCCTGAGTCAGGATCAGCGACTTTGACTGCTGATCCCACGTCCAAAGGAGCGCTTTCTTGGCGATAAGGTTGAGCAGGACTTTCGTTCTGCGCAAACTCCATCAGTTGTCGGGTATTATGCCGCTCGGCATCTTTTTGTTGGAGCACTTTTATACCAACTCGAAAGCTCTTACCGGCGCCGCCGACTTTAACAACGCCGTCAAAGACCTGCAGTCGATTCCGTACATTCTGTTTGTGGAAATCGGCGGAATCTTTATACCGCTCATCTACCACGCCGTCTACGGTCTGGTGATTACCATGGAATCGCGGCCCAATAATCTCGCCTATCCGTATCCGCGCAACTGGTTTTATCTAATTCAGCGCATCACCGGCATCATTCTTTTCTTCTTTATTACGTTTCACGTCTTGAACTTCAGGTTTGGCCTGATACCGGGATTGAACACGATTTCAGTAGCTCACAGCCCGCAGATGGCTTTCGATATTGTCGCGCGAGAGTTTCGCATCATCCCGATCTTTGTTGTCTACATGATCGGCATTACGGCAACGGTCTGGCATCTGGCAAACGGCATCTGGCTGTTCATGGTTGATTGGGGCATCACGATCGGCGAGCGCGCACAACGATTGACCGGCTACGCGTGCATCGCGTTTGGCGTCGTGCTGTTGCTAGTTGGCATAAACGCAGCGGTTGCATTCATTCGTCCGGGCGGGTTGTTGGGAGGAATTCTTTAAGGCATGGCGGCAGGGATCAAGATTGCAATTGTAGGTGGGGGCCTCGCCGGCCTGGCAGCTGCAATGCGGATTGCGGAAGCCGGGCACTCCGTCGATCTCTTCTCGATTGTCCCGGTGAAACGTTCGCATTCGGTGTGCGCGCAAGGCGGGATCAACGGCGCCGTCAACACAAAGGGCGAAGGCGACTCGACCTGGGAACATTTTGACGACACGGTTTATGGCGGTGACTTTCTCGCTAACCAACCGCCCGCGAAAGCCATGTGCGAGATGGCGCCCTCGATCATTTATCTGTTCGATCGCATGGGCGTTCCCTTCTCCCGGACTCCCGAAGGCTTGCTCGATTTTCGCCGCTTTGGTGGAACTAAGCATCACCGCACGGCATTCGCCGGAGCCTCAACTGGGCAACAGCTTCTTTATGCTCTCGACGAGCAAGTGCGCCGATATGAAGTATCGGGCAAAGTGCGAAAGTTTGAGCATTGGGAAATGCTGTCGCTCACGCTGGACGATGCACAGGTCTGTCGCGGCCTGATTGCGATGAACTTGCAGACGCTCGAGCTGAAAGCGTTTCCAGCCGACGCGGTGATCGTTGCGACTGGTGGCCCAGGACTGATCTTTGGCAAGTCAACCAACTCGATGGTTTGCACCGGCAGCGCGGTGGCCGCGTGTTACCAGCAGGGCGCCAAATACGCCAACGGCGAATTCATCCAGGTGCATCCCACGTCGATTCCCGGCGAAGACAAATTGCGCCTGATGTCTGAATCAGCACGCGGCGAAGGTGGCCGCGTCTGGGTGCCGCGCCAGCCGGGCGACGCGAGGGTGGCTTCTTCAATTCCGGAAAAAGAGCGTTGGTATTTTCTTGAAGAAAAATATCCCGCCTACGGCAACCTGGTGCCACGCGACATCGCGACGCGTGAAATTTTTCAGGTGTGCATTGAAGGCAAAGGAGTCGCGAAAGAAAACCAGGTCTACCTCGATGTGACGCACATTCCCGCTGACGTGCTCGATCGTAAGCTGGGCGCGATCCTCGAAATCTATGAAATGTTTGTCGGCGACGATCCGCACCATGTGCCTATGCGCATATTTCCCGGGGTGCACTATTCGATGGGTGGTTTGTGGGTCGACTACGATCAGCGCACCAATATTCCCGGGCTGTTGGCCGCGGGCGAATGTGACTACTCGATTCACGGCGCCAATCGGCTCGGTGCCAACTCACTGGTTAGTTGCGTTTACGGCGGCTTTGTTGCCGCGCCAGCCGCGATCCAGTATGCGACTGGCGTAGAGCGCAACGGCTCAAATGGTTCCGGCGTTTACGATCAGGAGTTAAGGAAGCAGCAGGAAATCAACGACGCGTTGATTAAGCAAAGCGGCAAGGAAAATCAGTACGTGCTTCATCAGGAGATGGGCAAGTGGATGACGGACAACGTCACGGTCGTGCGCTACAACGACAAGCTTAAAGAAACTGACAACAAGCTGCTGGAGTTGATGGATCGTTACAAACGCATTTCAATAAATGATTCAAACCTGTGGGCCACGATGGCGTTGCCGCATGCGCGCCATCTCGACAACATGCTTGAGTTGGCGCGCGTGATCACGCTGGGCGCGTTGAATCGGAACGAGTCGCGCGGCGCGCACTACAAACCCGACTTTCCCGATCGCGATGATGAAAACTTTTTGAAGACGACGATTGCCGAGTATTCAGGAGAAGGGCCAGTGCTGTCTTATGACGCTGTTGACATCTCGTTGATTCCGCCGCGCAAACGTGATTACAGCAAGGCGAAGCAGGAAAAGAAGCCTGATCCGGCTGCGCCGCGTCCAGAAGCGCCGGTGAATCGAACCTGATTGGGCAGCGGGTAACCGGGAACGTGAACCGGAAACCAGAAACCGAAAGGTTTGGTCCGAATTGAATTTGCAGTTCACGGTTCACAGTCTAGGATTCAGGGTTCACGGTTTACAGTTCACGGTTCACAGTTCACGGCCTTAACTATGTCAGCACACGTTCAATCGCAAAAGAGCAATCGCGTTCCACCAAAGACTGTCGAGATCCACATTCGCCGGCGCGCGAATCCTGACTCGCCTCAATACTGGGAGGTTTTTGAGCTTCCCTACCGCCCGAATCTCAACATCATTTCGTGCCTGATGGAGATTCAGAAGAACCCGGTTACCAAAGAGGGCAATCCCACCACGCCACCGGTGTGGCAAATGAATTGTCTCGAGCAGGTGTGCGGCATTTGCACAATGGTCATCAACGGTCGCGCGCGGCAATCCTGTTCGGCGCTGGTCGACAATCTCGAACAACCGATCAAGCTCGAGCCCATGTCCAAGTTTCCCAACATTCGCGACCTGGTCGTCGATCGCTCGCAAATGTTCGATCATCTCAAACGCGTTAACGCCTGGGTGGAACTCGACGGCACTCACGACCTCGGCCCCGGCCCGCGCATGGACCAGGAAGAGGTGCAGGAGCGTTACTCATATTCGCGCTGCATGACGTGTGGTTGTTGCCTCGAAGCCTGTCCGCAATATGAGGACGACAATTACATTGGACCGCAGGCAATCGCGCAGGTGCGTCTTTTCAACATGCATCCGAGCGGCAAGATGACGCGTGACGAGCGCCTCGAAGGAATCATGGGCGAGGATGGCATCACCAACTGCGGCAACGCCCAAAACTGCATTCAGGCTTGTCCAATGGGCATTCCGTTAACGCGCGCGATTTATGAAGAGAACCGCGAGACTGTCGTGCACGGTTTGTTTGGTTGGTTAAAGAAGTAATTCCTTAGAATAGAACTCTTATTGCTCGGCTTCCTCTTCGCGCGGCCTCCGCGTTTGCGCGACAAGTTGCCAGCGTCCGTCTTTCTTCGTCCAGAGGCGCGTGACGTACATCTCGGCTTCTCGGTTTGCCTCCTTAAACTTTGAAACGCCTTCGATCTGCATTATGTCAACGCGGACCGTAAACTTTTGGTCTTCCTGAATCTGGTAATAACGAAGCAGACCGGATTTCAAGTTCGCGACGGTTCGCTGCTTGCCAACTGCGCGCTCGCTTGCTTCTTGAGAGTCCGCATAATAATCAGCAAGCAGTTTCTCCAGGGCCACGGTATCTCTTTTCCTAATGGCCTTTCCCAAACGCGCTTCGGCGGTCTTAATCTCGCGCTCGAGTTTTTTGTCGTTCGCTGCTGGTGCCGGCGAGGCAGCGTTAGATCGTTGGCCTGCAAGCGATGTTGCACTCAGAAAAACTGACAGCAAGATAACTTTGATTCGCTTCATTGTGTTTCCACCATCCAAGACCGAGGTCTTCAGCTTATAGCCTCAAAAGTTTCAGCGCGTCAATTCAGCTAGTGACGCAATCCAGTTTTGAGCAACATACTGTTAGGTCTTACGAGCCGGCAGAACGAGCGGCGTTGCAAAGAACCTGCTGCGGAATTAAGATGCGCCCTACATGAGAAATGCTTTCTTTCTGCAGTTGCTACTTGCGCCTCTGCTTCTCTTTTCTGTAATGCAAAACGGTTCTTGCAAAAGCGACAAGCCAGGCGCGCCAGAGCCATCCGCGACGGGCTCGCCCGCGACTCCAAAAACAACCGCGTCAACCAAGCGCCTAAATCCTGGCACATGGGGCGGCAATCACCTGACGTTGGAGATCTCGGAGACGGAAGTCACCCTGGAGTTCGACTGTGCGCACGGAACAATCAGCCCACTCCTCACGCTCGATGAGACAGGTCGTTTTGCTGTCGCGGGTACCTACGTCCGCGAAGGAGCCGGGCCGGTGCGTGAGGGCGCGAAACAAGACACGGACGCTCAATACTCGGGAAGACTCAGAGATGGAACCCTGATTATCACCGTTCACATTCCCGGAGCCACCGATCTCGGACCTTACACGCTAACTGAAGGACGCCAGGGAAAAGTGACGAAGTGCTATTGATTCGCAACTGCGTTAGCTGCCTGCGCCGGTTTTTAGAAAGTCATTTTCAGCCTTTGAATTACAACGACGAGCAATAGTTTTTTGTTTACAGATTGGCAATTCGCAGTTATATTGCGTCGCGTCAGATACATTACTTCGGTCTCCCCGATTTGAATCAGGTATTTTTGCGTTTGCCCTAACGCAGATCGAAGCCTTCAATCAAGTCCGAACAAGTCCGAAAAAATTCAAAGATGGCCTAAGCTTGTTCGTCTCGAATACTCCAGGGCCTGCCAGTACCATTCCATCTACTAACAAACAGAAGGACCAAGCTCCATGAAACGTCACACCACTTGGATCGGTATCGCCTTGTCGGTCGCTTTTCTAGCTGTTTTGCTCATCCCCAGCGGTCAAGCAAAACGTTCTAACTCCAGCCCGAGCCAAAACCCAACGTCTCCGAATCGAGGCGTTGACCTTCGCAGCCTGGTGAATTACACGCCGACTTCGCAGTCACCGGCTCAATCAAAAGAATCTTTAGTTCCCATCTCCGGCCAGGCCGTGGGTTTCGCGGAATCCGATCCGGTTACCGAACTTCAATACCGTACGCGAACTGAGACCGACGAAGACGAACAAGGCGGTGAAGGGCGCGAAAAGAATGAATTGAACGCTGCGGAGCGGAAGACCGCGACAAGTGCGGGAGCAAAAATGGCGTCCCTGGACAGGGCGCTCGATCCCTCGAAGCCGATTGAATCGGAAACTCCGACCATTCCCTCGCTAACTTTCGATGGTCTCGCTGATACCGATAACATTCCCTTAATCGGCGGCACGGTGGCACCTTCTGATCAAAACATTGATGTCGGCCCGAATGATGTTGTGCAAACCGTAAACGACGCGATGCGCATCTGGGACAAGAACGGCAACGCGAAAACAGCCCCGTTTCTGATCAGTGGCCTGTTTTCAAAACTTGGCGGGATTTGCGCGACTGCAGATCGTGGCGACCCGGTCGTCCTATACGACCGCATGGCCGACCGTTGGTTCGTTACCCAATTTGCTTTTGTCGGTGCCGGTCAGGCGCCACCATTTCACCAATGCGTCGCGGTTTCGAAAAATGGCGACCCGGGTGGCTCGTATTACGTTTACGACTTTGTTACGCCGGGTGCGGAGTTTCCGGACTACGGCAAGTTTGGGGTTTGGCCTGATGGTTACTACATGACCGTCAACCAGTTCACCGAGCCGGGCGATCATTTCAACGGCGTGGGCATGTATGCGCTTGATCGCAAGAAAATGCTGGTTGGAGACCCGACCGCGAGCTTCATCTACTTCAATCGGAATGGGACAGATTTCCCCGAGTTTTACAACTCCACACTGCCTTCGGACCAGGATGGATTGGAAGCTCCGCCGCCGGGCTCACCTAACGTTTTTGCTTACCTGATCTCCGATGAGTTCGAAGGTGCACCGTACAACAAGGATGCGTTGAGGCTATTTGACTTCCATGCCGACTTCGCGACTCCAGCGAATTCAACTTTTATCGAACGACCGGAAAGCCCGGTTCTGGTTGCGGCTTTCGACCCGCGCAGCGCTCCGGGAAGGTCCGACATAAAGGAGCCGGCACCCGCAATCGGCACCGACTCCCTTGATTCCATCGAGTACCATTTGATGTACCGGTTGCAATACATCAATCGTGGGGGCGTTGAAACCCTCGTATCCAGCACAACCGTAAACGTCAGCGGCGCGGCCCCGACGAACAGAACTCTCTATCAAGCGGGCGTTCGCTATTTCCAGTTACAACGCAGCACTCCTGGCGGTCCATTCCTGCTCTACGATAACGCTACCTTTTCGCCGGATGCGGCAAATCCTTCGACCGGTCTGAATCGGTGGCTTCCGAGCGCAGCGATTGACCACATGGGAAATCTCGCGGTCAGTTACAGCGTTTCCAGCACCAGTGTGGTCCCGTCGATCCGTTACGCCGGTCGCGACTTCAACGCTCTCGGCGGCCTGACTGGTGAACAA
This sequence comes from Blastocatellia bacterium, assembly GCA_031371765.1. Classification (GTDB taxonomy): domain Bacteria; phylum Acidobacteriota; class Blastocatellia; order Pyrinomonadales; family Pyrinomonadaceae; genus PSRF01. The sequence continues at coordinate 9,486 of JANMKA010000078.1, forward strand.
ACCATGTTTGCCGGCACTGGAGTGCAGCTCGGAAGTTCCAACCGCTGGGGCGATTACCAATCACTACAACTTGATCCGACGGATGATTGTACTTTCTGGACGACTAATCAGTATTACGCAACCAACAGTTCGTTTAACTGGCGCACCCGAATCGGGCGCTTCAAGTTTCCGACGTGTGCCGCTCCAGCGCAGGGAACTGTTAGCGGGACTATTACAGCCTGCGATTCCGGCGTGCCGCTGGGCGGTGCGATCGTGCAGCTTTCGAACGGATTTTCGACTACGACAAAAGCCAACGGGACTTATTCATTCAATGTGGCTCCGGGTACGTACACCGCTACTGTTACGGCGAACATAAATCGCGACTGCACTCCATCCACCACGACGACGGTGAACGTAACCAATGGTGCTACCTCAATTATTAATGTTTGCCTCAATGGTGCAGCGAAGACCATTGTGGATACTGCAAATCCCGCCTCAGTTACCGTTGCCGGCGGCAATGGCAACGCCGTCATCGACACGAATGAATGCAACACCTTGACGGTGCGGCTTGATAACACCGGTTGCGCACCGGCCAGAAACATTACGACAACACTCTCAACTTCGACTCCCGGTGTCACCATCACCCAGTCACATTCGCCGTATGCGGATATTCCGATCGATGGAAATGGCAACAACCTGGTTCCCTATTCCATCAGCAGTGCACCCGGCTTTGTCTGTGGTACGCCGATCCAGTTTACCTTGACGGCTGTCTTTACCGGCGGCAGCACTACGAGTAACTTTACGCTTCCGACATGTAACGAAACGCAACCACCCATAACCGTCAACGGCAGTCTGGATCCGGCTGATCCTGACACGACCCAGGGGCGGCTGGGACGTAACGGGATCGTAAGTGTATGCGGTACGGCTAAGGTTTGCCCTGCCGGGCTTGGGACCGGAGGCAGATCATTTGATCAACTCACGTTCGTCAACACGAGTTCGCTTGATACCTGTCCAACAATTACCCTGGCATCCACTGGCGGAGCAAACCTAATCGCAGGTGCGTACCTGGGCAGCTACAGCCCCACGGATACAACTTTCTGCAACAACTATCTGGGGGATCCGGGCGGGAGTAATACAACAGTAAGCTGGCAGGTTACCGTACCGGCCGGTCAAACTCTGGTTGTCGTGGTGATGGAAGTTAACGCCGGCACGGCAGCTACGCCTTATACCGTCACTGTCTCAGGTTTGGGCGGCGCGCAACCGCCTGGTGGAGGCGAATGTCTGGCGTGTTCAATCACGCCCATGCCCAACATCACGGTGTCTAACGATCCAAATCAATGCGGCGCAGTAGTCACCTTCCCGGCTCCCACGACCTCCGGCACTTGCGGTGTGGTCAGCGTGAGTCCTGCTTCGGGATCTTTCTTCCCGGTCGGTACGACTACGGTGAACGTCACCACGACATCGGGAGCAACAAGCAGCTTTACTGTCAAGGTGAATGACACCCAACCGCCGACAATTACCTGTCCGGCAAACATCAACGCGCAAACAGCGCCGAACGCGACGTCGACAGCAGTGACGTATGCGGCAACCGGAACCGACAACTGCCCGGGAGCTGTGCTTAGTTACAACCCGGCCTCCGGTTCAACCTTCAATCTCGGCACCACTACGGTAACGGCCACCAACACTGACGCGTCCGGTAACACCGCGACTTGTCAATTCACGGTCACCGTACGGCAACCACAAACGTTCCAACTTGCCGCCTCCGCGCTGAACGTTCCGGAAAGCCCACCGGCGGCTAATCTGGTGGTTACTCGAACCGGCGGCAGTGTCGGCGCAGCGACCGTCGACTATGCCACCAGCGATGGCACTGCGACACAAAAGGGTGACTACACTATTAAGCTGGGCACTCTAAAGTTCGCGGACGGCGAGACCAGCAAGATTATTTCTGTGCCAATCGTCAATGATGTTTACGTGGAGGGAGATGAAACATTTAACGTTACCCTGAGCAATCCCACGGGTAATGGTATTTCACTCGGCAGCCAAACAACGACTCCCGTCACAATCATGGACGATGATTTCACGGCTCCGACCACTAACCCGATTGATAACGCCCAGTTCTTCGTTAGACAGCACTACCTGGACTTCCTCAATCGCCAGCCCGATGCTGCGGGTCTGAGTTTCTGGAGCAACATAATCATCGCGTGCGGAGCAGACGCGGCCTGCATTAGCACCAAGCGGGTGCAAGTATCGGGTGCCTTCTTCCTGTCAATCGAGTCCCAGGACACGGGAGGCTATGCCATACGGCTCCAGCGCTCAGCGTTTGCCAGGAAGTCTGCGCTGCCGGCAACGCGCCTGACTTACCTTGAGCTGATACGCGCGCAATCTACAATCGGTGAGGGCGTGATTATCGGACAGGCCGGTGCCGATGCCTTGCTTGAGACTAACAAACAAGCGTATGCATTGGGTGTAGTTAACAGTTCAGCGTTTACTACGGCCTATGCTTCCTTTACCACGGCGGCGACGTTTGTGGATGCGCTGTTCACATCGGCAGGCGTTACACCGACGACGGCGGAACGCAATGCTGCGATCGCTGCCTATAACGCTCAGGGAACCGTTCCCTTGGCCCGGACAGCGGCACTGCGCTCCGTCACGGATTCCAATTCCGTGAGGACTGCAGAGGCTAGTCCGGCATTTGTTCTGATGGAATACTTCGGTTACCTGAGACGAAACCCGACGGATGCGCCAGACAACAATGACGCTGGTTACCAATTCTGGTTGGCCAAACTTAATGCCGCCGGCGGCGACTTCCAGAAATCGGACATGGTAAAAGCCTTCATCACCTCTCCTGAATACCGTGCACGATTTGGTCCGAACTAAACCAGTAGTGTTACAAGCGGGTGCGTAGGCACCTCATAGACAAACGGCGTAGCCAGATTGGCTACGCCGTTTCTTTTGCAGCTTAGGTTGGCAGAAGAACTATGCGCCGACCACGTTAACCAGCTCCTGTACCGCCGCCGCGCTCTTTTGCAACGCTATTCGTTCTTCGGCAGTCAGGTTGATTTCGATGATCTGTTCCAACCCGCGCGCGCCAAGCTTGCAAGGCACGCCGACATAGAGCCCGTTGATGCCATACTCGCCTTCGAGGTATGCCGCACACGGTAGAATTTTCTTCTTGTCTTTCAAGATCGCTTCGGTCATCTCAACCGCGGCAGCCGACGGGGCGTAGTAGGCTGAACCAGTCTTAAGCAAACTGACAATTTCAGCGCCGCCGTTGGCAGTGCGTTTTACGATCGCATCGATTTGATCTTTAGAAAGTAACTCGGGAATGGGAATGCCGGCGCAAGTGGAGAAGCGCGGCAACGGCACCATCGTGTCGCCATGACCGCCCAGCACGAACGCAGTCACGTTCTCAACCGACACGTCGAGCGCCTCGGCCAGGAAGCAACGCATGCGCGCCGAATCAAGCACGCCCGCCATGCCGATGACCCGATGTTTGGGAAAGCCTGAACGCTTTAATGCAACCTGGCACATTGCATCCAGCGGATTGGAAACGATGATCAGAATTGATTCAGGCGAGCGGCTGACGACTTCGTCGACGACTTTGGAAACAATGTCGGCGTTTGTTTTCAGCAAGTCGTCGCGACTCATGCCCGGCTTCCGCGGCAAGCCCGCCGTGATGATAACTACGTCCGAGTTTTCCGTTCCGTCGTAACTGTTCAGACCGGTGAGGCGCACATCAAAGCCTTCGATCGGCGCCGCTTGCGCGAGATCGAGTGCCTTGCCTTGCGGCACGCCCTCCACGATATCGACGAGCATGACGTCACCCAATTCTTTTGCCGCCAGCCAATGAGCGGCAGTTGCACCAACGTTACCGGCGCCAACCACAGTTATCTTATTTCGCGCAGCCATGTTTGATCCTTTCGTTGGCGCAGGGCCAAGTCGCGTTGCCGCGAAATGTTCCTGCGCAATTTGTATTTAAGAATGCTAGGATTTGAAAGAGCGCGAGTTTATCCGTCGATCTGAGCACTGTCAAGAAAGTGCGCTTATCGCCGCACGCAATTCCTTGACATACGGGCGGAATCCGGAGGGATCATGAAACGCAATTTCATTGTTTTGTTTTTGCTACTTAGTGTTGCCGGCTGCAGCTTGATTTGGGGCCCATCTGCGACCGCGAAGAGTTTTATGTCTGCGGCACAAAAAGGTGATGCCGCTGCCATGACGAAGCTTTTTTCCAGTAAGGCTATCCAGTCAACGGGGCTCGAAAGAATCAAAACCAACAATCAACAATTTGCGGAGATGTGCAAGAAGTCCGCAGCCGCATCCGGCCCGTACTCATTCGACGACATCAAGGAAATTACCAAAGGAGACACAGCGCGCGTCTCCGGCATTTATCACAACAAGGACAACGCCGACTCAATAAAACTCGTATTTGACCTCAGTAAAGAAGCTGGCTCCTGGAAAATAGATGACATCGGTGGTTCGGAAAAGGAAGCGCAGGAGACTTTCGGTGTTCGTCCAACTCCCTCCCCTTCGGTGCTCGCTGAAACTCCGAGCCCTTCAGTTCCCGCTGAAATAACGCCGCCACCACCACCTAAACCGGCGGCTGCTGATAAAGCTGAAGTGAAAACTGAAACTCCGGTTGCCGTAAGTCACGCGCCGATTTCCGGTGGCGTGCTCAACGGTAAGGCTATCAGTTTGCCGCAGCCTCCTTATCCACCCGCGGCAAGAGCGGTGCACGCTTCCGGCGCCGTCAACGTGCAAGTCACAATTGACGAAAAAGGAAATGTAACGTCAGCGAGTGCGGTGAGCGGTCACCCCTTGTTGCGCGCGGCAGCAACCTCAGCAGCGCGGCAAGCGCGCTTTGTGCCAACGAAATTGTCCGGCACGCCGGTGAAAGTAGCTGGCGTGATCGTCTATAACTTTGTGCCCTAGGGCCGTGTCGAAAAAAAAGAATCAGGACAAACTGCTTGCTCGTCTCAAAGTAGCCTACTCGGCTGAGTTGGCGGCTGCTTATGCTTACCGCGGTCACTGGCACTCCGTATCGGACACAGACGAGCGAGAGCGCATTCTGCAAATCGAAAATGAAGAATGGCATCATCGCGAGCTGGTAGGCGAGATGCTCGACAAGTTTCAAACGCGCCCCAGCCGCGCGCGCGAATTGCGCGCATCAATTGTTGGCCGCGTGCTTGGCTTCTTATGTCACTTCACTGGCTGGTTGGCGCCGATGTACGGTGCAGGCAGGCTCGAAAGCCGCAACATTCGCGAGTACGAAACTGCCGCGCGATACGCGCGCGACGCGGGCCATGATGAGCTTGTGGACTGCTTACTAACGATGGCCGAAGTTGAGTGGGAGCACGAGAACTACTTTCGTTCGCGCGTTCTTTCGCATCGCTTTGGCGGGCGCCTGAGCATATGGCCCGAACCGCCGGCGAGAGAAATGATTCGCAAATCATTTGCAGAATATGTGCCGCTTGTCGCGCCCGGCCGCCAGCAACCGCCAACGCTCGGCGATGCGTTAGAAGTGCGGCCTGATGCCGTGGTAATATCCCGGCACGCTGAATAACAAATCCGCTCCATCAACAGGCAACGAGGTTTGCGCCATGTGTAATAAGAAAAATCTGGATCATCGCCCCCTCGACAGCCGCTCCGACCTCTTCGCGGATTAGCAGTCTTTCCTTAGTACTTGTCGCTGATTCGTTGATGACTGTAAATGTCGTTAACGCGCCGCATCGTCTTTAAGTGACGCTTTTGTCCAACCAGGAGAGAACCAATGTCGACCACTGCTATCGCACCGAAGCGACCCGAAATCAAAACCGAACTGCCTGGACCAAAAGGCAAAGAAATCATCGCGGCAGACACGCAGTTTGTTACGCCTTCTTATCCCCGACCTTCCTTCAAACTGGTCGCCGAACGCGCACAGGGCGTTTGGGTGGAGGACGTCGACGGCAATGTTTTTCTCGATTGCAACGCCGGCGTCGCCGTTTGTTCGACGGGCCACTGCCATCCGGAAGTTGTGCGCGCGATTCAGGAGCAGGCGGAACAACTCATTCACATGTGCGGCACCGACTACTACTACCGTCACATGCCCGCGCTGGCGAAAAAACTTGATGAGATTGTGCCGGTTCCCTCGCCTACCAAAACTCATTTCGCAAACAGCGGCACCGAAGCTGTCGAGACTGCGTTGAAGCTGGCGATGCATGCAACCGGTCGCGAGAAGTTCATCGCGTTCTTTAATAGCTTTCACGGCCGCACGATGGGCTCGCTTTCGTTGACTTCATCAAGGTCCGCGCAACGCCTTGGTTTCAAACGCCAGGCGCTCGACGTCATTCACGTTCCCTACCCGAATGAATTTCGTAATCCATTCAATGCGGCTGACTGCGGCGACGGCGGCGCGAGTCAAGGTGCGCTTAATTGGATTACCGAGCGGCTGTTCAAAACGACTACACCGCCGGAAGAAGTTGCAGCCATCGTCGTGGAAGCTGTGCAAGGAGAAGGCGGCTATGTGCCGGCGCCGAAAGATTTCCTGAAGGGGCTGCGCCGCATTTGCGACGAACACGGCATTCTGTTGATTGTGGATGAAGTGCAATCGGGAATGGGCCGCACCGGAAAGATGTTTGCTTGTGAGCACTACGATGTCCACCCTGACATTGTGACTATCGCCAAAGGGATTGGTTCGGGCTTACCGATTGGCGCTTGCGTTGCGCGCGCTGACCTGATGGATTGGAAACCCGGCGCGCATGCCTCGACCTTTGGCGGCAACCCGGTCTGCATCGCGGCAGCATTGAAGACGATCGAGTTATTGCAGAACGGCCTGGTGGCGAACAGCGCTGAGGTAGGCGCTTACTTGAAAGCAGGGCTTGAGCGCTTGCAAAAGAAATACGATTGCATCGGCGACGTTCGCGGCATGGGACTGATGCTGGGCGTGGAATTTGTCAGCGACCGGACTGCAAACAAGCCGGATGCGGAACTTCGCGATCGCGTTGAGATTGCTTGCTTTGAACGAGGAATGATCGTGCTGGGCGCGGGCGCAAACACTATTCGCTGGTCGCCGCCGTTGATTATCACGAAAGAAAACATTGACGTGGCGCTGGAGATCTTCGATGAAGCAATCGCGGCTTCATTAGGTTAAGGAAGACAATCAGCCGCGGATTAAAGCGGATGCGCGCGGATCTGAAACTATAATCTTTTCTGATTCGCGTTTATCTGCGTTCATCCGCGGCTAACTTTTCTCCAATCTCTCTCATCCGCGCGCGCAGTCGATCCTCATCAACGTTCGTCACGCGACCGTCGCGATAAACCTCCGTTCCCGCCACCACCGTCAAAACCACGTCACCAGCACTCGAGCTGAACACCAGCGTACCAACCGGATCGTAAACGGGAATTTGCTGCGTGCCATCCAGCGAGACGATCGCAAAGTCTGCCTGCATCCCTTCGTGCAACGCGCCGAGTTGCTGCGACATGCCGAGGGCGTTCGCTCCTCCACGCGTCGCAAGTTCCAAACCATCGTGGGCCGATAAATCAGACTTGGAATTCTTCGCTGCAGGACTCGAACGCGCCAGCAGGAGCGCGTAGCGAGCTTCTTCGAACAAATCACAAACGTTATTGCTTGCCACCGAGTCGCTGCCCAGGCCGGTCGCGATTCCCTCATCGAGAAACTTCGTCAACGGCGCGACTCCATGACGAAGTTTTGAATTCGATTTGGGACAATGCGCGATCCTGGTTCCAGTTTCACCAAGCGTCTCGAGGTCCTTATTGTCGACGTGGATGCAATGTGCCAACAACGGCTTTGTCGCCAGGATGCCGTGTTGCTTCAAGTACTGAATCGTTGATAACCCCGGAGCCTGCCAGTCAATGCCGCGGCTCTTCAATCCATCTGCAAAAGCGCCGCGGCCTTCACTTAACAATGCCACCTCCATCGACGTCTCCGCCGCATGCATCATCAATGGCAACTCTTCGTCAAGCGCAAACTGCGCGATCAGCTCCAACTGCGGGCCGCAAACTGTATAGGGCGCATGCGGTGACACACCGCATTTTACCAACCCTGTTTCAAGTTCGCGCAGTTGCGGGATCTTTGCCTGCAGTTTCGCAAAGTTCTCCTGAGCTAAGCGCGGATCTGGTCCAAACGATTCCTGAAAAACTATTCCGCGCAAGCCGACAACTCGCAATGCATTCATGCTTTCAGATGCAGCATCACTTGCATCCGCAACGCAGGTTACGCCCGCACGCGCTGCTTCGCAGGCACCCCACTGAGCCGACACATTCAAGTCGTCGGCGGTCATTCGTTCCAGCCTGCCGATCGTCAGCTTTTTCAACCACGCGAAGAAATCATTCTCCTCGTTTTCGAGATAGCCGCGCATGGCAGTCAGTTCAAGATGTGAATGAGAGTTTACGAGGCCGGGCACTATCGCGGCTGGTCCAAAGTCTCGAACTTCTGCGTGCGGGAATTGTTGGCCCAATGTTGCGCGCGTGCCCACCGCAATGATGCGACTGCCGCTGACGGCAATTCCGCCATCGGCGAATGGCGGCGCAGACACTGGCACTATCCATTGAGCGCTGTAAATTGTGGTCATCGGTTGCGATCCAAATGGAACCAGCAAATTGAAAAGGAGTTTAGCGCAAGCGTCCGGCTCAACGCGCGGGCGCCGGCGAGCCTTGCAGCTTGATGTCGCGCGCGTGCCCTTTCATGTTGCGATAACGGTCGAGTATTGAAACGACGTAGGCGCGCGTGGAGGGAATATCGATGTTGTTAATGAATTGCTCGCCAGAAAGTTGGTTCTGTCCCGGCGGCACCTTGTTCCACTCAGCCGCGCGGCTCGGACCGGCGTTGTAAGCAGCAATCATGCGCGCCTCGGCGTCCGGCGTGTCGCGATACTGCTGATAAAATTTTTCCAGGTACCAGCAACCGATTTGAATGTTGCGCTCGGGATCGCGAAGTTGCGCTGCCGGATTCTCAGCCATTTGGCGTTCGAGATCTTTCATGCCGGTTTCGGTGGCCCAATCACGGCCCACCGCGGACGTGATTTGCATCAGGCCAATCTCGCCGTCTTTGCCGTTTTTCCAGGGACTGAAATATGTCTCCTCGTAAATCACGCTCCACACCAGGTTAGGGTCAAGCCGATAGATCGCCGCCTGCCGCGCAATCAACGCATCATAGCGATGAATCCAATATTGATTGAAAAAATAAGAACCGACAGCGACGGCAAGCAGGATGAGGACTACAACAAGAACACGTTTCATTTAGTCAGTCGTCGGGTAACTGCTTTTCTCTTCAAGGTAACTCGCTAATGGATCAGGGCAATTAGTTTCGGCGGCGCAACCGGCTCCAGAAATCCGCGGTCGAACAGGAAACATCGACTCCTTCGTAGCGTGAACTCAGCGCCAGTTCGTCCAGCACATGACCTTGCAACCAGATTTCCGCGTCCAACGTCGCGCCCGGCACCAACCTATCGCCACGAAGCGAGCGTTGGTTGACCAAAATCTCAAGGTTCATACGCTCAAGATCTACATTAATCCAATAGAGATCGCTGCCTGAAAGCGGATTCTTGAGCGGCTTACAGGCCACTACTCGACCGGACAAACTCCAATCGTTTTCATGCGCAGCGCGCGACGGCGCCGCTTTATCCAATGGCAACCAACGCGTTTTCGCGGGCCCGGAACGAACTCGCGCGCGATAGGCCAGCCCACATAGTCCCACATGTAACTCCTGTGCGCGAAAACCGCCGGGACCGACTTCCGTTAGATTTTGCAGTTCAAACAATACTTCGCAATCGGTGCCTTCGCGATAACCATGGACCACTGCTTCGCCTTCTTCGTCGTATTCGGTCAAGGCCCACGGCGTAATCGTTTGAATGTAGCGAGCGCGAAAACCCGGACGGCAATCCGCATAGAACACATCACCGCTGCCAGATTCGTAAAGCACTGTCCAGACTTCGAGGCCTTCACCGAGCTTCCAGCAACGACCATGCAGAACCGCGCCGCGACGATTCAGTTGAGTGGCTTCACCCTGATCGCCGGCGCGTTCGGCGAGATAGTTAAAAGCCTTCTCGCTGGGAACTTCGAGTCCGATGGTTTCAAACGTTGCGTTCATAAATTTGGGAAACTGATTTCGCTAAGCGCCCGCGCCTTAGCGAGTCCTGCCGGCACGCTTTTTAGGTTGCTCATCAATCTCAACTTCCAGGTCCTGCGCGGGAACGTGGGTTCGCCGGCCGCGGATTATTCGCTCAGGTCCATGTGCGGGACGAATGCCGGACCGCACAAACTCGGCAAAAAGATCGACGTCGTAGTCTACTTCACGAGACATCTCCTCGCGAATCGCGTGCAGCACTTCCAGAAATTTCGGTCGTCGATACATTCGCTAATTATTTCCCAGTCTCGGTAGCTTCGGAAACAAGGAACTCAGGCGTAACGATCATCGGAACATAAAAACCTGCGGCCGTATTGAAGAGCCGAATGCGAGCTTGCCGGCGCACGTTTGCCAAATGACCAAAGTTCCAGGTCAACAAGTAATCGATTTTGTGAACCGACGCAATGGCCACGTGCATGGCGTCGGCAATGTACTTGCGATGAAATATTCCGCGCGAGATGTAACCCTCAGCAAGTATCGACGCTTCCTCGGCCAGCTCAACCTGTTCCAGATCGGCGATCAAATTCAGGTATGAAGTGCGGTGTGGTTCCGCAACGCGCTCTAATTCTCGCGTGACCAGCGGTGAAATCACGGCGCGATAGTCCGGCATCTCGTGTTCCCACCAGCGAATGGTCAAATCGCGGCGAAAAGGCTCACCATTGTCCAGGTAAGCGCCAACCACCGATGTCTCGAGATACAAACTTTGCTTCATGTGCGCGTCACATTGGTCCCAGGTTCACGCTGTCGCTCGTCTTCACGCTTTTCTTCAATGGTTCCAGTTTAATCAATCCCCGTCTGAAATCGAAAGAAAGACGATAGTGCGCGAGAAAGTTTCCGCCGAGAATTCCGTTTTGAGTGAATCCGGCGGTTTCATTCACCGGCTCCATATCGAGAACCGCGGCCGTAATTTGTTCGCGCGCGAGACTGCCGAGCATGACTTTCGGCAGCAACACAGTCTTAACGTCGTCTGTTATTCCCGCGGCGCCGTAAACTCGCATACGAACCGGGGCAATAAAACTTGTGAGTTCTTCTTCGGCTACCAGTTTCTCCGAGACAACTGAGACACTCGCGCCGGTATCGATGATGAAATTGAGGGGCTTGTTGATTCCCTCCAACTTTACTTCGCCGCTGAGGAATCCACTTGAAGTTGTGCGCACCGGTATTTCGACTATGTCGGAAGGGGCAGTTGGAAGTGTGTCCAAGACTGGGCGCGGCGCGTCGTCAATATCTGAATCAGATTGCCGCTGCAGCGTAAAAAGCCTGGTGCCGTAATCAACCGAAGCAATAAACTTTGAGATCACCGATAACCCGAGATAGCCATCGACCGGCGTCTTGTTATCATAAAAGTGGCGAATGTAGACAGGCACGCTTGACACTTTGACGTCGCCCAAGTCCAGCGAGGAAAGAAAACCATAGACGATTTCAAACTTTCCGCCGCCGCCAACAGCGCGGGCCATGCCGCCGCGGGCGACGGGACGCATTCCCAACTTCTTCGCTGTCTCTTCCGAGATAACAGACATGCCCGAGCCCGTATCGAGCACGAAACGCAGAAAATCTTTGTTACCGTTCGCGCGCACCTTGAGTATAGGCCGTCCGTCCAGTGACTCGAACGACAAGCTGGTTCTGTTTCCGTTTAGCGTGTAGAGCAAACCCTGATTGCCCAGGTAGCGCAGGAAATCGATCAACCCACGAATGCGCGCGCGCCGGTCGGCATCGGTCTTGGGCGCAATCAGCAGGAACGTTTCGTAAGCATCCGCGGCCTCTTTGTAACGTTCGTTACGCGCGGTTGCCTGGCCCAGGTTGAAGATGTAGTCGGGTTCGTTGCCATCTATACTCACCGCGCGCCGCAGGCCTTTGATCGCCGCGTCGATGCGGTTCTCATAAAAATCCACCATCGCCAACCCGCCAATCGCCAGGGCCTCGTTGTCCTGAAGACTGAGCGCGGTGCGAAACTCTTCAACTGAATTCCGAAAGTTGCCCGAGGCAAGTATGGCAGCGCCCAGCAAGGCATGAGCGCGCGCGGAAAGTGGATCGGCGAGAATTACCCTTGCCGCCTGATCGTAGGCATCTTGCAAGTGGCGCTGTTTCAAAAGCGCAAAGCTCAAGCCCAAACGAGCGCCCTTGTCATGCGTATCCTTCGCAAGCAACTCGCGAAAGATTTTTTCCGCGTTCTCGAAATCGCCGTCGCGCAGGGCACGATCGGCTCGCACGCGAGTTTTTTGCTCGCCAGCGGCATTCACTGGACCAACAAAGGCCAGACAGATCACAAAGGCCGCGAGAATTTCTGCGGCCAGTCTGCGTCGCCTGCTTGTCATTTCACTAAACTCCTTGACACACAGTAACCATGGCTTTCGCCTAAACGGGGAGTAACAACTGCTGTTGACGGGCGCTTACTTCAACACCTCGCCAGTCTTCATGGACCAAAGCACCAAATCAAGCTCGTCAAAGTCTATTTTGAGATCGCGCGCAAACAGCTTTAACTTTTCTTCAACTTCCAGATAGCGCGCCCGGGTGGCAGGCGGTTTTGCAATGTCTACGATCTGCAAGTCATGGAGACAACTCATGACATGTTTGTCCAGAATCGCATAACCGCGCATGCCAATATTTCTCAGGAAGTGGCTTGACTCTTTGTAACCCAGACCTTTGATGCGCTTTTCCTGGGCCAACCAGTCTCGCCGTTCGATCGGGTCACGAAAACCTGCAAGCTTGCGGCGCAGTTTCAGATCGCAATGCTCGCGCAGATAATCGCGTGTGACGACGATATAACCGGGACGCTCGACCGGAAATCGATGTGCGCCTGCTTTTTGCAACGCACGCGTCATCTCGCGCCTGCCGCCTGCGGCCAATAAAGGCCTGACTGCATCCACCGCGGTGAATCCCATGCGCGCAGATGCGCCGGCGGTGAAAATGCAGAAGACGAGTTCTTCCCAAAGAAGATCATCAGAGCCGCGCTGCCACACTTCGCCAAACTCGCGGAGCCGCGCCTGAATTTCTTTCTTGCGCGCGGCGTGTGTGGCACGTATCTCTTCTGCACTAACGGGCTGATGATTTCGTCTCACGCGATTGTCAATGTCCAGATTCTAGGTTTGCAGTTCTTTTATTGTCAACGCAATTGCGATCCAGAGTTTGTGATGCAAAGCGCAAAATATTTTTTGACTCTAAGCGCGGCATCTTCCTTAGGAAACAACGCATCGAAAGATCCTTCTCCACCATTACTCTCCCGCGCCATGTTATTATCGATTGGTACTGCTCACACGCGAGCAATGAAGGCGATGCACAAGAAAAGAAAGCGAGCACAAATTTTGCTTTTGGTTTTTCTGCTGCTGGCTTGTGCCACGCTCGGCAGCGCGCAGACACCTCTTCCGCAACCAGACTCTTCAGCGAAACCAATAGCGTCCCCAGCCGATGCGTTTCCCCAACAAAGCGCTGACGAGCCGTTAGTTTATGGGCTCCAGGGTGTACTCATCGAAACAAGCGATGGTAAAACCATCTCGGCGCAAGCAACTGACCAGGGATTTAATCCAGCGTCTTCAGTCAAACTCGGACTGGCGCTCGTGGCGCTTCATACCTTTGGCCCACAGTATCGTTTCACTAACGGGTTCTGGACAGACGGTACCATAAATAAAGCAACTGGAGAGTTAACCGGTAACTTGTATGTCACTGGCCGCGATCCATCGTTTCATTACGAGCACGGAGTAATGATCGCGCGGCTCTTAAATAACGTGGGCATTCGCACGGTGACCGGCAACATTGTTGTTGCTCCCGGTTTTACTATGAATTTCAGCGCCTCGGCGCGGCGGTCCGGTGAAATGCTGTCTGACACTCTCGATGCGTCGCGTCGATCTGTTGAAGCGACACGTTCCTGGATGTACGAACGTATGACGCTCGGCGATCAAGCCAGCTTACAAACTGTTCCCAACGTCGCAGTCATGGGCGAGGTCGTTGTTGACCCAGTAGCGCCCGGGGCCAAACTACTTCTCACTCACAACTCCAGCAAGCTGACGGACGTGCTGAAGGTTCTCCTCTGTTATTCCAATAACTTTATGGCTGAGCGAATCGGCGACAGCCTCGGCGGCGCTCCATCAGTCGAACGCCAACTGGTAGCGTTGCTCGGAATTCCGGAGAGTGAAGTTCGGCTGTCATCGGTGAGTGGCTTGGGAGTTAACCGCGTGACACCGCGAGCCATGATGAAAATTTTCCGCGGGTTGCGTAACGAATTGCAGAAACACAAACTCACGCCGGCCGACATCATGCCCGTCGCCGGAATAGATCCGGGCACTCTGGAAGATCGCTTTACCGGGCTCGCCTGGGAAGGCAGCGTTATCGCCAAGACTGGCACACTGGTGCGAACCGACGGCGGCGCGAGTTCGTTGGTTGGTCAGATGAAGACTGCGAGCGGCGACGTTCTACTCTTTGTGATTATGAATCAGCGCGGCAGCGTGTTGCGGTTCAGACAGAATCAGGACCGTCTAGTTATGCAAGTGCAGAACAGTCGTGGTGGTCCCAAGTCCTTCGGCTATAAGCCACGCGTGTTGGCAATGAAGCTGGCAGATACACAGAGCATCTCGACCTCCGCAAACGAGTTTGAGCCAAACTCGAAAACTGGCGCCAGCCCTCCCTGACCAGTAAATCCTTCAATCCAGCATTGCGCCCCGCCAATCGAGAGATCGACGGGGCGCTTTGCCGTCCAACCGCGAACCCGGCGTGCGGCGCCATGGTCCACGAAGGACGATTCCTTCGGAGCAGGACGAATGGCCGTCCGGACAGAAAGAACCCTGCCTGATCAAACGTCGAAGGCTAGCTTTTTTCCGCACTGACGTTTAGCGCAACGGCTCTAAGCTGAGGTTGGTTCGCGAGGTCTTCCGACAGGAAGAGCTTTTCCTTTGCCGTCACCTTAGGTAACACACAAGCTCGTCACTGCAAGAAGATTTTTACGAATAGGTGCGAGTTTGCGGCCAGTTTAGCTTGGCATGCTCGTTGCCAAAGCAATGGCCCACGAGGTCCATCGGCCTCATAAGCGTTCAGTGGCAGAGGAGCGAGGAAAGAATTAGGCATGACCCAACAATCTAACAACCGGCGCCCTGAGCAGGGTTTCAGCATAATTCAAATGATGATCACGGTAGCGGTGATCGCGATCGTGACAACTTTCGGAATTCTTGGGATTAGGCAAGCGCGTGCCGAGGCTCGCGTCCAAAACTCTACACGGCGCTTTGCGCTTTACGTGGAGAAGGCTCGTGGTGACTCAATTCGGCGGCATGCCGCAATCGGAAGCGAAGCATTCGTTCAGACGTTTGGGGAGGGCACATCTACCTTTAATGTTCGAATGGACTTTGACGGGTCGGGAACCCTGCAAACGCAGACCTTCTCATTGGATCCGGGAGTGACGTTCAATAGTGTGGCGCAGACCGCCACCTTTGACTGGCGCGGACGAATCGTGACCAGGCTTGTGTTTCAGATAATCAACGAAGCGCGAAGCCTGCCAGTAGACGTCTCCGGTTCGGGCGACATCACCGTTAATGACCAGGTTTTCAGCGACGATGAGATTCCAGGAATAACATTGGCCGCCGTAACAAATGACGTTGTGCCTGATGCCACGCCGACGCCCACTCCAACCCCGACGCCCATTCCAACCGGTACACCAACTCCGAGTCCGACAGCTACGCCAACTGGAAATGGCAACGGGAACGGTAACGGAAACAGTCCGACACCCACACCCACACCCACACCAACAGCCACCCCTACTGCCACTCCGACTCCGACAGCAACCCCCACCGCTACGCCGGTTCCTCCACCCTGCACTTCTTCGGTTAGTACTGCTTCACTTTCTTTAAGTCAGAGTGTTACCAATTTGCGTTCCGGCACAGTGACATTTTCTCTGCTGAATGCCACCGGCTCCCATACCATTTCCGCCTCAACAGCCGGTACCGGGAACCCTCTCAGCATCTCTGTTTCGCCAACCAGTTTCACCGGTAATGGATCCGCGACTATTACGGTCGGATCAAAAACCGGCAATGGAAATCGTGGGACCTTCACCCTCAATATTTCCGCCAGCCCATCTTGCGGATCTACTAAACAAGTGACCGTAAGCGTTGGTAACTAATCGGAGTCAAATATGAGTTCCAACAATCATTTGCAACCGGAGTGCCTGGGCGTGACAGCACCGCAGTCTACGGAAAAAGGTTTTACGTTAATTGAAACAGCTGTTTCGCTAGTAATTATGATGGTCATAGGACTAGGTGCGGCTTCACTCTTCGCTTACGCCACCATGGCGAACAGCGGCGCCAATGATCGCGAACTTGCGATGGCAGTCGCGCAAAAAAGAATGGAATGGATGCGCACCGTGCCCTTTTCGGTGACCACTCGCAATGTTGCTTACTCATACCCGAATGGGGGACTCGGCGCAACGACAGGGATTACCGAGACCGAGATGAGTAGTGGCAGACCTTATACGGTCGTAACAATTATTGAAAACGCCACCGTCGTTCCTGCAGGCCAATTTGATGCGGGCCAGCCGACGGTAAAAACAATCACTATTAGAGTTACTCCACAGGGCGCGGGACCCGCGCTAGGTGGGGTCAGCCTGTCGACGCAGCGTTCAACTCTCGTGCCCGGGGCCTATTGATTTGCTTTGGCAAGAAACCCTTCATAATAAAAAGAAAATCTAATGCAGCAAAAACATAAGAGTGGAACAGAGGGCTTTTCTCTTTTAGAACTCACTGTTTGCATGGCCATAACATTAGTCATTATGGGAATGGCAACCAGTCTTGTAGCTAGTGCTTTTCGACTGCGCTCTCGTGAGAATCAGAAGTCGGACGCGTTAGCTGACGTGCAACGGGGTTTGAACATAATGTCTCGGGAAATCGCTAACGGCGGATTCAACCTCAACACCAACGGAATTGTTCCCGGGGAGTCTAGTTCGACCACAATTCGCGTACGCTCCAACCTTAATAAGTACAACACCGCCGTAAGTGCCAACGCACGCAACGGCATTGGTCTGGGCTTAGTGGGCGAGGATCAAGGAGAGGACGTCAAGTATTTTAGAAACCTCGCCGCAGGCACCCAATACCTGGCCCGCTGGGATGAATACACTGCAAATACGTTCAAGGGTACCGTCCTTGCCAACCGCATCGACTCGCTCCAGATACATTATTTCGGTCAAGCTGTCACTTACAACGCCAACCCGGCTGACACAGACATCTCCAGCCCATCTTCGCCTGAAGTCCTTCCTGCTGCGGCGAAATACGTTGTGATAGCCCTTTCGGTAACACTAGAGCGCGTGGGAACCGAGGGTTCTCCTGGGTTCCAGCCCGGTGGTCATGTGCTGTTGGTGTCTGATGTGACACTCCGGAACGCCGGTCTATCAACCTATTAAGGACTCCGTCATGGAGTCAGGCTCACAGAGGTCAAAACTGAGATGAGAAATAAAGAGTTAGTGAATCAACAATCAAAACAAAAAGGCGAACGCGGCGCGGCGTTGGTTACCGCTTTGCTTCTCTCCACCTTACTGCTGGCCGCTGGCGGAACACTTGTCTTGACCGCAGCGCTTACCGGTACCAACGCGGTCGACTCGACGTCTGAGATGCAGGCTTACTACGCTGCCGAGGCGGGGGTGGCACGCACATTAAACGTGCTACGCGGAAACGTGCAATCAAACCCGGCCGGAACGCGCGCTACCTTTCGGAATATTGTTACCAATCCCGCCCTATGGAGTGCCACATCGGGTAATACGATCACGGTCGCGACCGCACCAACATCTTCCTTTCAAGTCACATCGATCGTTGATCCGGACGACTTGAACGGAAGCCTTCGCACCGCGAATCCCAATTACAAACCGAGTCGCTTGCAAATTCAGGTAGCGGGCTTTGGTTCCAGGAACGCGCGAAAGAACATGGAAGTAATCGTCAACCGCTTCACCCTCAATTACGATGTGAATCAACTCATACAAATGCCTAACGAATCGGGCGATCCAATAAATTTTAACCTGGGTTCGAGTAGCGTAACTTCTGTTTCCGGCGTTGACGCCTTTGGAAACCCTTTACCGACACTTCCACCCTTCGGCGTAAGCAGCGGCGACTACGCGGCTACGAATAACATCATCGACGGGTGCGCGGCCGACGGTACAAGTTGTAACGGTAACGGCCCCAACGTAACTCCTGGCGATCCACAGGTCTTGACTTCGGCGAATACGGCAGAGTTTCTCAAATCAGTTAAGGCAGCTCGCACCTTCCTTTATGGGACTGACGGTGTGATGGCCGCGGCTGTGCGCGAGGGTCGCTATTTTTCGACCGGCCAAGCAGCGATTGATAGTCCGGAGGGGCTCGGAGCTGGCAATCCGAATGAAGTCCTTACTTTTGTAGACGGCGATTTGGTTCTTAGTGCTCCACACGGCAGCGCCACGCTCAGTGGACAGGGAACGCTGATTGTGACCGGCACTCTCACGTTGGATGGAAGCTTTAACTTTAACGGCGTGATCATGGTGCTTGGCGCCGGTCGGGTGGTCCGTAGCGGCGGCGGAAATGGAAACATCTACGGAGCAATGTTTGTAGCCAAGTTTAATCGTACCGGGGCCGATACCGATCTTTTTCAAGCGCCTACTTTCGACGTCAGCGGCGGTGGTACCGCAAACATTCAATACAACTCCGAAGAAGTCGATAAGGCAAAACAAGTTGGCGGCCATAAGGTGGGGGCCGTCCGCGAATTCTAGTGCTCAATCATTGTTGATATGACAACGACTCTCACAACGCCGAACGACAATCGTCGCGGTTTCACTCTAATCGAAATACTTATCGTGCTGAGTATCATCTCGGTGGCGTGTGGATACGGCTTTGTTCAGTTTCGCAAAGGGCAAAATCAAGAAAGCCGTAGCAAGGCGGCCGGGAAACTATGCATGTCTCTGGAGAATGCCCGTCTCGACTCTATGCGGCGTGGAACGAGGTCAACCGATCAGTTTGCGGGAGTGACCATCCTTAGTGCTATGTCTTACAAAGTCAGCCAGGATTCTGATAGTGACGGGAATCTGGATCAGGCGGTGATTCTAAGCCTTCCCAGTTCTGGGTTGAAATTCAGCGGTCCTTTTCCTAACACAATAAAGTTCGATTGGCTGGGAAGGCCGGTCGATTCAGAAAGCCAGATAATTGAATACCCTCTGCTCGCGGTAACGGATTCAAGCGGATCCACCTTCATCAAGTTCACGAATAGCGGCAAACCCGAAGTAAGCACCAACCCAAAATATTAGTCTCTTAACAAAGACTTTTGAAGTAAGTTCCGAGAACGGAGTTGATTGGAGAGCCAATCGGACGCTTACGATTTTGAAAAGCTAGCAAGCAAAAAATGAGAATGCAAACAAGACACAACTACAAATTAGAAAACACTACGGACCCACAAAAGCGTGGTTCCTTTGGGTTCAGCACGATCGAGTTGGCTATTGTCCTTGTCACAATCATGATTATGGCAGCGCTTGCAATCCCACAGGCTATCGGAACAATTCGGGCCTTGCGCGCAGTTTCAGACGCCCGGAACCTCGCCACACAATTGGCGCTCACTAAAATGCGGGCAGCAGATGGCTTCACTCAATCACGTCTTAATTGCAATACCACTTCGAGATCATGCCAGCTTGAAATTTGCACGAGCAAGGGGACGAGCACCTGTAACACATTTACTGCCGAAGGTGGCCCGGTAAATCTTTCCGAAGGGACGAGCTTCGGGTTCGGCAGCCTCACGACTCCAGCTGGTTCTCAGGCGACGATTCAAAATACCGCTCAGATACTTTTCAACTCGCGAAGCCTCCCGGTCGATAGCACAGGCGCTCCAACGAGCAATTATGCGCTTTATATTACTAATCAGGCTGGTACACGTTATGCGATTACGGTCTACGCGACGGGTCGAATTGCCGTATGGCAGTACGTCAACGGGGCATGGAGTACTCAATGAAGGTTAGCCGAAACCTAAAGAAAACATCAGCACATGTGCAGGTCTCGCAGCGAGACCAGGGCGGCATGACATTGCTTGAGACCGTAATTGCACTCCTCATCATGATGATTGGAGTCATGGGAGTCATGGGCGTGCTTGCGATCGCAGTGACGCAGAATTGGAGCCAGGGCAATGTCACGAGCAGAACGACAGAGTACGCGCAGGATAAGCTGGAGCAGTTACTGGCCCTAAACTTCACTGACAGCGCCAGCAACACGGCTGTATATCCCACCGCCAGCACGGGAGGAACGGGTTTAGGCGGTGTCATGGCAGGCAACACTACTGTCGGCGGCGTTGTTGATGAATCGCCGGTAACCAACTACGTCGATTACATCGACCCTTCCGGAAATCAGCAGGGCACCAGATATGGGGCCGCCTACGTGCGACAGTGGCGCATTTCAACTAATGCTGCCGGAAACCTCAAGACGATCAACGTATTTGTGAAGGCGCTAAACGCATCTCCCAACGGAACCGCCGCACCCACTACCACCCTAGTCTCCATGAAATCTCAGTGAGCTAAGTTCATGAAACACAAAACTCTAAACGATTGCGCTGGGTTCTCCATGATCGAGATGTTAATCAGCCTCACGGTACTAATACTCGTCGCCGGCACAGCGCTTTCCGCGTTGACATATTCACAAAAACTATTCGGCTCACAGCAGATGCAGGCTGAAATGCATGCGGGCTTGCGTGGCACGTTTGAACTAATGGCCCAGGAGATAGGTCAGGCCGGTGCTCTCAACTTTACGCCCCAAACTCTAACGGCAGCGGTCACAGGCAGCTCATCGGCGCAAACCGTTGCAATCAGTTCGTCAGCCAATATTTTCGTAGGTGAGCTACTCACTGTCGGTACAGGATCGAGTAAGGAAATTGTTGCGGTGGCCTCCATTCCCAATGGAACTCAAGTCACAGGAATCTTTAAGCAAAGTCACGCCACCGGCGAGGTGGTTTTTGCCCAGGGAGTCTTTCCCCAGGGAGTGCTCAGCAGCTCGACGGGGACCTCGCTCAAAATGGTTGGCGATGTAAATGCCGACGGTACCATCGTATATCTGCAATACGATTGCGACACCACAGCCGGAACGTTGATGAGATCCGTCACTACGCTCGCGCCTGGGGTGACTACACGCAACTCAGCACAGACTCTCTTAACCAATTTAGTTCCTAACCCCGGTGGCGCAGCCTGCTTCCAATATGGCACCGCGGTGACGGTCACAGCAGGCTCATCGACCTATACGTTTGTCCCAAGCGTTGCGGTGGCCTTGAGCTTGCAAACGTCTAAAAGAGATCCACAAACCGGCGCCTTCATAACGATGACGAAATCATTTTCAAATCTGTCGTCGCGAAACGTTCTGGCCGGATTGACGATGGCACAGGCGTCTCCGGCGATCACAAATCGTTTGCAGCCCACACCCCCCAACGTACCGCTTGGCCCCTGAGAAGGAGATACTCACCATGAAAATCACAAACTGGAGAGATGAACGCGGCGTAAGCTTAGTCATCGCATTACTGACGATGGTCATTATCAGCCTTTTGGCCGCTGGCATAATTTTTGTTAGCCGGACAGAGACTGCGACCACTGCCAACTATAAGCAGCTAGCCCAAGCACGTTATGCTGCTGAAGCCGGTGTGCAAAACACCATAAACTGGCTGTCGAACAATTACACTGCACCCACGACGTTCACTGCGTATAACACATCTACGGTTCCCGTGAAATGCGTCAGCGGGTGCACGAGTAACGGGAGCCCAATCGTCCTCTCGGCCCTGAGCGGGGTATCTTCAAACTACCCCGATTCGGCCGTTGCGAGTGCTTACAATACTGCTCTAAGCAATCAAACACTGACGGGGCTGTCGAGTGCCTCATATTCAACGTCCGCAACCCTTGTGAGTATGACTCCGGGAACCGGCGCATCATGGCTCGGCGGAGGCAGTGGCGTACAAACCTGGAAGATTACGTCGCAGGGAACGGTCGCGGGCATCCGCAGCGCAACCGTTCAAGTTACCGCAACCTACGAGCGCACTGGCTCACCACTCTTCACTTACGCCGTTTTTGGAACTTCCCCCGGTTGTGCCAGTGTGAGCTTTAGCGGCGGCGGGGGCACGGATAGTTTTGATTCCAGTGCAGGTTCGTACTCCACCACCGAGCAACTTAGTGGCGGAGGAATTGGGTCTAACGGCAACTTCGATCTCAGCGGCGGTGGCGGCACCGCTCCAATAATACAAACCATCAGTGGGACGTTGAGCACACCGAGGACGGGCGTTGGGACCTGCTCAAGCGGAAGCCCGAATGCACTCCACAATGGCAGCGGCTGGACCACTGGCGGGCTAAATCAGTTGCCCGGCCCAATTACGTATCCCAATCCAACACCCGCCAGTCCTACACCCGCCACGGGCATCCAGAACATACGAAACAATTGCGCTACCATTTCTGGGTGCAGTTGTTATCCAGGCGGCGGCTATGCATGCACCAACAACGGTCCCTACAAACTCACTCCGGGCAACTATGCGGACCTTCTGATGGGTGGTGGCAAGATTATGCATATGTCGGCCGGTACATATAACGTCAATACAATCGCACTTAGCGGCGGGTCAACTATCATCGTTGATTCTGGCCCCGTCATTCTTCAAGCAACAGGAACCGGAATAGCTGCTGGGACTTGCTGTGCCGTGAATTTCAGTGGTGGCACGGTTTCAAATATCGGCGGGATTCCCTCCAATTTCCAAATTGTCTATGGCGGAGCTGGTGACATCACCCTTTCGGGAGGTTCGGGAGACTACGCAGTCGTTTATTCTCCCAATTAGGCCATTACGATCAGCGGAGGCGGAGATTTGTTTTGCGCAGTAATTTGCAGCACGATACTTAAAAGTGGCGGTACGTGGATTAATTAAGACCCCGCACAGCAGAAACAGTT